>JAVYAJ010000286.1:0-11844 GCA_032229885.1 Candidatus Anammoximicrobium sp. | reverse complement strand
TAACCCATTCCCGTGCCACTAACCCACACGTGTACTGTACACACCACTGTACAAGATGCGCGCACCGTGCGCGCATGATACGAACTAAGACTCTAACGCATTTCGCCGCGTCCGCCGCGCAGGATGGCGTCAGCCGAGGATCCAACGATAAACGGCGTATAATCCGGCGAAAACGCCGACGCCCCACCACCAGGGTTTGGGCCGCGGAGGCGCGTCCTCGGAACTGATGTACTGGCCGCAGGACGGACAGCGCGGCGAGCCCTCGTAGATCTCGTGGCCGCAGTACGGACATGGTTCGGTCATTTCGCCATCGCTGGACCATCCATCTTCGCTGTCCTCCCAGCCTTCATCCTCCCAGTCTTCGTCCTCGTCCGTATCGCGCCAGTCGTCGCCACGGCCATCGTCCGGATCATCGCGGCGTCTCCGGCCTGAACCTTCATTCCCGTGCATCCAGCGAGTCATGCGGCAACATTTCCCATTGATCTTTCTCTACGCTAAAAATAGCCGTATTATCTGTGCGGATCAAGATGTCGTCATTGAGTGTCTCGATCTCTGACTGCGTCTTTTTATGTTTCTCACGTGTCACTTTCAATGACTTCGTCTCTCATTTCAAGCGCAGCGGCGCCAGCACTCGCGGGCCTTGGGCGACATTTTCTCTCTTCGGACCAGATGCGGCATGAGCGGCAATTACCGCAGCGGGCGGGCGTCTGGACGCTGGTTTCCGAAAAAAGTTTGGACTGCCATACTGGACTGTCCATGCTTCGCTAAGCTATCTTGTCGGTCCGTTGACCTGGGCCTAGCGCATCGTCAAGACTAGACATTGGGGCAGCCGCGGTCGTCCGGCCGCGCGGTTCGCGCGCTCTGGCGAGTGCCGTCACCCGAAAGTCAAAATTGGACAACGCACGAGGGCGCCGGGCAGCGACCTTCCGCCATGCCCTTGATCTTGCAGCGGTTTTTGTATGAGCTATCGGCGCATCATCCCCTGTCTGGACGTCAAAGACGGCCGTCTTGTCAAAGGTGTCAATTTTGTCAATATGCAGGACATCGGCGATCCGGCCGACAACGGCGCCGCATATAGCGACGCGGGAGCGGACGAGTTGGTGTTTCTGGATATCACGGCCAGCGTCGAGTCTCGACCGACGTTGCTGGCCGCGGTCGAACGGACGGTCCAGCGGATTGCGATCCCGCTGACCGTCGGCGGTGGAATCGGCTCGGTGGCCCAGATCCAGGCTCTGTTGGACGTGGGCGTGACGAAGGTCTCGCTCAACACGGCCGCGGTGCGACGCCCGGAACTGATCGGCGAGGCGTCCGAGGCGTTCGGCTCGGAGCGAATCACGGTGGCGATCGACGTCCGCCGATCCACGGTGCTGCCGTCCGGCTTCGAGGTCGTCGTTCGCGGCGGCGGCGAAGGCACTGGACTGGATGCCGTGGCGTGGGCTCGCCAGGCCGAACAGTTGGGCGCGGGCGCGATCCTGCCGACCAGCGTCGACACGGACGGGGTTCAGAGTGGCTACGACATCGGGATGACGCGGGCAATTGCTGACGCTGTGCGCGTGCCCGTGATCGCATCCGGAGGCGCCGGCGCGCTCGAACATCTGCGCGAGGCCATTGTCGATGGCCATGCCGACGCGGTGCTCGTGGCTTCGATTGCCCACTTTGGCACATATACGATCCGCCAGATGAAGGAGTACCTGGCGTCCCAAGGAATCCCCGTCAGGTTGTGAACGCGACAGGAGAATGCGAGATGGACTACGCTGGTTTTATCGAGCAGCAGGTCGCCGCGGTGCGCGCGACGGTCGGCGAGGGTCTGGCGATCAATGCACTGAGCGGGGGCGTCGACAGTTCGGTGGTCACGCTGTTGGGCCATCGCGCGCTGGGCGACCGGTTGCGGACGGTGTTGGTCGACAACTCGCTGATGCGGCAGGACGAGCCGGAACGGATCGTACGGTTGTTCGCCGAGCTGGGGATTCCGGTCCAGCGAATCGACGCGACGCGCGAGTTCATGGCCGCGCTGGCGGGGTTGACGGATCCCGAGGAGAAACGGCAGGCGATCACAACGACGTTCTATCGCGAGGTGTTCGGCCGGCTGGTCCGCGAAACAGGGGCGCGATTTCTGTTGCATGGCACCATCTTGACCGACATCGAAGAGACGGTGGCCGGCATCAAACGCCAGCACAACATCCTCAGCCAGCTCGGCATCGACCCCGAGCAGGCCTACGGATATCAAGTGCTCGAGCCGTTGGCGACGCTCCGCAAAGACGGCGTCCGCGCGGTCGCCCGGCTCCTGGGATTGCCGGCCGAACTCGCCGCTCGGATCCCGTTCCCGGGGCCCGGACTGGCGGCGCGGATCGTCGGCGAGGTCACGCCCGAGCGTCTGGCGACGGTTCGCGCGGCAACGGTCGTCGTGGAAGAGGAATTGGCGGGCGCCAATGCTTTCCAGTACCTGGCCGTCCTGCTGCAAGACAAGGCCACCGGGCTCCGCGACGAACAGCGCGAGTTCGGCGACATCATCGTCGTCCGGTGTGTCGCCAGCCACGATGGACGCACGGCGACGGCGGTCGAATTGCCGTGGAGCGTGTTGTCGCGGATCTGCGAGCGGATCACGGCGATCCCGGGCGTCAATCGTTGCGTGTACGACCTGACGCCCAAGCCGCCAGGCGCCATCGAGTACATATAGCCCGAATCTGTCCGACTCGATTCTTGCGCGTCGAGTCGCTCAGCCAAAGGAATTCCAACCGTGCCAAAACGCACCGATATCCGCAAAGTAATGATCATCGGCTCTGGCCCAATCGTGATCGGCCAGGCGTGCGAGTTCGATTATTCGGGCACACAAGCTTGCAAAGCGCTGCGCCGCCTGGGCTACGAGATCGTCCTGGCCAACAGCAACCCGGCCACGATCATGACGGACCCGAGCATCGCGGACGCGACTTATATCGAGCCGTTGAACGTCGAGCGGATGGCCGAGATCATCGAACGCGAGCGCCCCGACGCGCTGCTCCCGAATCTGGGCGGCCAGACCGGCCTGAACCTATCGTCGGCGCTGGCCAAACGGGGGGTTCTGGACGAGTTCGACGTCCAGGTGATCGGCGTGCCGCTGGACGCCATCCAGCGCGGCGAGGATCGCCAGATCTTCAAAGATACGATGACACGGCTGGGGATCGAACTGCCGCGCAGCGAGACTGCGCACAGCATGGAGCAGGCCGAGCGAATCATCCAGCGGATCGGGCTGCCGGCGGTCGTGCGGCCTGCGTACACGATGGGCGGCGCAGGCGGCGGCTTGGTCTACAACATGGAAGAGCTGCGCACGGTCGTGCGCCGTGGGTTGGCGGCCAGCGTGATCCAGCAGGTGTTGATCGAGGAATCGATCGAGGGCTGGGAAGAGCTGGAGGTCGAGGTCGTCCGAGACGCCAAAAACCAGTTGGTCACCGTGTGCTTTATCGAAAACGTGGACGCCGTGGGCGTGCATACGGGAGATTCGTTCTGCGTCGCGCCGATGCTGACGATCTCGTCCGAGCTCCAGCAACGGCTGCAAGCGTATTCGTATGCCATCGTGGAATCGATTGGCGTGATCGGCGGCACCAATATCCAGTTCGCGCACGATCCGCGCACCGGACGGGTGCTGGTGATCGAGATCAATCCGCGAACGTCGCGTTCGTCGGCGCTGGCCTCGAAAGCCACCGGCTTTCCGATCGCCTTTGTCTCCGCCCTGCTGGCCGGCGGCCTGAGCCTGGACGAGATCCCCTACTGGCGCGAAGGGACACTGGACAAATATGCGCCTTCGGGCGATCACGTCGTCGTCAAGTTCTGCCGGTGGGCGTTCGAGAAATTCTCCGATCTGTCGGATCGTCTCGGCACACAGATGCTGGCCGTCGGCGAGGTGATGAGCATCGGGAAGACGTACAAGGAGTCTCTCCAGAAGGCGATCCGCTCGGTGGAGATCGGCCGGCACGGCTTGGGCGGCGCCAAGGACTTTGCGCACCGTTCGTTGGACGAACTGTTGGGGATGTTGAGTCAACCTACTAGCGAGCGCCAGTTTCAGATGTACGAAGCGCTTCGCCAAGGCGCCGATGTCCAGACGCTGGCCGAGCGAACCCACATCAAATCATGGTTCATCCAACAGATGCGCGAACTGGTCGAGTTGGAAGAGGAGATCCTCCGCTTCCGAGGCCAGCCGCTGCCCGATGATCTGCTCGCTCGCGCCAAACGCGATGGTTTCTCCGACCGCTATTTGGCGGGGTTGCTGGGAATCGCCGAGGCCGACATCCGCGCCCGGCGAAAGACGCTCGGCCTCACGCCCGGCTTTCATCCGGTGCGAGTCAGCGGCGTCGAGGACGCGGCGTACTATTACAGCAGCTACCAGGCGCCCGGCGCACCGCCGGTCTCGACGCGGCGAAAAATCATGGTCCTGGGCGGCGGTCCCAACCGCATCGGACAGGGCATCGAGTTCGACTACTGCTGCGTCCATGCCGCGTTCGCGATCCGCGACGAAGGCCTGGAAGCGATCATGGTCAACTGCAACCCAGAGACCGTCTCGACGGACTACGACACGGCCGACAAGTTGTACTTCGAGCCGCTGACCGTCGAGGATATCCTGGCGATTTGCGATGTCGAGCGTCCGGACGGAGTCATCGTCCAGTTCGGCGGCCAGACGCCGCTGAACATCGCGAACGAGTTGGCCGCGGCGGGCGTGCCGATCCTGGGGACTTCGCCCGACGCCATCGATCTGGCCGAAGATCGCGATCGGTTCCGCCAGATGATGCGCAAGCTCGAGATTCCCGAGCCGCGTTCTGGGATGGCCAGCAATTTGGATGAAGCGGTGGCCATCGCCCGCGAAATCGGGTATCCACTGATCGTCCGCCCGTCGTTCGTGCTGGGCGGGCGGGCGATGGAGATCGTGCACGACCAGCAGATGCTCGAACGCTACGTGATGGCAGCCGTCGATGTCTCGCCCGAGCGGCCGATTCTGATCGAGACGTTTCTCGAAAATGCCATCGAAGCCGAAGCCGATGCGATCTGCGATGGCCGCGATGCGTTCGTGCCGGCCGTGATGGAACACATCGAGCTGGCCGGAATCCACTCCGGTGATTCAGCGTGCGTCATCCCTCCGGTCAGCATCGCCGAAAAACACTTGGAGACCATTCGCGACTATACGCGGCGGATCGCTTTCGAGCTGAACGTCGTCGGTTTGATCAACGTCCAGTACGCGATCTTCAGAGACGTCGTGTACGTCCTCGAAGCCAACCCGCGGGCCTCGCGGACCGTGCCGCTGGTGTCCAAGGTGCGCAATGTCCCCATGGCTCGCCTGGCGACACAGATCATGCTGGGCAAGCGAATTGAAGACTTGAACTTGCAGACCCGTCGGATCCCGCATTACGGCGTCAAAGAGGCCGTGTTCCCGTTCAATATGTACCACGGGGTCGATCCGGTGCTCAGCCCCGAAATGCGTTCGACCGGCGAGGTGCTCGGCATGGCCGACTCGTTCGGCCTGGCGTTCTACAAGGCCGAAGAGGCCGCCCAGCCCGTGTTGCCGCTCGAAGGAACAGTGTTGATCACGGTTGCGGATCGCGACAAACCCGAGGTGCTGACCGTCGCCCGCCGCTTTGCGGAACTCGGGTTCCGCATCCGGGCCACACAGGGCACGCACGCGCTGTTGACCGCCAACGGCCTCGAGGCGGAACCGATCTTGAAGCTCCGCGAGGGACGGCCCACGATCACCGACGCGCTCGTCAACGGCGAGATCCAGCTCGTCATCAACACGCCACGAGGCAAGATCGGCCAAGCCGACGACGCCTATATTCGCACCACGGCGATCAAACACAACGTTCCCTACATCACGACCCTGGCCGCGGCCCGCGCCGCCGCCAAGGGGATTGCCGCGTTTCGCGAGGGTCGCGGACACGTCAAGAGCCTGCAGGCCTACCACGCCGAAATCACCTGATCCGATCCGGCGCGACGGGTCAGACGCAGGGAACGCCCCGAGGTGGGCAGACGCTGCGGGTCGCGTGCCCCGATGCCGTGCCACGCGAAGATGACCACTTGTCCATCGAACCGTTGGTCAACGCAAGTCCTCGTCGGTGTTCCGCCGCGCAAGCGGCGTCGCCACGGACGGCTCGCTCGACAACGCCCGTTCTTGACTTTGCCGACGACAGTCGCATCATGGTCGAACGTGTCGCCTGCGGATCAGCGTGCACGGCTGTAGGACCGTGGCGCCATCTCGCGACGACCGCAGCTCGCCGCGAGGCGCAAAGCCGCGGCGCCGACGGTGCGACACACAAAGCGGCCGCGAACCAAATCAAGGAGTCTCTCGATGGCTGACCGTGCACGCCTTGCGATACACGTCTGGTTGTTGTTGGCATCGATCCTCGCACCGCGCGCGACGGCGACGCGGGCTGCCGAGCAACAGCCACCACCGGACGGCGCACCTCGGTACGATCGATTCGAGATCCCGATCGACGTAGACGAGCTGCCGCCACGGGCAGCATTGGTTCCGATTCAATGCGAGATCAATTTCGGGCCAGCGCTGCACCAGCTCGGCCAGGCCGGCCTCGTGGACGAGCGGTCACTTCGGCTGTTCCACGTGACTTCCGGCGGCCAGCGGCGCGAACAGCCGGTGCAACTGGTCGCCCGCCAACAGCCACGAACCGCGGCGTCCCAACCCGCGCTCGGCGCAGCGACGGGCGCAGGAACTTCGGCGGAACCTACGGCCGATGAACGCCGCGCCGCGGGGACGACCGCCGGCCAATTGTGGTGGATCGCGCAGGCCGATGACGCAGGCCAAGCCAGCTATCGCCTGCAATTCGGCGTGCTGCGGGGCGGACGAACGCTTCAAGTTCCCTACCCCCCGGCGGACTGGCGGATGTTCGACGACCAGGATCGGGCCACCCCCTTGGCCTATTTTCCGCGGATGCAGATTCGGCCCCAATGGCCGCTGGACGGCGTCCTGCACGTCACGGAAGATGGCCGGTTGGTGACCAGCTATCATCTGGGACCGACCGGCGATCCTCCCGCCGACGCCAATCCGACGCTTCGCCGCCCGTTCCTCTACCCCGTCAACGGACCCGATGGCATCTCGCTGACGGAGTTCGGCAAATCACACGATCCCACGGGCAGCCATCGCCATCACTATTCGCTATGGATCGCCCACAACCGGGTGGCCGGCCATGATTTCTGGGCCGATACGGGCGGCCTGATTCTGCACCGAGACCTCGTGTCGCTCGAGGACGGGCCGATCTTCTGTCGCTTGGTCGCGCGCACGCGGTGGCGCGATGGGGCGATCGATCTTCTGGCCGAACAGCGGTCGCTGACGATTTTTACCGCCGGCGACGATTGCCGTCTGATGGACGTGGATCTCGTGTTTCAGCCCGCCGGCGCCGAACCGATCGAACTGGGGCGCACGACGTTCGGGTTCCTGGCGGCCCGCGTGGCCCAGTCGCTGTCCCCGTTCGACGGCGGCGGCGAGATTCGCAACAGCCGAGGCCAGCGCAACGAGCAGAACGTCCATCTGCAACGCGCCGAATGGCTGGACCAGTCCGGTCCAATTCGGGCTGATCGCTGGTCGGGGATCGCCATATTGGACCATCCGGCGAATCCCAACCATCCGACCCTCTGGCACTGTCGGAACGACGGTTGGGCCGGTGCGTCGTTTTGCGGCGACCAACCCTTCGCCATCGAACCCCAGCGGCCACTGCGGTTGCGATATCGCCTAGTTCTGCACGGCGGCGATGCAACAAACGGTCGCGTAGCCGAACACTGGTCCGCGTATGCCGCGATGCCTCGTATTCAGCTCGGCGAACCCAGCCCTACCCAATAGTTGCCCGGTCTGAATCCCCCTGTGTCGCGGAAAATAGATCGGAGCCAGGCCTCGCGGCGTGCGAGGCGGCGGCATCGGCCCGCACCGATCGCGCTGGATATAACGGCCACGTCTCGTCGAAGTGTTGTCTTTGCCGCACGTCGCGGATGACCGATGTCGTTGTTTTGCAACAGCAAGACGGCATCCGACAGAAACTCGTCTCGTGTCAGTTATTTTCGATTTGACAACGGTCGTTGGTGACATAGGTTTTGTTCGTGAGGCGGTGATGCGAGCATCAACGCCCCGCGGCAGATCTCGCTGACTGTTGCGCACGCGGCTTACCCGGGACGCGGCGTGAGCGGCAGCCCGGTTTGAGCTGCCCTGTCCGTGGCCTCCGACTCCCCGAAAAAGGCAAACCGGCCGCAAGGCTGGTGCGCAAAGCCAAGGGCCGCGCCGGTTCGTCCGGCCGGAAAGCCTGGTTGCCGAAGGGAAGGACATGCATCGCATCCGCGTGATGGCATTGTCTGAAAATTGGGGATGAGAGGCGTTGGTTCAATTCCTTTTTTTCCCGGCCGTGCGGCGGCATGATACGCCTGTGTCAATCGGCCAAACCGCAAGATGGAGAGTCACATGAACAGCTTGACTTCGAAAGTTCGCAGCTTCCTGGGTTCCGAAGATGGCGCGACCGCTGTTGAATACGCCGTGATGGTCGCCCTGATCATCGCCGCCTGCATCGTCACGATTGGCACGATGGGCCAAGGCGTGAAGAACACGTACGACAGCGTCAACGGCACCATGCCGTAAGCGCGACGGTCGCTCGTCGCGTGAACACACGTTTCTCGCGGGCCCAGCGGCGTCGATTCGACGCCGCTGGGCTTTTCTTTGCGCCCGCGAAATGCACAACCCCCAAAACGGAAGTCTGCCCGCCAAGATTCCCTTCGCCGCCGCGGGCGGTATAACAGTAAGCGAGCATCGCACGACCCGCGAGGCTGTCGTCAGCAAAGGCATGGGCGGGTTTTGTTCCCATCGCGCCGCGAGAGACTCGATCCGCGTCCGTTGTGTTGCGTGGCCCGGACTAGTGCGTGGACGAGACGAGCGGCGCCGGGGACGAATGCTCGACACGTGGCTTGCGTTTCAGAGCGCCGCTCGCGACGCATCGGCCCGACATGGGGGTCAGCGCGTACGGACTGGGTGGGCCGGCGCCTGCGATGTCTCGCACGCCGAGGCGGCCAATCGGCGGCTGGGGCGACAGGCGACGTTTCTCGATCCGCGTGCTTCACCCCAGCGGTGGTTGTCGCGGAGGCTTCCACCGGCGAGATCGCCCTCGTAAAATTTTGCGTCGTAAAACGAGACACTGTACCGAACTATCACCGGAGCTCGACTCATGATGCGTACACGACGAGACTTCTTGCAGACCGGCGCCGCGGCGCTGGCGGGCGCTCGCTTGATCGCCGCTGACGCGGTGGCTGCGGACGGCGCGACCGGGATCCCGTGTCTGGATTATGCCCGCTCGTTCATCTGTGGAACGGCTTCGTTCAACACAGTGCGCTTCTGGGTGGAAAGCCGCACGACGGTCTTTGACGACCGGGCGGGAACAGCGACCCACTTTTACCAGTGCGCGTCCTGCAAGAGCGAGAATACGTTCGGCGAACAAGATCTGTTTCTGGCCGACAACTACGACTTCTTGCCGATCTATGGCGATGGCCGCTGGCTGATTTTCCGGCGGCCGGCACGGATCAGCGACCGCTATCGCTCGGTCGTCACATCCGACCAAGTATGGGGCGAGCCGCGACTGTTGTTGCACGACGCTGCGGAAGTTACCGTGGTCGAAACGTTCGAGCAGATCCGGGACGCCACGGCGGCCGGGCTGCCGCTGGTCACCCAGACCGAGATTCGCAACGGCGCGACCGGGCTGCGGGCCGTCATCGAATGCCCGACGAAAACGATGAACATCAGCCTCGACAAGAGCCTGTATCAGGTCGACACCGGTCCGGTCGCCTATGCGGATCTAAGCAAGCCGTTCGACCCGCAGATCGATTGTCTGAGCGTCGCGTTCGTGGCCTTCAATGCGCCTCACTTTGCCGACTTTATCATCGAGCAGCCAACCGCGCTGATCGAGGATGGCGAGGAGAAGGGCAAGTTCTACCATTTCTCCGCCCCGTTCAGCCTGCCGGCCAAGAACACCATTCTTGCGTTGGGCCGATTGTGATCCGCATACCAGGCGAGGGGATTGATCGCGATCGCTCGACGTTCGGCGTCTGACGCCTCGCGGTATTGGACGAAAAGCCGAGTGCGACCGAGTTCAACCTGCGCTCGCCGCGCGCGCTCGACTGGCACACAGCCGCCGGAACCGTGGTCTGCGGCGGGGCGTGGCGGTGCGCCACACGCCCCCGCTACCGCCTTCGCGCTGGGTCAACCGACCGTCGGCAGCTCGTACCCGGCGCGCGGCTTTCGCGCCAGCATCGCATTGGCAGCGTCGCAATTCGTGAATCGCTCGGCCACCGGATCCCACTTCAACGTCTGGCCGACCAGGCCGACATCGCGCACGATGTTCACCAGATAGCATAGTGTCGTGGCGCGCAAGCCGATCTCGATGTCGGCGTTGCACCGCTGGCGGCTCTTGATGCACTCGATCCAGTTTTCGATGTGATACGCCGTCTCCGGCCGACGGTTGGGGCCTGGGTTGGCCGCATCCCGCACAAGCTCCTGGGGATTGCTGGCCAGCTTGTTCCGGTTGATCTCGATCTTGCCGTTTTCGCCGACGAAGATCGCGCCCAAGCCGGGGCCGTGATTGCCGTCCAGATGCAGCCTCAGTTCGGTTCCGCTGGCGAATCGCATCCGCACTTTGGCTCGCGGGCCGACGAGCCGCGCCATGCGATGATAATCCGTTCCCGTGTCGCCGTCGCCCGTCTCGCCAAGATTGGCGTCGCCGACCATCCCGCCGCCCACGCTCTTGTAGCTGTCGCTGTGGGGATCGACGGGCTCTTCGAGCAACACTTCGAGCGGTCCGGTATCGTCCGTGCCCAGTGCTCGGTTAATCTGGTCATACGAGTGGGTTCCCCAGCCCGTGACGCCGAACGACAGACCGCCGCCGTCGTAATCCCACCACCGCGCCCAACCGTGATGGAGCTCCGGGCTGTACGGCCGCAGTTCGGCTTGGCTGGTCCAGGCGTCCCACCACTTGTCCACCGGGCCGGAGATATCCGCGGCGGACGTCTTCGTCCAGCGAAACGGACCGACGAAGTTCGGCGCGAGCACGAACTTGATCTTGCCGATGGCGCCGTTTTTCACCAGGTCGCTGGCCCAGTTGTTGATCGGCATCGACCGTTGCTGCGTGCCCACCTGGGTGACGCGATTCAGCTTGCGCGCCGCTTGAACCATCGCGCGACCCTCGGCGATCGTCAGGCACATCGGCTTCTCGATGTACACATCCAGCCCGGCTTGCATCGCGACGACGGTGATCAGGCCGCGGGCGTGCGTCGTGGTCTCGACCATGACTGCGTCCAGTTTTTGCTCGTCGATCATGCGTCGATAGTCCTCGTACACCTCCCAGCGCTCGCCGCTCGATAGCTGCTGCGCGAATCGTTCCGCCTTGCCCGGCTCGCAGTCGCAGGCGGCCACCACGCGAAATCCTTTGACGTCCGCGGCCTCGCGAATGACGTGTGCGCGTCCGCCGCAGCCGATGACGCCAATGCGAACCGTCTCGCTGGGCGCGGCGGCGGCGCGTCCCAACACGTGCGCCGGAACCAGCGTCGGCAGCGCCAATGCGGTGCTCGCCTTGAGCCAATCTCGACGCGTCCATCGTTCTCGCGACATCTTCAACGCCCTCCCAGAATCGTTAGCCTCGAATTTCAATCAACCGTCGGACCGACGGCCGACACCAAGCCCCGCGGGTCCGGGCTAGATGCGAGACGCCGCAGCCTGGCACGTCGCAGGTCGGACTTTCGCCCGCCTTTGTCCTAGCGCGGCCAGCAGCCGCAATCAAACAAGGGCCAAGAAAATTTGTCAGTTGTCAGTTGTCAGTTGTCAGTTGTCAGTTGTCAGTTGTCAGTTGT
>JAVYAJ010000285.1:0-12214 GCA_032229885.1 Candidatus Anammoximicrobium sp. | reverse complement strand
TGCTCGCCACGACGCACCTTGTCAACGGCTTTGTTAGCCAGTTGCATCACATGAAAACGATCGTGAACAATCTTGTCTTCGGCCAGAGGGATGCTCTGCTTCGCGGCCTTGACGTAGGCCGGGCTCATGTCTATGGCGACCGCCTCGACCGAGGCGATTTGCTCCGGCAAAAGCCGGGAAAAACAGGCTACTCCCGCTTCCGTGTCGCGCCCGTCCGAGATCGCCTCTACCGTGCCCTCGTCCAGGTCGTAAACCAGCGTCACGTAGTCTTGGCCCTTGCTGAACGCCTTCTCGTCGATGCCAATCCGCGGCAGCGGCTTGGCTTCCTTACACTCCTGGCCACGCCGCACCGCACGCGGCATGAACGCCCACGTCTCGTCCCATGTCGTCCCAAGAAGCCCCATGGTCCTTTCACCGTGTGAGTGGCCAACAGAACATCAACTGCAAAACGCTCGCACAGACTCGTGAACCGACTGCTCTTCTCCGCCGAAGAAACCAACACGGCTTTCACGCCATGCTCGAGACAGTTCACGCGAGGCTGCCGAGCAACCAAGAACGTCCTAAACTGGCACGAGTCCAAATGCCTCCAGGATCGCGGTTCCGCGTGGTCGTAACAGGGCAACTTCCGCTCACAGTCCGGGCACTCGAATTTCGTTCCCCGGGGATGATCGACGTGGATTCGTATCTCTTGCGCGGTCGTGTCCCGATCCACCTTGGAAATCGTCCACGGCAACGCCAAACCAAGAATCGCCTGATAAAGGTCTGTGTCCTGCATCTGCGCGTCCCTCCCGCCCAATTTCTACCAAACCCACGACAAACCCGGAATGGCCTTCTGGATACGCCTGCCAGCCAAGCGGTTGAGATACTTGGAAATCACGAGAATGATTGGCGTTTCGACGGTCAGAATTCGCATTCGATGAGTCGCGAAACATCGAGAGCCCTGGAGAATTCGAGCGTTACATCACTTGCGGATCGCCGGGTACATCCCCTTCACGGCGAAACGTGAACCCGCGCGCTGCGAGAATTTGCCGAAGACGGGCGAATACTGTATCCTGTGACCCAGGTAATGAAGAGAACCAACACCGGACAAACAACAAGCCCCAGGAGATGCCGTGACGGAAGCAAATCAAGACCTCCAAGCCAAGCCTTCCCCACCGTTACGCCAAAATGTCGTCGGAGGCTCGCAAACCATACGAACCACCCGACCTGCCAGCATGACCCGACGCGCAGTCCTCGCCCACGGCGCCGCGGTTTCCGCCGCTGCCTTTGCGGCCCCCGCGGCACGAGCGGTCGGCCCGCACGCGATGCCTCGGGAAGATTGGAATGCGATGCTCGAGGATCCCGTGCGGAAGCTGTTTCCGGGGCAGCCCGATCTGGACAAGATTCTGACGCTGTTTCCCCGCACCAGGGGCGAGCCGGCCTTTGATCCCGCCTTGATCGCGCGGAACGCCCGCGCACTCCGCGTGAACCCGCCGATCCAGACCGGACACCCGTTCCTGGACCTGTCCGTGCGCACGGGACTGGCGCACATCGACGCCACGTTCCAGGGCGATCATCCCAAGTATGGCGTGGGCTATTATGGGGGCAGCGAACACGACGGGTTCCCGCCCACGATCATTGCCGCCGTGGACGCCTTGACGGCCTGGGGAATCCATGAGCGTGCGGCGAGTTTGTTCCGCTACTGGCTGGCCCATTTTGTCCGCGGCGACGGGACGATCAATTACTACGGGCCATCGCTGGCGGAATATGGGCAACTCCTGCACACGGCGGCGTTGCTGGAGGAACGTGCCGGGATCGCGGGCTGGTGGCCGGACGGGTTTCCGGCCCTGGATCGGATGGCCGAGCATCTCCTGCAGCTGCGTGACGCGGCGGCGCGGGACGACGGCCTGCTCAGCGGCGTGCCGGAGGCGGACACGCGTCATCAAGCCGACAAGTATTTCCACAATAACGCCTGGGTGGCGAAAGGGCTGGAACGTTGGGCAGCGTTGTGCCAGCGGCGGAACGCCTCTCCCAGCACGCCTGTCACTCGCCTGCGACAGACCGCCGCGGATTTGCAGCGCGACACGCTGCGGGCGATTCGCGAGACCTGGCCCGCCGATCCGTCCGACTGGTGGCTGCCGCCGCGGCCGGGGCCGAGCGACTCACCCCGACCCGAGCGGCTGAACGGGCCGGAGGTCAAGACCCTGGCGGCCTACACCAATTACCGCTACTGGCCGGAACTCCTCTCCAGCGGCCTGCTGCCCGCGGAGATGGCAAACCGGATCGTCGAGGCGCGTCTTTCGGCGGCAGGGCAGTTCTGCGGCATGACGCGCTTCCGAAATCATCTCGACGACTGGCCGCTGGCCGATTACCTGGCGGGCGTATGGGCGCTGGGGCGGCGGAACGATTTCCTGCTGAGCCTGTACGGCCATGTCGCCTATCATCAGGCGGAAGGCCACCTGACGGCCTATGAGCAGGTGACCTTCCCGCCCGGCGAGAAGTGGGCGGCCTATTGCCTGCCCTGCCAGCTCGTCGCCGCCCGCGCGGCCCGCCTGCTGGTGAAATAGAGGGAAAGGAAGCCGCGCCCGGGCGAATACGTCGCCTTGTTCAGCCCCAGGGGCGAGGCACGACCGGATCCTCGAAGCGCCGCGCAGGACCCGTAAGCCTCGTCAGCAGCAACCCGATGCGCAAACTCAGCAGGGCGAGCCGGCTGCGGCCAAGGTTCCCAAACCCATTGGCATCTCTCCCCAACGTCCAGAACGATCACACAATCGGAGTCTCGATGATGAAACCTTTCGAAGCGCTAGTGCGCGGCATTTCCTGCGGAGTCCTCGGGAGCGTCGTAGTCTTTGCGGTGCCGCGCCCGGCTCCTGCCGCCGACGCCTTTCTGGTTGAAAACGGTCAAGCACGAGCCGAAATCGTGATTGCCGAGCAACCCAAACGAACAGCTCGCGTGGCGGCGCACGAGTTCCGCGCAACCATCGAGAAGATCAGCGGCGCGCGTCTGCCCATCGTCACGCGGCCCACCGGGACGGCGGTGAAAGTTTTCATCGGCGCGAGCGCGTCGTGCCCGGTGCAGGCGGACGGCCTGGCGGACGGCGCGTATCGCATCGCCACGGGCGCGGACTGGCTGGCGCTGATCGGCGTGGACAGCGACTTCACGCCCACGGCGCCCTTCGCGCGGCACAACGGCGACATCCCGCGCGCCCAGGCGGAGTGGGAGCAGATCGTCGGCGCGCCATATGGCCTGCCGATGACCGGCTTGTACAAGAACCGACTTAAGCTGCCCGGCGACACGGGCAAGCCCGACGGCCTGCCGACGGCGAAGAACGAGACGCTGGAAATCTGGGGCCTCGATGAGCGCGGCAGCTTCAATGCGGTGTGCGGCTTCCTGCGCAAGCTCGGCGCGCGCTGGTATCTGCCGGGGGAACTGGGCGAGGTGCTGCCGTCTCGGCAGACGATCGAGCTGCCGCCGCTCGACGAGACGACGCGGCCGGACTTCCGCCTGCGGCAGTTCAATTTCCGCTTCGGCGTGGTCGGCGCGGACACGGCGTTGTGGGCGATGCGCCTCGGCATCCGAAATGACGAGCGTCTGCAAATCGCCCATGGCCTGGCGACGATGACGAACAACGAAAAGGTCTTCGCGAGGCATCCCGACTGGTTCGCCATCTACGCCGGCAAGCCAGACTTCCGCCCCGGCGACTCGAAGTGCCAGCTCTGCTATTCGAACGACGAACTGTTCCGCGAGACGGTGCGCTGGGCGCGAGCGCAACTGGACACCTATCACTTTGAGACCGTCTCCATCATGCCGCCGGACGGCTACACCTCGATCTGCCAGTGCGAGAAGTGCCAGGGCAAGGACTCGCCTGAGCGCGACGAGCGCGGCTTGCTCAGCGATTATGTGTGGGACTTCGTGAACCGCGTGGCAAGGGAGGTCGCGAAAACGCACCCGCGGGCGAAGGTGCTGAACTGCGCCTACGGCGTTTACACCCTGCCGCCGCTGAAAATCGAGAAGCTGGAGCCAAACGTGCAGGTTTGCATCGTCGGCGGGCGCCGCCCGATCACCAAGCCGGGCAGGCAAGGCGGCGGTGAGTCCGCACCGGAAGCGCTGCGCGCGGCATGGGCGAGCAAGACGAGCAATCCCCTGCTCATCTTCGAAAACTATCCCTTTACCGACCGCGGCTGGTATCTGCCCAGCTTCGATGCGCCCGCGCTGGTGAACTCGGTCAACGCCGCCAAGGGCATCTCCGAGGGCGAGGATATCTGGCTCACCGTGCGGCAGGATTTCGACCAGGTCGCCATCGGCTTCAATCACTTCCTGGTCTATTTCACCGCGCGCGCCTACTGGGGTGGCCAGGACACGGATGCCGGCGCGATGCTCCGTGAGTATTGCCAGCTCTTCTACGGCCCCGCCGAGCAGGAGATGCTGGCCTTCTTCCACCACTGTGCGGCGAACTGGTCCGCGATGGAGGAAGACAAGGCGAAAGCGGACGAAGCGCTCGCGCTTTTCGATCAAGCCAAGGCCAAGGCGGATGCGGCCAGCGTTTTCGGCAAACGCCTCGCGCTGATCGACGATTACCTGAAGGGCCTGCGCCTAAAGTCGCGGCAGCTTGGCCAGAAGCGCGGGCCGGTGCCCACCGTGCGGCTCGTCGGCGGAGCAGAAGGGATCGTCATCGACGGCCAGCTCGACGACGCCTACTGGCGGAATTGCCCCACCGCCTCGACGGGCCGCCTGCGCGAGCTGCAAACCGGCCGCGCGCCCACCTATGGTGCCTCGTTCCAGGCCGGCTGGCAGGGAAACCATCTCGTGTTCGCCATCCGCTGTGAGGAGCGCCCCGGCGAGAAACCGCGCACCGCCTCCACGCGCAACGACGATCCGGCCATCTGGCACGGCGACGTCGTCGAGATCGAGATCGCCACCGAGACGCACTCCTACTACCAGGTCGCCATCAGCCCCGGAGGGCACATCGTGGACCTCGACCGTGGGGCGCCGCAAGGGCAGTGGTTCGCCTGGGACTCCCAGGCGGAGGTCGCCACGCGCATTGCCGACGATCACTGGACGGCGGAGCTTAGCTTGCCCATCACGACCGATGACAACGACCCGCTGCACCAGGTCGTCGGCCGTCGGCCCACGCAGAGCCTGCCGTGGCACATCAACGTCTGCCGCCAGCGCATCCGCGACAATGGCCAGGAGCACAGCGCGTTCTCGCCGACGGGAACGAGCGGCTTTCACCAGCCGTTGAAGTTCGCCCGCTTCTACGACGGCAGGTCGCACCCATTTCCCGCCGATCCAACCGTCACCGACTTCATCACCGCCTCACGGGGTGCCGCTCAACTGGTCACGGAAAAAAAACATGCCGAAGCGCTGGCGGCGCTGATCGCCCTGGTCGGCGGGTCGCACGGCAAGCTAACCGATCTACAACAGTCGGCCGCGCTGAAACAGGCGGCCGGCATCGCCCGCGTGATGAAGAACTACGCCCGCGCCGAAGAGCTGGCCGCGCGTATCCCGATCGAAGCCGAGCGTAAGAACACCGAGATGCTCCATCTGCTGGCCCAGCGCAAAGCGCAGGAGCTGATCGAACGGTTTGGCGGCGAGGATTTTACGAAGTGGCCGTTCTGGGCCGCCGGTGAAGGGTACCTCGCCCGCGGCCGCGCCTACGCCGCCATCGGTGAGAAGGCCCAGGCCGCGGCCGACTACGAAGCGGCCCTGCCGTTGGTCGGCGATCCACGGACTCGCAACGAAGTCCTTGAGGCATTGAAGAAGCTCAGCGAAAAGAAAAACTGAGGGAGAATAAGTGATGTTGACCCGCTACCGCGTGCGGATCTTTCCGGCGTTGAGCCTGCTGGCCGTCGTGGTAACGCAGGCCGCGGCCGACGAGCGGCCGAACGTTCTGTTGATCTTGTCCGACGATCACAGCGTGCCACACGTCGGCTGCTACCCCGCCGGCGAGAATTGTCGGCGGTTCAAACTGACGCCGAATCTCGAAGCCCTGGCGGCCGAAGGGATGCGATTCGATCGGGCCTACACGGCGGCGCCGCAGTGCGCCCCGTCGCGGACGGCGATCTTCGCGGGGCGGTCGCCAGTGGCGCTGCGAGTCACGCGGTTCGCCCAACCGGCGCAGACCGATGTGCGTTTCTTCTGCGACGTCCTGAGGGAGCACGGCTATTGGGTCGGGCTCGACGGCCGGCATCAACACCTCGACGGCCGGGTGAGAGACGCCGAGCATATCCAGCAGACGCTCGTCGACTTGGGCATGCGCAATTTCGAGAACCGCTTCGATCACTTCGTTCGCTCGGCCGGCACCAAGGGAGCGGCACTCGATCGCATCGGAGCGCGGGTCGGCGCGATTCTCGACGAAGTCCCGTCCGGCAAGCCGTTCTTCCTCTATTTCGGCTTCAATCAGGCGCATCGCGGCTTTCGGCAGGATTACGAGGGGATCGACCCGGCGCAGTTGGAATTGCCGCCCGACTGGCCCGACCTACCCGAGGTGCGCGTGGACTACGCTCGCTACCTGGCCGAGGTGCGCGATCTCGACCAAGGAATCCGCCTGATCGACAAGCTGCTCGTCGACCGGAGCATCAAAGACCGCACGCTCGTCATTTTCATGGGAGACAACGGCGAGTCGCTGTTGCGCGGCAAGGGGACGCTGTTCACGCGCGGCATTAACGTTCCGCTCATTATCCGCTGGCCCGGCCATGTTCGGCCCGGCGCGCACAGCGACGCGCTGGTAAGCGGCGTCGATCTGGCGCCGACGATTCTGGCCGCCGCCGGACTCGACGCACCCAAGGAGATGACGGGCGTCAGCTTTCTCGACGCGCTGCTCGGCCGGGATTTCAAAGGCCGCGAACAAGTCTTCGCCGAGCGCGGCTACCACGCCGGGCCGCTCTCCCGGACCGACGGCCTCGACCTGTCGCGCTCGATTACGACGCGCCGCTATCATTTCATCTACAACGCCTTGCCTGACCGCGCCTACACGCCGGTCGACATGACCGGCAATCCAGCCTGGACCGCGATTGAAGCGGCCCATCGCGCCGGCCGTCTGTCGGAACTGCACGACCGTCTGTACTTCCAGAATCCACGACCGGTCTTTCAACTCTACGACCTCGAGCGTGACGCGCATCAATTGACGAATCTGGCGGGAGATCGTCATGTGAAAGTGACGGAACGCGAACTCCGTGAATCGCTCGACAAATGGATGATCCGCGAAGGCGACTACCTGCCGCTGCCTTCTCACATTTCCAGCCGCAACTGAAAGGACCGACGGCAATGCCTTCTCACTATTCGCTCGTGGCTGCGAGTTGCTGTCTGGCGCTCGCGTCGCTCGATCTTGCCGAAGCCGCCATGCCGATCGTCGACGACGGCCGGCCGCGGTCCGAGATCGTAGTTTCCGAGAAGCCTACTCGGTCGGCCAAGCTGGCGGCCAAAGAGTTGCAGGCCTACGTGGCGAAGATCAGCGGCGCCAAGCTGCCGATCGTCACCGCGGCGACCGGCGCGATGCCGGCGAAAATCTATGTTGGCGAAAGCGATGCCGCACGGGCCCAGGGCGTCACGGCCGAAGGCTTGCCGCGGGACGCGTTTCGCATGGTATCGGGCGACGATTGGCTGGCACTGGTCGGCAACGATTGGGACTTTACGCCGGTCGAGCCGTGGGGGCGCAGCCATACCGACTGGGTGAATCGCAGGCAGGCGGAGTGGGAACAGCTGGCTGCGCATCCCTGGATCAATCCCATCGGCGCCAGCATCTATCGAGACTACAACAAGGAACTCGACATCTGGAATTATGACCATCGCGGCTCGCTCAACGCGGTCTACGAGTTTTTGCGCAGCCTCGGCGTGCGATGGTATATGCCGGGCGAACTGGGCGAGCTTGTCCCCAAGTCGAAACGCATCGTGCTGCCACGGGTCGATCGCACGGTGCGTCCCGCGTTCGAGGTCCGCTCGATCGATCGGCCTCGAATCAGTTCGCCGGATGTCGAGGATGCCCTGTGGTATTTGCGTTGTGGACTCAACAAGCAATATGGCCTGATGCATCACGGCCAGCGCGAAATCACCGAACTCGACGGCCAGCGAAAAGCTCATCCCGAGTATTACGCGATGCTGCCCAACGGCCGGCGCGACACCGACAGCGATCGGCCCAGCGCGTGCTTGTCCAGCCCGGGCTTCTTTCAAGAAATGGTCGATTACACTCGCTTGATGTTCGACCATTATGACGTGCCGATCGTCTCCGTCATGCCCGAGGACGGGTTCAGCCTCTGCCAGTGCGAACAATGCCGCGGCCAGGTGACGCTCGACCGCGATGCCACCGGCATCCACTCCGACTACGTTTGGACGTTCGTCATCCGCGTGGCGAACGAGTTAGCCAAGACGCACCCGAACAAGAAGGTCGTCTGCGGAGCGTACAGCAGCTATCGGCTCCCGCCCCGGTCCATCGACAAGCTGCCCGACAACGTGCTGGTGCAGATCACCAACGGTCGGCCCATCCGCGAGTTGGACGACCAACTGTTCGCCGAAACGGCCGAACTGCGCCGGCTGTGGCAGGAGAAGACAAACAATCCCTTGTCGCTGTCCTTGAACTTCACGCCGTTCATCAACCGCGGCGAGTATCGGCCGCAGTATTGGATGCACGTCATCGACCGCGGCATCAAGGCCGTCCGAGGTGCAGTCTGGCGCGAAGACGTCTGGGGCTCGGGCGACGGGAGCGGACTGGCCGTGCCGGCCATGTGCCACGTCAACTATTACTTCATGTCGCGGCTCTGGTGGGACCCCAACCAGGACCTTGACGCCTTGCTGGGCGAATACTATCCGCTGTTCTACGGCCCGGCCGCGAAACCGATGAAAGACTTCATCGACTTCTGCGAGGTCAACTTCGGCAAGCTCGGCGAAGACGCGGTGATCACCGGCGAGGCCTTGTCGCGGTTCGAGCAGGTCAAAGCCGCCTTGCCGCCCGAGTCGGTTTACGGTCGTCGCATTGCGAACGTCGACGCTTACTTGACGACGCTCCGCAATCGTTCGCGACAGATCGATCGGAAACGCCCCGAGGGGCTGCCGAGCTTCCGGATGATCGACATGGCCCAAGACAAATGGCGCAATGTCCGCCACACGCTGGTCCTGGACGGCAAAGTCGAGGAGCCGTTTTGGACTTGCTATCGCGATTCCCGGCCCTTGAGGACGCTCCGCGACGCCCACAAACACCCCAAGTTCCCGACCACGTTCCGCGCCCGCTGGTATCGCGGCAGTATCTACTTCGCCGTGGTCTGCCAAGGCGAATCGGGGAAGCAGCCGATTATCGGCACGACTCAGAACCACGATCCGGCCATCTGGGACGGGGAGCACCTCGAGTTGCTCGTCGAAACCGACAAGCACTCGTACTATCAGATCGTCGTCAACCCGGCCGGGGCCAGGATCGACTTGGACCGTGGCGTCGACAAGGACAAGTGGTACGAATGGTCATCGCAAGCGGAGGTCGCGGCCCACATCGGCGACGGGTTGTGGTCGGTCGAAATCAAGCTACCGATCACGCCGTCGGACGAAGACCCGCTGCACCAGATCGTCGGCAGCAAGCCGTTCAAGGCCAAGGCGCGCAACGCGGGCAAAGAGGCCAACTTGCCCTGGTATTTCAATCTGTTCCGCAATCGCAAGGGTTCCGACGACGGCGAAGCTTCCGCCTTCTCACCGATCAGTCCGCAGGCGAAAAGTTTCCACGAACGCCTGCGATTCGCCGAACTGTACACTTCCGTTGCACACGATCGCCCTTATAACGGCGACCAAGAGGCCAAGTCTTCGGGGGCATACCACTCTCGTGCTGTTCTGAGATCGGATGTCCGGATCGCACCGTAGGTAAGATTCCGAGACGCTCTTATAGAAGCCACATGTTGGCGGAGGGTGCGATCCCATTCTGCGCAACAGATTCTCTGCGTTTTCCCGGCGGTTTCGCAATCCTGACACTGCGTTCAAGCTTTGGAACTCATGGGCTGAGGGTCCCAACACCAGTCGAGTCGCCGGTCGTAGCGGAGGTGGCGGCGTTTGGCAGTCATCCGTTCATCCCAGCGGCCCGTGAGCACTTGAGCACGGACTTGGAGCATTTCTTCCGCATAAGCCTCACGCCAAAAGATCCCATTGCCTTTGAGCCGAAGATTGATCACGCGACGAACGCTGCTCTCAATCGCACCGCTGCCCAGCGGAAGGCCACATGCACGACAGTAATTCCCGGAGGTCATAAAACCGCCGAAAAACACGGTGCTAGCGGTGCTAGCATGTCGTAAAGCTGATTCCATACACAAGTACTCTTTCCAGGAAGATCGGTGTATAATGACAAGAGGGAATTCGCTCGTGTTCCGGTTCGCTTTACACGATTGGGAAGTGTCATGGTTACCTGTCCCCTCCGCAACATTCCAAATGTACGCCGTTGGTTGTCGGCGGACGGCCTACACGACTTGCTGCGTGCAGGCTTTGCTAAGGTACGCGACCCGCGGGGCGAGGGCGCCACGATTTCGACGGCCGACGCCCTGATGTCGGCCTTTGTGATGTTTTCGTTGAAAGACCCGTCGCTGTTGGCCTTTGACAAACGGCGACACGAGCGAAACCTGCAAAATCTGTACGGCATCAAGCATGTGGCCAGTGACACGCAAATGCGTGAGATCCTTGATCCGCTGGACCCCGAGCAGTTTCGACCAATATATGGGGACGTCTTTCGAAAGATTCAGCGTGGGAAAGTCTTGGAGCGTTTCGCATTCTATAAAGGCTGCTATCTGCTGTTGATGGACGGCACGAAGTACTTTAGCTCCGAAACGATCCATTGCGACTCGTGCCTGGAAAAGATACACAGAGAAACCGGTAACGTTCCGTATCAGCATCAGATGTTGGGTGTCGTGTTGGCACACCCGGACCACCGCGAGGTGATTCCCCTGGCTCCCGAACCGATTGTTCAGCAGGATGGCCGTACCAAGAATGACTGTGAACGCAATGCCGCAAAACGCTTGTTGCCTAAGATTCGTAAGGAGCACCCACGACTGAACTTCATCGTTGTGGAAGACGGGTTGGCTAGCAATGCCCCGCACATTCGCGAGCTGAAGGCGTGGCACATGCACTTCATCCTGGGTGTAAAACCCGGTGATCATCGGTTCCTCTTCGATCAAGTGGCCGCCGCAATCGATAACGATCGGCTGAGCACGATCTCGTGGAAGCTCAGCAATGGGCAGGCCGCAGCTTCCTTTATCAACAACATCCCATTGAACGAGTCGAACCAGGATCTGCTGGTCAACTTCCTCCATTACGTCGAGTACGGATCGACGGGAAGGAACGGAAAGTCTTTACCTGGGTCACCGACTTACGGATTACTCGCGCCAACGCCCGATTGTTCGTGCGCGGCGGGCGCACGCGGTGGAAGATCGACAACGAAACCTTCAACACGCTGAAGAACCAGGGTTAGCACTATGAACACAATTATGGGCATGGGAAGCAGCATCTGTCGGTCGTCTTTGCGATGCTGATGATGCTAGCCTTCTTGGTGGACCAGACTCAACAACTCTCTTGTCCTTTGTTTCAAGCAGTGTTGGAGAAACTCGGCAGCAAGAGAGCTTTGTGGGATAACCTCCGATCTCACTTCCGCCATTTCGTGTTCCAATCCATGGAGCATCTCTACGAAGTTATCCTTTACGGATTAGCCAAGGAAGTGCCAGCGCCGCGCTTCGGCACGTCATAGCGGTTCGTTCCCGGCACGGATGCGGCCGCTATTGATGTGAAACACTCCTTCTCGATGACGTAGGATGCATATCCCCTGCGCCGCTCTGATCTATAAGCCGATTCCGTGTGCAATCTGGCCTGCGGCCTACACTTCCGATCCCTGCCTTCCTTGCCCACTCTCCCTATGGTGTTTTCGTAATCGCCCGTATTCGGGATGTCCCACTCCCACCACCTGTTCATCTCTTACTCCAGCGTTTAGCGCCGGGACTTGCTGGCATTCGCTCTTTGTCCGCCAGCCCCAACGCTGCCAAGGCCCGTGAAATGGGGTGTGCGGCGTGACAACAGTCCAGCACTTCGTTCACCGGAACGCCTTCTAGTCCGGCTAAACGGACAAGTGTGGGAATCCGGTCCCAAATCCAGGGCGCGCCATCAGCGACGAACGTCACCTTGGCGGTCTGAGCCGCACCCAGCCGGTGCAAATGCATCGCAATTAGCTCGGCTATGGCGTCCGGGCCCAAGAACGTCCCGTCAATCGTTGGTTGGGAGCCTTTG
>JAVYAJ010000284.1:0-2692 GCA_032229885.1 Candidatus Anammoximicrobium sp. | reverse complement strand
GCTGTCATGTTTCCTTGCGTCAACATCCCGTTTCATAAAATCCACCATCGTATCTTTTCCGAAGCGATGCCATTTGATGTCAGCCGTGCCAAACGTTTACGAGCTATAACGAAACGTCGTCGAGCAACTGGTGTAACGACCGGCCAGATCGAAACCGAACATCTTTAGCACATTGGGCGCTAGACTCGTCATGGGCACGCAGACCGTGACTCGAACCGAGATCCGCCCGTGGTCAGGCAGAGATGCCGGGGGCAACGGCGCGGCTGGCGCACTGCACCCCGCCGGCGGTGACGAAGGCTCAGTGAGCGTATAAGGGCTACCGCCCGAGTTATGCTGCAGAAAGATCGCGGCATAGGTTATGCCGGAACTGGCCAGTTGGCTACTGACGGCCTGGATGATATTGCTCGGTATCGGCCCGCCGTTCGGCAGACCGGCGGTTCGAGCCGCTGCTTCGGCGCCCACGCGGCAGGCCAGGGCAACCTGCTGTTTATTGGCAAAGTACATCCCGAACTCGATGACGATCAGCAGCACCAGCAGCAAAATCGGGAGGATCAGCAGGAACTCGACCGTCACGCTGCCGGCGCGCGTCGACGCGTACCGCCGTGCCTGGCCATCGCCGCCGAGTATCACGACGGGGCGTAGCCCGCGCCGACCGGGATGCCAGGGACGGTTAGGAGCCCGCTCGCCTCTGATTCGTAGGTCGCTCGCCATGACGTGAAGATCCTCGAAGACCGTATACCTGCGGAAGCGCGCCCGCCTCGACTGCTGTGCGAATGTTCCGCAGCAAGTCTAGGTCAGCAATTGATGTGCCGCCTTGTCGTTTCCTATTTTTCTCGGCGGATGTGCCCAGTTGCGAGGTATGCTGGAACAAGGGCTGGCCGCCGGATCGGTTCGGATGACGAGAGTCCGGGGCGAATCGTTGCCCGCGAGGCATGGAATTTGCAACTTGAGGGAATGCACATGCCGAAGTTTCGAAGCCGGAGTTTCGGAATCGAGGCGTTGACAACTGGTGAGGAACGTCGGAACATGATTCGCACCCCAGGCTCCGCGCGCCGCGCACCGCGCGGCGGATCCGTGACGTTGGAGTTCATCCTCGTCCTTCCGCTGCTGGTCGTGACGTTGTTTGCCGTGGCGCAGTTCACGGTGGCGCTGCTGTATCGGCAAGCAGTCTCCCATGCCGCGACCGTCGCGGCGCGCGTAGCGGGCCAGGGAGAGGGGATCAACGGGGTCGCGCAGGTTGTGGATGACGTGCTGCGCACGGCGCACGGGATCAACGTGCTGCCTGACAACTCCAGCTCGGGGGTAAGGATTGTCTTGGAGGTCGGCCAGAGTGATGCCTGGGGGCGTCCGGCATCCAGCTCGTTTGGCGACCCGAGCATGACGTGCAATCCGCCAGCGACGCCCACCGTAGGACCGAACCAGGTTCGCGTCACGATCTGTTTCAAGCTGAACCGCAATCCGCCCTTCAACTGGCTGCACAATTTCAATAACGACTATGTGGATTTCAGCCAGGGGGTGTTCCAGATCAGTTCGCTGGTGGAAAAGGAGTGACGCGGTCGCGCGGCGACGGGGCGTGATCCGCCGGGAACCGACGCGCATTTCGTCGCCGCGTCGTTCGGTCATGCCGATGGCCGGCGTGCGGGCACGGCGCTGACGCAGGTCGCTTGTCTTTGTGTCTGGCGCCGGTTTCGATGTTTTCGCGTTTCGCGCGCCGCGTGTTGTCTTCGTCCGGCGGCAGGAATTCAGAAACTGAGCATCCGCTGGTACTGCTGCAAGCGGAACTCGATGTCGTCGCGGGTGATCTTCTTCAGCCCGTCCAAGCTGAAGCCTTCGACGACAAAGCTGGCCACCAGAATGCCGTAGCCCATGGCTCGTTTCAGCGACCGCGGCTCGAAGTCGTCCGTTTCGGCCAGATAGCCCATCATGCCGCCGGCAAAGGCGTCGCCGGCCCCGGTCGGGTCGACCACCCGTTCGATCGGAAACGCGGGCAGCACGTAGGTCTCGTACTGGGAGAAGAACATCGCCCCATGTTCGCCCTTCTTGATCACGACGAACTTGGGGCCTAGGGCGCGGATTTGCTGGCCCGCGCGGACCAGATTCTCGTCGCCCGTCAGCAGCTTGGCCTCGCTGTCGTTCAGCACCAGCCCATCGATGCGGCGAAACAACCGCTGCAAGTCATCGTGCGTCTCGCGGATCCAGAGGTCCATCGTATCGGCCACGACCAACCGCGGACCGATCATCTGGTCCAGCGTCTTGATCTGCATCTGGGGCGATCCGTTCGCCAGGAACACGTAGGGCGACCGTTTGTACTGGTCCGGCAGAACCGGTTCGACATCGCCCAGGACGTTCAGTTGGACTTCGAGCGTCTCGCGATCGTTCATGTTCGGCGCGTACTGGCCGCGCCAGCGAAACGTCTTCGCTCCGGCGATCACCCGTAGTCCGGCGGTATCGACGTTCCGCGATTGCAGAAACTGGGTGTGTTCCGACGGCCAATCATCGCCGACGACGCCCGCCAGGCGAACGGGCGCAAAGAAGCTGGCCGCGGCCGAAAAGAACACGGCCGATCCGCCCAGCACGTCCTCGCGCGTCTCGGAGGGGGTGTGTACGCTGTCCAGGGCCACCGATCCAACAACCAAGAGCGACATGTCGGGTTTCCTTGTCGAACGTGCCAAGGGACTTTCGAAGCGCCGGG
>JAVYAJ010000283.1:0-118613 GCA_032229885.1 Candidatus Anammoximicrobium sp. | reverse complement strand
TGAATATGGCCTTCGGCCAAAAGAGGCACGCGCGCGGCGCCAGCCCTGGGGCGTTGCCCCAGGCTACGGTAATCGGAGGCCTTCGGCCAAACAGATTCTTGGGTTGCGGGCGCTAGCCCGCGTTAGGCGGATAGATTTGGCACGACAATCCGCAACCCTGGCGTGGACAACGCACTAGTTTGCGACCGTCGTCCGAAAATGACGCGCGCCAACGCTATACGTGCCCGGGCCGCCGAATCGCAAACGCAACCGAGGCGGGCCATCGCCGGTGACGGCCACGCGAAGACGATGCGGTCCCCGTTGCAACGCAATCGGCAGATACTTCCACACGGCATCCTCGCCGGCGTAGATTACCGTCTCGTCGATCTTGATTTCGACCCGCCGCGGGCACTGCAACTGGAACTGGTACAGGTCGTCGGTGGCGGCATCGAAGTACGCATCCAACGCGATCGGCTCGTTCGACTGGACGCCCAGGTCCTGCAGCCAGGATGCAGCCCGCGTGCTGTCCACGATCTTGGCCGCCCGCTCGCCGGCCGCAACCGAGACGCCCTTCTTCCAGTCCGCGTCCCGCGGAACATCCGTCGCGGCAAGCGGGGCGGGTGTTGTGATCCGGAGCTCCAACGGCGCGCTGACCGCGCCGGGCGCATCGTTGTCGTCGAAAAACGCGACGGCGGACAACCGCGTCGGGCCCAACCCCAACCGGGCGGTCGGGACGGCGAATCGTCCGCGGTCGCCCACGATCCGCTCGAGCGTCTGATCGCCATATCGCAATTCGATGGCGCTCGCCTGCGGCGCCTCGGCATCGAGCTTCAGCGTTTGGCCGAGCGTCGTCGATCCGGAATCGTCCAGCTTTAATTGAACGAACCGCCCGTGATTGTCCACGATCGACGACCAGATCACGCGGCCTTGGGTCTGGATCGCATCGGCGACGCACGCCACCAGGCGAAACTCGTGCGGTCCGTCGGGCAGATTCGCCGAGTCGAACTCGAACCGCTCGCCGGCGCGACACGCCGCGCGACGCACGCCGTCGACGAACAGCTCGAAGTGGCTGATGGCTGCATCGGCCGGACCTTCGGCCGACGGCGTCCACTGGACGGCGCCTCGCAGCGGCGACGGCAGCTCGGGCCGATGCACAATCGGGCGGCGAGCCCAAGGCGCGCACAACGGATCGCCGACGATCAGCAGTTGATAGGGGCCGGACACCGACTGGTAGAAGGCCTCGGCGGCCGAACAGCCTTGCGCATACGAGGCGTGCAACAGCGGCGAGGGAAACTTGGCGGCGATGGCATACGGCTCGGTTACCGTCCCGCTGGACAGCGCGGCGCCGTTGCGGAGGAATTCCGTCAACGGCGTCTGGTCCGCGTTCTCCTGCATCGCGCCGCCGAAGCTGGTCAAATGCTCGCAGATCGCGCCCGGAAGAATTTGGCTCTTGCTGGCCGGCCAATCGAAACTGGCCGAACCGGCCACAAGCCCCATCACGTCGTCGCGGCCCTGTGGCAACGTTCCTCGGACGATCTCGGCGCGCACGCCCACGGCCTGCAATCGATGGACGGTTATCTCGAACAGGGGCCGGCGAGTCCGTGCGCGAACGTCGTCGTTGTCCATCAGAAAGATCGTGCCCGCGGGCGCAGTGCCGTCCGCCGCCGCGCTGCGCCGCAAGTGCTCGATCGCCTCCCGAACGCTCAGCCCGCGGCCGCTGGTCACCGACAGCATCGTGGACAACAGATAGTGCAACCCCTGGTCCGGGCGCACCGGTTGGCCGTTGGCGTTCCAGCCGACCGCGCCGCGAAAGCCGATGGTCGGGCGGAGTTCGAGCTGCTGCTTGCCCAGCGAGGCGATCAACTGCTGAAAGTCCTCGCGCTCGTGGAGCGTCGTCAGGTCGTCGTCGTTCTGAAGATGAGCAATATCGGTCCAGCCCGTGGACACGGACTGTTTCAGCGCCTGCATGGCGTCGTCCGCCCGGGCCAAGCGGGCCAAGGCGCAAGCCAGGTTGTACCAGAGGTGCATGGCGTGAGGCCGCGCCGCAGTCAGTTTTTCCAGCGTCTGGACCGCGGCCGCATAATCCTTGTCTGCCAGGTGCTTCTGCGACTCGATCGCCAGAGCCTGTTCGTCCTCTGTCCAAGGGCGCTCATCTTGAGGCCGCGAGCGGACGGCCAAGCGGTTGTACCGGTTCACGCCCAGCCCGAGATACTCGGGGTTCTTAGCCGCCGTCAGGCTGTACAGATACGTCAGCCCGGTTGTGGACGCGGTCGTGGTCAGCATTTGCGGCAGTTTACGTTCGCCGACATCGGCCTGGACGCGCACGGCGTAGGGAATGTCGGTCGAATAAACGAGGTAGTCGATCTGCTCGGCCAGGCCGCGTTGTTTGAGCGTTTGCAGCGTCGGCAGAAGGATCCGCTGCCGGAACACGTCGACATCGACGGCCTCGAAATCGGGCAGGTCTGCCAGCGACAACCAGACGACGTTGATCCGCGGGACCTGGCGGAACTCGATGAACGCATTGGCGACTGCCTGCGACGCAAAGCTATCCGAATTGACGACGACCGCGACATTTTCCGCCCCCCCGCCGGCACGTGCGAGGGCGCTCGCGCCGAGCCATACGGCGCACGCAATCGCCCCCGTCAGCCACACCGTGCGCCTCGATCGCGACGGCCAACGATGGCCGCCCAGATGCTCGGACCGGCCCCCCGTTGCGCACGGCTCGCCGTCCCTTCCGTACAGCGCCCGGCGGATCGTGCGCGGCCATCGTTTCTCTGGCTGCTCAAAAAACCCGTTCATCCTGTTCGCCTCATCGTCAAATCAGACGCCCCCGCAGATTCGCGGATTTCTATTCTACGTATGCGCGGCGCACTACGGGCCTCGATCATCGGGAACTTGAAAACGATGTTTTCGCAGCCCGGCGCCCACGACGGAGCCTGGCCCGCCAAGCCTGTGCCATCGCCACGAGACGAGCCCGCGGCCGGAACGGCCTCCGTTGTGTCTGGCCGAGCGTCTTGGCGTCGCCCGATCCGGCCGCGCGGGCCAGGCTGCGCGTGGGAGCGAAGCGTGACTGCGCCGTCAACCGTTGTGACGACATCGAGTGGGCACGCACCACCTGGATCGGCGATCAAGCGCGACCGATTGCGGGGATGGCTATTTATCGAGCGGGAAATCTTTCGTCATCGCCGAGCCGCCGGCGTCAACCGCCAGCTCTAACGTCGAGGCCGAATTGTACTTCGCCGGGATGTACTGCTCTTGAGGCGCCTGACCCGGAGCCATTCCGGGAACCTCTTCCGTGGAAGCGCCCGCTTGAGGGCGATAGGCTCGGATCTCGACGCGATGCGTACCGATCGGCACGCCACCTTTGACGTTGGCCGTGTACGCTCCGACCTTGATCGGTGCGCTGCTTACGGGAGCTTCGGTCCCTTTCGTAGGCACGAACCGAATCTCGCCTTCGTCGATTGGCTGACCGCCATAGCTGACCGTGCCGGACACGGGCACGCGCTCGGGTTCATCCGTCAGACGCCCGCCGCATCCCAGCGCCGCGCAGCAAAGCGAAACAACGGCCATGACCATGCGGTAGCGTATGGCACGCTTCTTGTTCAAGTGTTTCATACACCGCCGACCTTCCGTCCCGCGTTCCTCAGGCTGTCCGTCTCGACTCTCAATATTGACCGATCGTTTCTCGGCCGAACTTGGTCGTTAAGGCCGAGAGTGTGGCCTGATTGATGTTCTCGGAGATGAAGCGAACCGACGCATCCGCCAACACGAAATGGCACCCGCCCGGATGATAGCTGGAAAAGCCACTGTTACGAAAATGCCAGACGCCGCCGACCGGAACCGCGGTGAGGGGATCGTTGATCCCGTTGGCCGTGTCGAAACCGTCGAACGCGATGTACGTATGGCAGTCGTAACTGCCCGGCGTGCCATTGGCCTGCTCGCCCAACAGCAGGGTGTTGCTTATGCCATCGACGATGTCGCGCATCGCCGTGTTGGTAAAGTGGCCCATGATGCCGTCGGGGTTTTTCTTGGGCCAAGTTCCATCACAGGTCCAGTCGACCGAATCCGTCACGGGGCTATAATCTGTCCGCGAGAGATCATCGTTCCCTCCGAGGCCTGTTGGCCGGGTGATGGCGCCCGTAAAAGTGCAGCGCATCGCCTTGAACGCGCTGCTCGGACAGAGAAATGTGGGAATCACGGCGCCCGTGGCTTCGAGATCCACATTCGGCGCGACGTTGTAAGGCAAAGAAAAGTCGAAGTGGTCATACGTGGCGCTCTCTTCAATGAAGGGAAGGATCAACACGCCCCAACCCATACGTTCGTAAGTTCCCAGTCCCATGTTCGTGCACGCAGGCGAGGCTCGAGTGAGCATGGTCGCGGGCGGAAAACAGGCGTGCGTGTCGTGATAGTTTTGCAGGCCCAGGCCGAGCTGTTTCAGATTATTCGTGCATTTCGTGCGCCGCGCCGCTTCGCGCGCGGCCTGGATCGCGGGCAACAGCAGCGCGACCAGCACGCCGATGATGGCGATCACCACCAGTAATTCGACCAGGGTGAACCCGGAGGACTTGCGATTGGGCATCTCGATTCTCCTGTGTAGTGACAAGACGAAACGATGAGACAGCGTAACGCACCGCTAATGAATTGTACAATGCCACCCGGTGTGCGGCTGTCAAGTGGCAAACCGGCCCACCCGCTGTGCGACTCGCCCGCGCGACTTACGAGGTTTGGGATCCGACGCACGGTCCGCCGCCGCCAGGCCACAACACACCCGAACGCACTAACATCTGCGGTCGTCCGCACAGGAACACCTGCCACGATCAGCGACCGGTAAAATCGTGGGGCAGCGTCCGCGAATCGCAGCCGTCCCATTACGACTGGCGCAGCAAGTCAGAATTTATCACCCACGATGGACAATTGCTGCCTAGTTGATCGCCCTTGTGCGTATCCCTCGAAGCCGGCCCGTGCCACGAGTGAAGGGCCCCGCTCCACGCCTGGCCGCAACCGGGTGGACGCGACGGAGCCCGTCCCTCCGCGACGGAGGCCGTCCCTCCGAGACGGAGGCCGTCCCTCCGAGACGGCGCGCTTGCCTGCGCTCGCCGCCCAGCCATTTCGCTTACCATTATGTCGGGTCCAGATCGTTCTCCTGTCAATCTGAGGCGACTTCTCGTTCCATGTTCCCTCAATTCTGTGTTCCGGCGCTAGCAGCGAACCTCGCCCCGTCGCGGATGCGGCGCGAAACTTGTCCGCGATGCGGTGGCCTGACCTCAGTTCGAGCGCAGAACAAAATCGATCGTGTTGTCGCCGACCTTCACCTCTTGCCGCAGCGTCGTATCGCGATTGTACTGCGGCGGGATCGCTTCGACGGTCTCGTCCATCATCATACCCGGGTCCGCCGATGCGATCTGACGCCCGGTCTTCTTTGACCAATTGATCTGCACGCGAAAGTTGCCGGCCTTCGCGCCTCGCTCTGGGCCGATTCGATACTTGCCATCTTCGATCGCCGCCGCGATCTTGGCGCCTTCGCCGTCCGGCAGAAAAACGATGCTGCCCGGTCCGACCGCTTGCCCGTCGAACGTCACCTGGCCCTGGATCGACACCTGATCGGACGAACCACAACCCGCAACGGCGACGATGACGCCGAGCATTGCGCCGATCGCGAGCACGCGAAAAGACACCATTCCAACTCCTCCGAAATCGTCCCGCTGTCCGTTTTATGAGACACCAACGCGCCTGGGCGGTTGAGCCTGTTGCGGTGGCTGCGTCTAGCGAAGCCACGATGCTCCGCAACCGTGCGTCCGTCCGCGCTATGGAACCTGGACCGTCCGTCGATCATCGCGTCGGTACAGGTTCTGATACAAGAAATCCGCCTTGTTATCGACGCCTGCGCAGCTCTGCGTATACCCATAATGACTCTCGATGGTATCCGCGATAAATCGCACAGACCCATCGGCCAACGCAAAGTTTGCGCCGCCCGGATGGATGCTGGTCCAAGCGTGTCGCGTGCAGTTGGGATCGGAACCTCCTGCGTACTTCGTATTCAGCGGCAGATCGCCGCGTCCATAGACGACGGCGTCCGTGATGCCGTTTCGTCGTCCGACCCAGATCCCGCCGATCCCGTCTACCGTGTCTCGTTCGCCGACCATAAAGGTGGAGCTGGTGCCGTCGAGGATGTCTCGCAGATTGATTCGCAGCGATGCGGCAGGCGTCGTGTTCACGCAAATCTGCGCACTCGGCTCGTAGTTGCACTTGCCGTCGTTCGCCCCATTCGGATTCAGGGGCGGCGTGGGATCGGACGGGCAAATCAAGATCGGAACGGGCGTTTGTGTCGTCGCGTTGACCGCCGGAATCGGCCCGGTGTAATCGCCCGGATTGAGCTCGTCGTGCAAGCCGCTTTGTTCCATGAATGGAAATATCTTCGGAAGAGCCCCCCAGTCTCCGGTGCCTCCCGGATAGTTTTTCAGCACGTAGGCGTTCGGAAAGAACTCGTATGTATCATGATGGTTGTGCAGGGCGACGGCGATTTCCTTCAAATTGTTCGCGCATCTCGTCCGTCGCGACGCCTCTCGCGCCGCCTGGATCGCAGGCAGCAATAGGGCAACCAGAATGCCGATGATGGCGATCACCACCAAGAGTTCCACCAGCGTGAAACCGAATTTGAGACGATCCAGCACATATCGATCGCGAGCCATTTCTAAACCCCCTTCAAGACAAGCTTGCCCTTCACCATGTGACCAAGACACGAGATCGTAGCGAACACGCGAGGGACACGGTCTCGATCCGTGAAAAAAATCGTCTCGCGGTCCACCGGCTTTCGCAGATCGTAGACAGCTTTATTGTACTCGGATCAGTTGAGTATGCCACCGCGGATGGCAGGCGTCGCTCGTCTGCTCAATTCGGAATCCGGCGTGCGCGGCAGGATCGGCTTGCCGCTTCTGCGCATACCATTGCACGTCAATGGTTAGAAATGGGCGGCACAGCAACGATCCGCGGGGAAATGGGCGTCGCCCGCAGACCGGCAGGTTTAGGAGCACCGTTTTCGACGCGCGTCTCGCGTGTCGACCCGGGCGCAGCGCAGTTCGAGCTGCCAGCGCGCAGTTCAATTCTCGATCTTTGGCTTCTTCACGAAGGCTTGTTCATCGATCTTGAGTCGCAGGGGCGCAGGCGACTGCCAACCTTTCTGGAAGGCAAAGCCCGCAATGACCCACAGTTCGCCGGGCCCGCGCTCGATACAAAACGGATAGCTCAGTTGGCCACCTGGCTGACGAGCCAAGACGACCGGGTCGGCCCACGTCTGGCCATTGTCCTCGGACCACGTCAACCGCAGATTCGTGCGACCGGCCTTGTCGTTGAACACAAACGCGAGCCGTCCGCTGCGCAGGCTCAACAAAAATCCCGGCGCACTGGTGGATTCAAGCTGACTTGGCCGAACCGTGCGCCACGCGTTGCCGCCGTCGTCCGACAGCGCCTCCCAGAACCGTCCCCACTCTGTGCGGATCATCATCAGCAATCGCCCGTCGCTCAATTGAGCCACCGTCGGCTCCATCGCGCCCGAGTGGTGCCCGTGACCGCCGAGGTCGATCAGATTGCTGCGAGTCCATGTCTTGCCGTCGTCGTCCGAGTTCAGCGAACACGCGACGTAACGTCCCGGATCGCGTACCAGATGAGGCACGGTTGCCACCAAGCGTCCCTCGCGAGTCTGGATGAACCCAAAGAAATTGGGGTTGTATCCCTCCAAAATCCGCTGACGATCGGTCCACGTCTTGCCCTCGTCCAGGCTGCGGATCGCCCAGACCTCGAGACAACATCCATCCAGTGGCTGGTTGGTCGCGTCATCCCATTTGAATTGGTAAGTCGTGGAATCCAGATACACGATCGCCAGAACGCCGCTCGCGGTTCGGATAATCGAGGCCGAAGCCGGTTCGGTCCCGTTACGCAGTCCACCCAATCCGTCGCAGACCACCTGCGTTTCCGACCAAGTTCTCCCGTCGTCTCGACTGACGCGCACTCCGCGCGGGGCGATCGTCATCAAGTTGCCATCCGCCAGTTCGACGAAGGGACCATTGCCGTCGACTGCCAACGGCTGACACAGCGGATTGATCCACCGCGCCTCGCCCTCGCCCGCCGGGCACATCGCCCCCCAGGCAACGAGCTGCACGACCACCGCGGCGAGCATCTGCGCCCGGGCATTTCGAGCATTCTCAGCCATCCCCGTCTGTCCTTTTCTTCGCGTCGTCGATTCATCGCACGCGGCGGGGCGAACACCCGCCACGCCAGGCCACCGCTCTGTCGCCGGATCCACGCATCGGCTCGCGAGGCTCGCGCGAGGATCGTTCCCGACGCTCAATCTCGCGTCTCGTGCGACAAAATCAAGCCGTGATACGCCGATTTGCGGTCTCAACCGAAATGGTGAAGTCGATTCCGAGGGCGGGAGAACTGCCTCACGCCAAAGGGCAGGAGAGACGCTCCCGGTTTTCTCGCGCCGATGCCTGTGGGTGAGTGTCCTTGATAACGGAACAAGTCATCAGCCTCGCCGCGCGTCGGGTTTCGCGGAGGCGCGTCGGTGTCCGATTTCCTGGTTCGTGAAGAGCGCGGGCCCTAATCCGATGTCAAGGCTAAATATCGGGCGTAGCCGCAATTGTCGGGACGCGAGACTCGTGTGCTGTGGCGGTTGCGACAACCGGAAAATTGTGATTGGGCAACGCGCGAGGTTGCTCGACCGATTCGTCCCGGGGCACGGCTTCCGCGGCGGTGGCGGGATCCGGGCGTCGATTTCGCGCGGTCGGTCGAGCCGCGCGCCGAGCGACCCGAGTTAGACGCGAATCGCAGCGGCTGGCGTCAGCGCAAGGCAGTGCGCCGTCCAAACCCAGACATCGAGTTGCGATGCGCCCACGCTGCGCGTGCCGCCGCCGGGATGCCGAAGCGGAGGGCTTCGGCGCTGCCGCTCGCAATCTGTAAATGCGGTCTGGATAACGCGCGAGGCTCAGATCCAGTCGGTCTTCGGCGGACTGGGGTCGTCGACGAAGCTGGATAAAACACACGCACGAAAGGGCATCTGCAGCTTGCGGACCGCCTTGCATTCGATCTGTCGGACGCGTTCGCGCGTGACGCAGAAGATGCGACCGACTTCGTCCAGCGTATACGCATAGCCATCGGCCAGCCCGTATCGCATCCGAATGATCTCGCGCTCGCGGTAGTTCAGATCCTGCATGACGCCTTCGATCCGCTCTCTTAGCGATTGACGGTTGGTGTCCGCCAGCGGGTCGACATGGCGATGGTCCTCCAGGAACTCGCCGAAGTGCGTGTCATCCTGCTCGCTGATCGGCTGATCCAGAGACAGCGGTTGTCGCGACATCTTGAGGATGCAGCTCGTCTCGTCCAGCGACAAGCCGACGTGTGTCGCAGTCTCTTCGGCGGTCGGCTCGCGGCCGAGTTCCTGAGTCAGGTCGCGCGTGGCTGCACGGACTCGGCTGATGCTATCGATCATGTGGATCGGAACGCGAATCGTCCGGCTTTGGTCGGCGATCGCCCGGCTGATCGCCTGGCGAATCCACCAGGTGGCATAGGTCGAGAACTTGTACCCTCGCGCGTGCTCGAACTTGTCGACGGCCCTCATCAGGCCCGTATTGCCCTCTTGAATCAGGTCCAGAAAGCCGAGCCCACGGTTCCGATACCTCTTGGCAATCGAGATCACCAAACGCAAATTGCCCGCGGACAGCCGACGTTTGGCGGCGTCGTAGTCGTCGCGATGGCGCTTCGCCTGGGCGATGCGGCGGCCGAGCGTGGCGGGACTCTCGAAGGTGATCCGCATCAGGTAACGCAACTCCTCGACAATTTCGTGCAGGGTGCGGCCAAATCGCGTGTGGCCGCGCTGGGCGTCGCGCAACTCGACCTTGAGTTCCGCCATCCGCCGCGAGATCTCGACCAATTTCGCGTACAATGGCTGCACGCGATTGAGACGCAGATTCAGTTCTTCGACGAGGCGCACACCGCGGTTTCGACGGCGAACGAGCGAGGCCCAAGCGGCGCGGCGGACCTCCTGCGGATATCGGCGGCTGATGGCGATGGCAAAGTCGCGGCGATTCCGCGACAAGAGATTCCGTAGAGTCCGGACATTCGGGCCCAGCCGCCGCAGGATGCGGCGTTTCTCGGCCGTATTGGTAACCGAGACCTCGATGGTGCGATCCAGTCGCAATTCACCGTCCCGCACCCGTTCCAAGATCCGCACTGCGCCTTCGAGCACATAGTCGTTGGCAAGCATCCGATGGCGGTATAACGTCCGTGCCCGCTCGATGTCCCGGGCGGCCGTGACCTCTTGGGCCCGGCTCAGCAGGGGAATCTCGCCCATCTGCATCAGATACATGCGCACCGGGTCGTCGGTTGCCACCCATTCCGGCGCCTTCACCTTCGGCCTCGCGCCGCGTTCGTCTTCGAATTCACCGAATTCGCCGAGATCGTCCGCGATCTCGGCGTGACCGTCTTCGACCCCGTCGTCATCGTCATTGCCGAAGGGCTCGTCCTCGTCGTCATCGCTGTCCCAGACGCCATCAACTTCGTCGTGTTCCTCGCCCAGACATTCGTCGTCCAGCTCGACGTCGTCAGTGTCGGTAACCCGCAATGTGCCAGACCGACCGCCCGGCTGGCCGATGGCTTGGTGCATTCTCTTCAAGTTGCTGCCCCTTCTAAAGTAGTGCGTGCGCGGTCTGTCACAGAGAACAGCCCGGCGAGAATTCCTACTAGGCAGCACGCGCCATGCCAAAGCCTCGTCAGCGAACGGACGTTGATCTTTAACGTGTTGCTAGAACACGCGTTACGAACTGTCTCCTGCGTTGGGTCGAACGCGCGAGTGATGCGGATTCACCACATTCCACCGCGTCGCCCTAACCGGATGTTTCCCTTCCGTAACACGAGTTTACAGACTGTCGCTGGCGGACAACGGTATCCTTCCGATTCCGCCCACAGTCACTATAATTCGAGCCAGAGAAAGCAATGCCAAGCGTGGTTGCAGGGGCATCGCTCGTACGTCGGGCTCTAACCGGGATACAGGAACAAAACGATGGCTGACAAGTACCGAATTCTGATTGCCGACGACAACGCTCAGAACTGCGAACTGCTCGAAGCCTATCTGGCCGATTTGGACTGCGACGTTGCCATCGCCATCGACGGACAAGATACCTTGAAACAGGTCGTCGCCTTTCAACCTGACCTGATCCTGTTGGACGTGATGATGCCGAAACTGAGCGGCTTCGAAGTCTGTCGAAAACTGAAAGACGACCCGGCCACGCGTCACATCATGATCTTGATGGTCACCGCGTTGAACGAGTTGGGGGATATCGAGCGCGCGGTCGACGCGGGGACAAACGATTTCCTGTCCAAGCCGGTGAACAAGCTGGAACTGACCAAACGCGTCGAGAACATGCTGAAATTAAAAGATGTCAGCGACGAGAACGAGCGTCTGCGGCAGTACATCGAACGAATGGAGGAACGCGACGCGTCGTGAGGCGGCCGGCCCGGGCGGGCCGAGCGGGTGGAATCCGCGATCGGCTCGAGCGGGCGACGGGCGACGGGCGACGGGCGGCACGGGCGATCGATTCCACCGGCTTCGCCCGTGGGGAGTGCGAGTTCCGATGTGTGATCCCAATCCTTGTTGACTTGCGTAGTCCGGACCTTCGCCAAACGAACGTCAGGCTGAACCCATCCCCAATGACGGCAGACGAACGGCCAATCTCATAACCGCTGAATCACGGCGTCGGTGAACGCTTCGGTGCCGAGTTCTCCGCCCAGGTCGCGCGTCTTCTGGCCATCGGTCAGCGCCTGGTCGTACGCCTGCTTGACGCGTTGGGCGACCTTGCGGCAGTCCGGATCGTTGCGCGTGTCCGCCAAGTGGTTCAGCATCATCACGGCGGACATCAGCAGCGCCAGCGGGTTCGCCAAGCCCTGGCCCGCGATGTCCGGCGCCGATCCATGCACGGCCTCGAACACGGCCTCTTTGTCGCCATAGTTCGCGCCGGGGACAACGCCCAGGCCGCCGACCAGACCCGCGCACAGATCGCTGACGACGTCGCCGTACAGATTTTCCATCAGCAGGATGTCGAACTTGGTGGGATCTTGCACGAGCTTCATACAGCCCGCGTCGATGATGACCTCCTGATAGTCGATGTTCGGATACTCGTTTTGGTGAATCTTTCGCGCGCAGCGCAGAAACAGGCCGTCGGTCAGTTTCATGATGTTCGCCTTGTGCAGCACCGTGATCCGCTTGCGGGTACGGCGCGTCGCGAAGCGAAAAGCCCAGCGCGCGATCCGCGTGCAAGCCATCTCGCTGGCCACTTTCATGCTCATCACAACGCCATTGACTAGTTCGTTCTCGGCGCCGCTGTACAGGCCCTCGGTGTTTTCCCGGATGATGATCATGTCCACGTTGTCGAAACGCGTCGAGACGCCGGGCAGATTGCGGACGGGACGAACGGCGGCGTATAGATTGAGCCGCTTGCGCAGGGCGACGTTCACGGAGGTGAACCCTTCGCCGACGGGCGTCGTACAGGGCCCTTTGAGCGCCACTCCATAGCGCTCGATGCCCTCCATCGTCGTCGCCGGCAGCAAGTCGTTCTCGGCCTGTAACGCGGCCAACCCGGCCTGGCGCTCGATCCACTCGATCGGCGCGTCGGCCGCCGCCAAAATCCGCCGCACGGCGTGGGTCACTTCGGGGCCGATCCCGTCGCCGGGGATTAGAACAACTCGATGCGCTGGCATAGCATATCTCCAGGGGAAACGAACGGCTTTTTTGACAGTCTACCAACTATTGCCTCCGTTCCCAGCCGGTGTCCGCCGGCGGGCCAGATGGAACGCAGCGTGCATTCCGATCCCGGTTGCGTCAGGCCGTCGTTTTCCGGCGGAGACTGCCGTGCCTCGACTCGCAGAACGGTACGGTTGCTGGCGACGCGCGAGGCGTCGCCCCACGATACTGTATCGAGGGGGCCAACATATCGCGGCAAATCCGGCCGCGGGGTTGGATGCGGCGCGCAAACGGAAACCCTAGCGGCCGAGCAGCCCCGGGCGCGAAATGCCTTTATAATCATCCGGGCGGGGCTGATAAAATGGGCGTTGCCTCCAACCGAATCGTCACCGTGTGCGGCCTCGCCGCGCGCGACCGCAACACGATGCACCGCCCGAAGGCGCGCTGCGAACGGTAGACGCGACGGAGCGCGCCCCTCCAGACGGCGGCGCAGTTTCGAACGGTCACGCTTCGGCGTGGCCGAGAGAACCCGAAAACGTCGTCCTAAGGTTCACGGTGACGGAGAGTCGTAGTGCGGCAAGGCAACGGTAGAGTTGGCATCTCGGAGAAAGGTGAGCATGAGCCTCGAATACGTCAATCGTAAAGATGAGCGGTATTTCCTCTATCAAGGAACGACGAAGACGGGAAAACCAAAATACTTCTGCTCGCGAAAACCGACGGCGTCCGGCGTGCCAGCCGATGCGATGCCGGACGGATACGAGTGGCGAGAGAGTCCGGAGACTGGGACGGTGACGGTCCGTCGGATCGTCGTCACTCAGATCGACCCAACGGAACGAGAGCTCGTGTGCCAAGCCATCGGCGAGCTGACCGACCTGACAACGTTCATCGTCGATACGACCGAACGCAGCTTGGTCATCTATGTTTCTGACCGAGAACAGGACGAGACTTTGCGCGAAGCAGCCACAGTACGACTCAGACATGCAGGGATGGGATGGTTGAATGACTGGGCGTCCAAATATGCGAACTATTCGGCCATGATGCGATTCGTTCTCAGGGACAAGACCGAAAGGCTGTTCACCGTGGACCGCTGGTGCACCCGTGGCAGCAGCGAGCGTTGGCTTTGGCTGGGCGGGCCGGAACCGCTGGGCCAACTAGTGCCGATGTTTGTCCGACACCTGGGTCGCGACAGCTTCTATGACCTGGTGTGACGAATGTGGGAAACTACCGACTAACCGCGAGCCCAGCAGCCAATCACTGGGCCCATCCGTCGGACGTGGTAGGTGCGCACCGCATGCCGGGCCGGGCCGGGCCACGCGCCGATCAACCGGAAATCGAGCCGGCCAAGGCGCCGGCCGCGGGCGTTCATCGAACACGAGCATCCGCGTCCACGCACCGGCTGGGATGGCGGCGCGACGCCGGGACAGACGAATCGCGCTAGCCCGACGCGAGGCGGCGCACTTCGGCGCCGTGACAGTCGAGGACGACCAGCTCGAGCGGCAGGCGCCCGACGGCGTGGGTCGAGCACGATAGGCACGGATCGTAGGCGCGGATCGCGGCTTCGATGCGATTCAACGCGCCTTGTTTCACGTTCGTCCCGTCGAGATAGCGTTTGGCCACCGCCTCGACGGCGCGGCTCATCGCGTGGTTGTTGTGCCCCGTGGCGACGATCAGATTCACGCGTTCGATCCGCCCGTTGTCGTCGACCCAATAGTGATGGAACAACGTTCCGCGGGGCGCTTCGAGCGCGCCGATGCCCTCGTGATTCGTGACGCGGCCGGTCGCCAGGACGTCGGTGGACAGCGATTCCGGATCCTCCAGGATTTCGCGCGTCCGCTCGACGGCGTACAGATCTTCGACCAGCCGGGCATGGTGGTAGAACAGCGACGCTTCCGCCGCGCACGCGCCGTGAAGCTGACGATAATCCAGAAATTCGGTGTGGGCCAGCGGCGTCGCGACCTTGTCCGCGACGTTCAGCCGACCCAATGGTCCCACGCGATACACGCCGTCGGGCCAACCAGCGTCGCGAAAGTACGGAAACTTCAGATAGCTCCACGGCTCGACTCGCTCGCCGATGTAAGTGAGATAATCGCTGGCCGCAAAGCGATGCAGTTCGCCGCGGTCGGGTCCGACGTGCCGCAACGGTCCGTCGTACAGCTCGACGGCGTTGTCGGGACCGACCATTCCCAGATATCCGGACGCGAACGAGGCAAACTCGTCGACGACCGCCCGGTTGGCGGCGATCCAGTCTTTGATAATCGCCAACGCGCCTTGGACATAGGCGATCATCGTCTCGATCTGGTCCAGCATAGCGTCGCGATCCGGCGCGTGCAGCGCCCGATTGACGCCACCGGGGACGGCGAAATTGGGATGGATCCGGCGATCGCCCAGCGTCGCGATCAGCGATTGGCCGAACTTGCGCAAGGCGATGGCTCGACCCACCAACTCGGGGTTGGCCGCGTACAGTCCGGCGACGTTCCGGAGCGCCGGATCGGCGTCGAATCCCAGCAGCAGATCCGGGCCGGCCAGTTGAAAAAAGTGCAGCGAGTGCGACTGGATGATTTGGCCCATGTGCATCAGTTCGCGCAGCAGGCGCGCGGGTCGCGGAGGCGCGACTCCGATGATCTGGTCACACGCTTTGACCGAGGTCAAGTGGTGGCTGACGGGGCAGATGCCGCAGATCCGTTGGGTGATCTGCGGCATCTCGAAGAACATCCGTCCCTCGCAAAACTTCTCGAAACCGCGGAACTCGTTGACGTGAAAAACGGCGCGATCGACTTGGTCTTGATCGTCCAAGTGGACGACGACCTTGGCGTGGCCCTCGATCCGCGTCACAGGTTCGATCACAATTTTCCGTGCCATGACAATTCCTCGTTTCACGTCCGCACCGTGATTTCATCGGCGATTCGCCGTCGGTCTCCGCTACCGATTCCGTTCCAGCCCCGGGCGCACGGCCACGGGCTACGATCCGATGCCGGAGGCGCGCGGCCGTGAAGCGGGCAACTTGCAAGCCGCTCGCCAGCCGCGGGCGTCTGGGACGGACCGCCCGCGGCGCGATCAATGCCAGTCCAGATACTTGCCGCGCAGGGTCGGCTGGCGGCCTTCGGCCAACTCGTTCAGGACGTAGTAGATCGCGTCGGCCGAGGGCGGACAGCCGGGCAGGTAGACGTCGACCGGGACGACGTGATCCAACGGGCGGACCTCCTGCATGACCGCCAGGTCTTCGTGTTGCGGAACCACGCCATCGACGGTGCTCTCGGTCTCGACATACGCGCGTCGCAGGGCGACGGCCGACGTGGTCGCATTTCGCATCGTGGGCAGCCCGCCGAACACGGCACAGTCGCCCAGGGCGACCAGCGTCCGACACCGGCTGCGCATTCGACGAGCCACCTCTTCGGTCGACGAGTTGGCGACGGCGCCTTCGAGCAGTCCGATGTCTACGCCGTCTTCGTCCGGATGTTTCAGATCGGTGATCGGTGTGGCCCGCAACTCGATGCGCTGCAGCAGCTCGATCAGTCGCTCGTCCATGTCCAGCAACGACATGTGGCAGCCGGCACATCCGGCCAACCAGTCAGACGCGACGGTCAGTTTGTCGATCATGGGTCTCGATCCGCGTTGGTTCAGGGCGTGGCGGGTGGGGGCCGTTTCCGAACGTGATGCACGGCAGGTCCCGCTGCCCCAGGCGTTGCCTTTTCCACAAAAAACGGGACGTACAGGTTACAAGGATCGTTGGACATCGGCTATCGAGGCGTACAGCATGGCGTTTCCCATCTGGGCGGACAGGGTCGCCAACGTGACCCAGTCGGGAGGGATTTGCGGCGGCGCGTCGGCCACCGCGACCACGGGCAGCGCGCGGCCTTCGAGGTTGATCACGGTTCCCTGTTTTTCGGTCCACAGCCGCGCCGGCAGCACCACGTCGGCCCGGTCGGTCCAGGCCGTGTGATAGGCGGACTGGATGACCGTGAACTCGGCTTTGGGCAATTCGCTGCCGGCGGGCAATTCATCTCCGGCCAGCACGAACAACGCATCGCCCTGGACGGCCCGCGCGGTCAACCCCAGCCGAGCGGCGCCGACCGTGTTGACGCCCTCGACCAGCGGCAGGAATCGCGTTTTGCGAGCCAGCCCGCGCAGCGCGGCGTACACGGCGATGCTCAGATTCGGCGCGTACATCACCACGGGCGCGACGGCCGACTCGACCGCGGCCTTGATCTTGGCCACGGCGTCCAACCGCAGGTGATACGTGTACCGCAGACGCTCGAACGGCGACTCGCGGGTGTGCGCGATCGCGTCCAGCTTCAGCCGCTGTGCGGCGTAGGCGTCCAGGTCGGTCTTGTCGTCGTTCATCACGATCAATCGAGCGCCGCGGTCGAAAGCGCGTTTGGTCAAATAACCGACGACTTTTTGGTTCTGGAGCGGATCGCCGCCGACGACCACCACGCAGTCGGCGGCGTTCAAATCGGCGATCGACGCCGGCTCGCCCACGCCGGGCGGCACGTCGCCGTACAGCAGGGCCAGTTCGTCGCTGTTGAGCGCCTCGTTGAAAAAACAACTGAACGCCAGCAGGCCTTCGTCGGTCGTTCGCGACGAGACGAGACCCGCCACGCTGGCGGCATCGGCCAATCGTCGGGCCACGATCGCCAGCGCCTCGTTCCAATCGGTCGGACACAGTCGCCCCGCCACTCGGACCAGCGGCTGCATCACGCGAGGCGGCTTGGGCTCGATCGCGCCGAAACGTCCGTCGACGCACAGCAGCCCTGCGTTATGCCCGGCCCAGTCGCCTTCGATCCGCACCAGATTGTTGTCGCGGGTCAGGCATTCGATTCCACAGCCGACGCTGCAGCCCAGACACGTGGTCTTGGTGCGTCGGACGTCGGTCTCGTGCCCCAGGAACGAACTGCGGCGGTCCATCAATGCGCCGGTCGGACACACTTGCAGGCAACTGCCGCACGAAATGCACGTCGATTCGCCGAGCGGCGCGTCGTCGTCGGCGCAGACCATCGTCCGCGCGCCTCGCTGGTGAACGCCCAGCGTGTGATTGGCCGCCAGTTCGCGACAGGCGCGGACACAGCGGCGGCACAGGATACAGCGAGTCTGGTCGAACACGAAATACTTGCCCGTGGCGTCGACAGGCCAGCGCTTGCCGAAATCAGGCGCGTGCTCCCAACAGGTCATTCCATAACGATACGCCAGTTTCTGCAGCTCGCAGTCCGTATCGCTGTCGCTGCCGCTGGCCGGACAGAACATGCAGTAGTGCGGGCGTTCCGAGAAGATCATCTGCAACGAGAACACGCGCGCGGCGACGACGCGCGCACTTTCGGTCCGAATGGCCATCCCCTCGACGGCCGGAAGCGTGCACGCCGGCTGCAGCGCGCGTTGGTTTTCGATCTCGACCAGGCACACGCGACAGGCGCCTTCGGGCGGCAGCGCCGGATGATGGCACAACGAGGGGATGTCGATCCCGGCGCCCCGCGCGGCCTCGAGCACGGTCTGGCCGGTTCGCGCGCGAACCGCGCGTCCGTTGATCGTCAGATTCACGCCATCGGTGGCAAGCATAGCAGCCTCGGGTCGGGGCTTAGAAAGCATCGATCGTCTGTCGTCGGTCGCGCCGCATGGCGGGCGGGCAGACGAGCACGGGGGCGGGCGTGGCCGCGCCCCGCCGCGTCGCCGCGACCGGTCATCCTTCCGTTGTCTGAGGTTCGGGCGTCATATCTGATCGCCGCATCGCCGCTGGCCGCGGCAGGTTCATCGTGTCCAGCCATTCCAAATCGCACCGCAGACAACGGCACGCTTCCTGACGTGCCGTCTGCTCGTCGAAGCCGGTTTCCACTTCGCAGAAATTGTGTTCGCGTTGGTCGAGCCGCAGGCGGGGCGTCGCGGGCCGACGGTGCTGGGCGTATTCCTCGAGATCGTAGGTCAGCGGGACGTCCGTGCGGTCGGGCTCCAGACGCGGCTTGACCAACTGGCCCGTCCTCAGCCAATGGGCCACGGCCTCGGCGACCAGATTGCCCTGGGCCACCGCCTGGACGATCGTCGCCGGCCCGGTGACCGCGTCGCCCGCCGCGAAGATGCCGGGCTGCGTCGTGCTGAACGCCGCATCGACGTCAAAGGTGTCGCCTCGTCGGCGGGCGATATCTCGGCCCTGCAGCCATGTCAGATCGGGTGTTTGGCCGATGGCCGAGATCAGCACGTCGATGTCCAACACGTACGACTCGGCGCCCAGCGGCACCGGGCGACGGCGCGCGCTGTCGTCGAACTCGGCCAGCCGCTGCTGTTGCAGCCGGACGCCGGTCACGGCCGCGTCGCCCAGGATCTCGACCGGATTGGCCAGCGTGTGAAAACGCGTTCCTTCGTGCCGCGCGGCTTCGATCTCGTCGGGCAGGTGCGCGGCGGGCATGTCGTCGCCGGCCCGGCGATAGATCACATGGACTTGGCGGGCGCCCATCCGCAGCGCGCAGCGAGCCACGTCCATGGCCACGTCGCCGCCGCCCACGACCGCCACGCGCAGGCCACGGACGTCCGGCAGCGGCGCGTCGGGCGCCAGGCCGACGGCCCGCAGCGTCGGTTCGCCGGCCACGCGGCGGAGAAATTCGATCCCGTCGAGAACGCCTTGCTTGTCGTCGCCCGCGATGCCCAGCCGGCGGCTGCGATGCGCGCCGATGGCCAGGATGACCGCATCGTGCCCATGTGCGGTCTGCAGGTCGTCGAGCGTAAAATCGCGGCCCAACGCCTGGTTGCAACGGATCTCGACGCCGCTGCGGCGAATGTTTTCGATTTCGGCCAGCAACGGCCCGCGCGGCAGGCGATACTCGGGGATGGCCCAGCTCATCATGCCACCCGCCACGGGGTATTTCTCGTAGACCGTCACGCGATGCCCGCGCTGGGCCAATCGCAAGGCGGCGGTCAAGCCGGCCGGACCGGCGCCGACAACCGCCACGTGGCGCTGGGCGGCGGCCTGACGTTCGGCCGGGCTGCCGATGGGCTCGGGCGTCCAAGCCTTCTCGAGTTCGTGATCGGCCATATAGCGTTTTACGAGCCGGATCGCCACCGCTTGGTCGAGTTCGCCGCGGCGGCATTTCGATTCGCAGTACGCCGGGCACGCGCGGCCGCAGACCAGGGCGAACGGATTGCGACGACGGTGGATCGCCAAGCCCTCGGCATAGCGCCCTTGGGCGACCAACGCCAGATAGGCCGGCGTGTCCACGCCCGCCGGACAGGCATTGACGCAGCGGGCCCGCACCAACGCTCGGCATTGGCCGGCCGGACATGTCTTGTCGTCGATGTGCGCGATGAACTCGTCCTCGAAGAAGTTCAACGCGGCCAACACGGGCCCCGGGGTCCGCTGACCCAAGCCGCACAGGGACGAAGCCATCATGTTCGTCGAGACGTCGCGGATGATCGCCAGGTCGCGGCGCGTGCCGTGGCCGGTGCTGATCCGCGTCAGCGCCTCGAGCAACCGCTGGCCGCCGATCCGGCAGGGCACGCACTTGCCGCAGGATTCGGCGGCGGCGAACAGCAGGAAATACCGCGAGAACTCGACCATGCACGTGTCGTCGTCGAGCACGATCATGCCGCCCGAGCCCATCACGGCGCCCGCCTCGGCCAGCGAATCGAAATCGACAGGCGTGTTCAACGCCGCGGCGGGCAGACAGCCGCCCAGCGGCCCGCCGGTCTGGACGGCCTTGAGCTTCTTGCCGTTGGGCACCCCGCCGCCGATGTCGAAAATGATGTCGCCCAACGGAATGCCCATGGGAACCTCGATCAGCCCCGTCTGGCTGATCTTGCCCGTCAGGGCGAACACGGCCGTTCCCGGCGACTTGGGCGTGCCGATCTGTCTGAACCACGGAGCGCCGCGCAGGATCACCACGGGCGTCATGGCATAGCTTTTGACGTTGTTGACGTTGGTCGGACGTCCCCACAGGCCGGCCACGACGGGATACGGAGGCCGCGGCCGAGGCTCGCCGCGGCGCCCTTCGATCGAGGCGATCAGCGCGGTCTCTTCGCCGCACACAAACGCGCCGGCGCCCTCTTTGACGTCGATGTCGAAGGTGAACCCGGTTCCGCAAATGTCGGTTCCCAACAGCCCCAGGTCGCGCGCCTGGTGGATGGCGATCTCCAAGCGGTTGATCGCCAGCGGATACTCTTCGCGACAGTAGATATACCCCTGGCTCGCACCGATCGCATAGGCGGCGATCGCCATGCCCTCGATCACGCTGTGCGGATCGCTCTCCAGGATCGACCGATCCATGAACGCGCCGGGGTCTCCCTCGTCGGCGTTGCAGATGACGTATTTCGGCGTGCCCGGAGCGCGACGGCAGGCCTCCCATTTCAGGCCGGTCAGAAACCCAGCGCCGCCGCGCCCGCGCAAGCCCGAAGCTTTCATCTCGGCGATCACGTCGTCGGGCAACATCCCGCCCAGCACTTGGGCCAAGGCCGCGTAGCCGTCGCGGGCCACGTACTCGTCGATCTGTTCGGGGTTGATCAATCCGCAGTTTCGCATCGCGATGCGAGTCTGCTTGTTGAACAGCGGCATGTCGTCATAAGACGGCAGTTCGCCAAACGCCGCCGGTTCTCGATACAACAGACGCGACACGATCCGGCCTTGGATCAGCGTTTGATCTACGATTTCCGGCACGTCTTCGGGTTCGATGTGGCAGTAGAGCACGCCCGGCGGGTGAATCACCGACACGGGCCCAACCGCGCAAAAGCCGCGACACGACGAGTGGTTCAGACGCACGTTCTGCGACAGGGCGCGACGGTCGAGTTCGACCTCGAACGCCCGCAGCACCCGTTGAGCGCGGGCCGACGCGCAACTCGGCCCGCCACAGACAGTCACGCTCCGGTTGACGGCAGCCAACGGACTAGGGGAAATCGGATCCATTGAGATCTCCTGCCTTCGCTTGCCTTCGCGCTCGGGCGAACGCGATGGGCGGCCCGCTGGGTACGTCCCGATCTGGTCCGCCCCGCCGCCGTTCGCCCGGCACCGAGACGCCGCCCGGCGCGTCGGCCTACCGGGTGAATCGCCATCAGACCTGCGGTCCCATCCGTCCCAACACCCACTGGCGGATCGGCTGACCCTTGATCACGTGCTCGTCGATCAAACGCGGCACCATCTCCGGATGCACGTTGGCGTACACGATCCGACTGCCGCCGGCCTGCTGGATATCGACCAACGGCTCGCGAACACAGACGCCGATACAGCCGGCCTTGACGATCACCGCATCGATCTGTCGCTCGGCCAACTCGTGTTCGATGACCTGCAACGTCTCCCAGGCGCCGGCCGCGATCCCGCAGGTGCCCAGCCCGACCGTGATGACGGTGCTGGTGCGCCGACGCGCGGCGACAGCTTGCGTCATCTCGGCTCGCACTTGTCGCAGGTCTTCCAGGCTCGTGATTCTGAGCATCCGCTCTCCTTCGACTCGCTTGACTCGTTTTGCGACATTCGGAGTTCGACCGCCCCAAGGCCGAAGTCCCGAACCTAGTCGAGCGACGCCAGGCGCTGGACCAGCGCGTCCGGTGTCAGACCGGCATGGACCTTGTCGTCGATTAGCGTTACGGGAGCCAGGCCGCACGATCCCAGACAGTACACGATCTCGAGCGTATATCGATAATCCGGCGAAGTGTTGCCCGGCGACACGCGCAACGCCCGCTCGACGGCCTCGATGCTCTTGCCGCTGCCGCGGACGTGGCACGCCGTGCCGTCACAGATGCGGATCAGATGTCGCCCACGGCGCTGGAGGCGAAATTGTGCGTAAAACGTGGCGACGCCGTAGAGCCTGTTCAGCGGAATCAAAGTCCGTTGCGAGATCGCCCTCAACACGGCGCGTGGCAAATGCCCGTAAGTGTCCTGCGCCCGTTGTAAAATCGGAATCACGGCGCCTTTGCGGCCCTTCAGCTCGTCCAAAATGTGATCCAACTGCCCGAGATCCAACGGCGGCTCGACGTCCGTCTGGCACGGGCAGCCCGATTCGCAATGCGTCCCGCTGACGTTCTGATCCATCATCGAAGACATGTTCGTTTCGCTCCTGATACAGTCCACCGGCCGGCCCATCCATCGGCCGCAGCGACCCACCCGCCCCACCAATGGTGGCCGACACGCGGTGACTGAGTGGCGGTGATCGACTGGCGGTGACCGAATCGATCAGGGGCAGACGAGCGCTGCTCCGTGTTGCTCGCCTGGCCGTGCATGACCGGGACGCCGCCGCGCAACGAGACGCTTTTTCGGACAAAGCCAGACCGGGCACGAATACGACCAGCGGTCGCGTCCACACCGGACGGCGACGGTCCTTACGTTTCCATCTTATGCACCTGTGAATCGCTTACTCCGATGCTCCTCGTATATTCTTCGGAGAAGATGCGCACATGTCAACACTTGAATAGGTGCAAGTTTACATATAAATCAAGTTTTTACTAAATTCGACGATGAAACGAGGATGAAAGCAAGTCACTCGTCATGCGCTTCGATGCTTGATAGACTTTCAAGAGAGCCCAAGATTCGAGGCTGGGCGCAATAACTGGGACTGATCATAGGGTTCGCAACTGATTGAAGGGACGCAGACGATGGCTACGTATTTCGCGGCAGGCTCGCCGACGATGGAACTGAGCGATGCGCAGCTTCGCGAAGGGCTCGAAGCGTGTTTCCGCCAAATCGGGCCACGCAAGCGGGTTTTGGCGCTGCCGCCCGACTTTACGCGGTATCACAGCCGCGCAGGGTTGTTGACCTGCATGGTGCATCAATACTATGGCGACGCCCTGACCGACGTGATGCCGGCGTTGGGCACGCACGAGCCGATGACGCCCGCCCAACTCGAAGAGATGTTTCCGAGCGTGCCACAATCGCTGATTCGCGTCCATCGCTGGCGCGAAGACGTGGAGACGATCGGCGAGGTGCCCGCCGACTTCGTCACGCAGGCGACCGAGGGCATCTGTACGAAGCCATGGCCCGTCCAGTTGAACAAGCTGGTGTGGAAGGGCGGGCATGACCTGATCTTGTCGATCGGCCAAGTCGTGCCACACGAGGTCGTCGGGATGGCCAACCACGCCAAAAACGTGTTCATCGGAACGGGCGGCGCCGAAGGCATCAACGAGAGCCACTTCATCGGGGCGGCGTACGGCATGGAACGGATGATGGGCCGCGCCGACACGCCTTTGCGGCGCATTCTGAACTATGCCCACGAGCGCCTGTGCGGGCATCTGCCGCTGATCTACGTGTTGACCGTAGTGGGGACCAACGACCAGGGAGAACGGGTGACGCGAGGCCTGTTTATCGGTGATGACAACGAGTGTTTTGAACGCGCGGCGGAGCTGTCCATCCAGGTCAATTTCACGATCTTGCAGGAAGAGCTGCACAAGGTCGTCGTGTACCTGGATCCCGGCGAGTTTCACAGCACGTGGCTGGGAAACAAGTCCATCTACCGCACACGGATGGCGATCGCGGACGGCGGCGAATTGATCGTCCTGGCGCCCGCGGTCCGGACGTTCGGCGAGGACGGGCAGATCGACGGGCTGATCCGGAAATACGGATACCGGACGACGCCGGAGATCATGCAATTCCTGCGCGAGAATGAGGACTTGCGAGCCAACCTGTCCGCGGCGGCGCATCTGATCCACGGTTCCTCGGAGAATCGGTTTCACGTCACCTACTGTCCGGGCCACCTGTCCCGCGCCGAGATCGAAGGCGTCGGCTATCGCTACGCCGAACTCGCCGCCATGACACAGCGGTACGATCCCAACCAATTGCGAGACGGCTGGAACACGATGCCGGACGGGGAACGTGTGTTCTACATCAGCAACCCAGCCTTGGGGCTGTGGGCGTTTGCTGGGCGACTGAGCTGACCGACCGCCATTTTCTGGGCCTCGGTCACGATCGACAACATGCGCGAGCCGAGCTACGTTTTCTTGTACCTGCATACGGAGTGTTCCCATGGCCGACCGAACTCGAGTCCCCCACTCGAAAGTACAACCATCCGTCCGTTTCGTCGAACCAGGCACGGCCTCGCGTCGCTCGTTTCTAGCCGCCGGTCTGGCTGGTCTGGGCGTATGGGGCGGCACGGCAACTCGAGCATCCAGCGACGAGGCCGCCCCTTTGCCCCAGACGGACGACGGTCTGCCGCTGTTGGATCTGCACGCGCATCTGGACGGCAGCACGATCGCGCAGGTGGCCGCGTTGGCGGCCCAGCGCGGCGTCAAGCTGGGGATTGTCGAGCATGCCGGCGGCGCAGAAAACGTGTACCCGGTGGTCCTGAGCAACGACGAACAACTCGGCCGGTATCTGGAAATGCTGGACGGTTTTCCTGTGTACCGCGGCGTTCAGACCGAGTGGACCGATTGGGCGGCTTGCTTTTCGCCACGGATGCTGGCGCGGCTTGACTATATCCTGACCGATGCCATGACGTTCCCGGGACGCGATGGTCGGCGGGTGAAGCTGTGGGAAAAGGATGTCGAGTCGCGGGTGGACATGGACGATAAACAGGCGTTCATGGATCGCTATGTCGAATGGCACGTGATGATCATCGAGCGTCAGCCGATCGACATCCTGGCCAATACCTCGTGGTTGCCGGCGCCGCTGGCAGCGGATTACGATGGGTACTGGACCGATGATCGCATCCGACGGGTGGTCGAGGCGGCGGTCAAACACGGGGTGGCGCTGGAGATCAGCACGGGTTTTCAATTGCCCAAACGCCGTTTTCTGCAGATCGCCAAGGCGGCCGGCGCCAAGTTCACGTTCGGTTCCAACGGCCGGTTTCCGCAGATGGGAAAGCTGGATTATTCGCTGAGCATGGCGCGGGCGCTCGGCCTGACCGCAGCCGATCTGTTTACACCGGCGGCAGACGGCCAAAAGGCCGTGCAACGACGGCTGTCAACATAGCCCGTCCGCACGCCTGAACACCCGAGCCGCGGCGGACAACGAAAGGAGCGTCGATCATGTCACAACCCACGCCCAGTCTGACGCGGCGGAAGTTTTTGAACACGGCGGCCGGGATGGCTGTTGGCGCGAGCGTGCTGGGACGCGGCGGTATGAAATCGACGTTCGCTGCGCCGCACGTGCTCGGTCAACCGCTGCCCAAGGTCTGGCGGCCACGCCCGGATCTGTTGGATGCAGAATCAGCCGCGGGAATCGAGGTCATTCAACTGACCGGCGAGCCCGACGTGCCCAGCTCGCACGTGTACATGGAAGCCCCGGTGTTCACCAGCGATTCGAAACGGTTTGTCCTGCATCGCTCGGCCACCGCCCACGGCAGCAGTCAATCGGATCCCAATCATCAGTACCTGCGCTGCGACCTCGACGACGACTGCTCGTTGCATCCCCTGACGGACGAGGTCGGCGCGACGGGGCCGGCGGTCAGCCCGGATGACAAGTACCTATACTACTTCGTCAACGAGACGACCGTCGGCGGCGGCCGCTTGACGCTCAAGCGAGTCAATCTGGACGGAACCGGCCGAGAGACGATTGTGGTGGTCGATCAAGCGTTGCCCGGAACCCGGTTTCGTCCCAGCCGGATCTACCCGCTGTCCACGATTTCCTCCGACGGTCGACGTTTGGCGATCTCGGCGTTTTTGGGCGACGGCCAAACGGAGGACGCTCCGTTCGGCTTGATGGTCTTCGATCTCGAGCAGGCATCGGTCAGCCTGATCTGCCACGGCCAGACGTGGTGCAACATGCACCCGCAATACTGCCGCTCGACGGACACAGAGGCCCGTCACGACATCATGATCCAGGAGAACCATGGCAACGAGGCGTCGATCACGGGCGCCATCACACGGCTGGTCGGGGGTGAAGGGGCCGACATCCACCTGATTCGCGACGACGGCACGGACTTTCGCAATTTGCCATGGGGACGCGATGGCAACGAGTTCTGCCAAGGCCACCAATGTTGGCGCGGGCGAACGGCTTGGGCGATCACCAGCACGGGCGCCCGTCGGCCGCCCGAGGCGCAACTGATCGAAGGCCGAGCGGCGGCGCACGCCGGTCACATCGGCAGTCGTACTCCGGGCGGCGCGCGGAATGACCTGACCCGCGACTTTCCCAACCCTCACTTTTACCATTTTGCGACGGATCTCGCCGGGCGGCGGTTGATCAGTGATGCCGCTCCGTTGAACAAGGGCGGCAGGATCTACGTGGCAGATCTGGGCGAGCCCGGACAGGCCCCGCTGAGCAATTTTCGCTATCTCTTGAACCCGAAATCATCCGGAGAGAAGCAGGCGCACATCCATCCGTTCCTGTCTCCCGACGGCAAACTCGGATTTTTCAACTCAGACGAGTCGGGGATCCTGCAGGCGTATCTGATCCGCGGGATTTGAGACCGACCCGCGACGCGGTGCGTTATCGAGATTGAACACCGGGGGCAGCAGGGGGCGCCGGACCGCGAGAATCTAGCGCTCGGGCGAACGCGGCTGCCCAACGATCACAAGTGGACAACGCTGTAGGCGGGTTGCATCACCGACCGCTGGCGATCCGGGGCAGCCGTCGCAGATCGGTGCGCGGGGTGGACCGTGTGATACGGAGCGAGCGCGTCAATTCCAACGTCGATTCGTCAACGTCCATCGATTTGTTGTCACCCATCGATGGGGCGTCGTCCGTCGATGGGGCGTCATCCGGCGGCGGAGGATCGTCCGCCGATTCATCGCCCGTGGTCTCGCCCGATTTCCGCGGTAGCTCAGGCGTCTGGTGCTCGATCACGTTTGTCTTGCCCTCGTCTATCGGCTCGGCGAGCACGGCTTCATTTGGTTTTGGCGACGGCACGGTGGCCTCGTGTGTCGACGTATCGGGTTCGCCGCCGTTTGTCTGTTCGACGGGTGTCGAGTCGTTCGACTCCGACCGCGGTTCGACCGCCCCTCGCTCGGCAGCAAGATCTTCCGACGGCTGAGCGCCACCGCTGCGGGGCGGCGCGAGGCGATCTGTTTTGATTGCGGCGGGCGATGGTGAAGGCGGAATCGGATGAATGTCGAGGTGAGGTTTGAGCTGCGGAGCCGCATCGCCGACCGGCGCCAGCCAGGCACGTGTGTCGCCGACCGCCGAGGGAAATTTGGCAGACGTCGCATCGAGCCCGGCGGGCTGACAGGTTCCGGCGCGGCATCGGATGCCTCGCAGATGGCCGAACACCGTTCCGCCGGGGTGCTCGTGAGGGTGATATCCATTCCAAGCCGATTCGGCGTCCGGCGACATGCACTCGCAGCAGACGCCCATGAAGCCCAGCCCTCGATAGCTGCTGAAGCCCGGCGAATAAGGCGGGAAATCCTGGTATGCCGGCGCGGTTGCCCGCGGGATATCGCTCGGCGAGGATTCGATCAGCGGTTCTACCGTCGCAACTCGCCGGGGATCGCGCGCCTCGAGCGGTTTGCACACGGCCAGCAATGCGGGTGCGACGAGCAAAGAGAACCATTTCACGTTCATTGCGGTGTCCTTGCACAAGGCTCTCACGGCCCCGGAACGTGCGGATCCGACGGTGCGGCGCGTGATACGGCGCGCGATACGGCACGACGGCCAGCGACGATCGGGGCAAGGCGGCGGGTGGCGCGGATGGGATCTGCAAAAACATGCGCCGCAGTTCGTGGTTCGGCAAGCCGCCGCGGTGTTTTTTCTGCTGCCCGTGGCTGAGCGTGGCCGGATGAACGTCAAGTCCTGTGTGGTGCAGGCCGACGGAAGTCCATGTAATAACGCTCGTGTCCGACCGGCACGGGCGATCTCCATCGCGGCCGAGTTCGGACGGGCGAATCACGCGTCGGGAACACGTGGCGTGGTCGATAGGGTTTCTATGATCTGTGCGGGCGACGCGGTTCCCGTATCGCCGAGTTGGTGGATTACGACCGAAGCGGCGGCGTTGGCCAGTTCGAGCGCTTCGCGCAGTCCGGCGCCCGCGGTCAGGGCGGCCGTCAGGTTGGCCGTCACTGCGTCGCCTGCGCCCACGATGTCGATCGGACCGCGGATCGGGCGCGCGGCCAAGGCGACGACCTCGCCGTCCGGGGCGGCGCCCACCACTCCGGCTTCCGCCAAGGTGACGAATACCTCGCGACCGTTGCGCTGCGCCAGTTCAAGCGCGGCGCGCCCCGCTTCAGCCACGTCCGCGGGCGGGGGGCGATCGAGCAGTCGCCCCAATTCGTCGCGGTTCATCTTCAACGACACGGGCGGATATCCGCGCAACGAGCGACGGCTGTCGGCTAGGATCCGCAATCGAGGAAATCGCGCGGCGAGTTCGCCCACGGCGGCCACCACGCGGCGCGTCAGCGCGCCCGTGTCGGCCTGGGTAACTTGGTCCATGATCGTCAGCGCGTCCACGCACGGCCCATAGCGTTCGATGGCGGCGATCAGAAGATCCTCGACCTCCGGCGGCGTGGGCGACCAGTTCTTGCTGTCCAGTCGCGACAATTCGCGCGGCGGGCGGCCGGGCTCGACGATCAACGGCTTGCAGTACGTGAACGTCCGCCGCAACGGCGTCTGCACGAGCGCCTCGCAGTGCACGCCGGGCAGCGCCCGCAATGCGCGGCACAGTTCAAACCCTTCGCCATCGTCGCCGACGAATCCGATCGGCAGGATCGTGCCCACGCCCAACGCGGCCAGGTTGTTGAGCACCGTGCCCGCCGCGCCCGCCTGGGCGCGTACCGCGACGACGTTGTGGACGCGCAGCCCCGTTTCCAGCGATGTCTCGTCCCGCGACGGATCGATTTCCAGATACCGGTCCAGACAAAAATCGCCCAGCAGGGCGATCGACAGCCCGCCGTAACGTCCCATGATCTCGGCGTGTCGCTGCGGATTCATGCGTGTGGACACCTCGTCAGTTCGTGGTACAGGTGATGCACGAAAGCGAGGTTGTCCGCCTGGGCATAATGCATCGTTCCGCCCATGCGCGAATAGCTCTTGCAGAACCGCAGATAGTATGCCGGGCTGGTCTTCGGCGGCTCGCCGACGCCCCAGTCCCAGCCGCCGCCGTTCTGAATATCGACCACCCAGATCGAATGGCGGTGAACGATCGGGCGACCGGCCTGCAGGCGGAGATTGTTGACGCAACTGAGGCTCTTTTCGAACACCTGTGGCCCCATGATGGCCGAACCGATCGACAGCACAACGCCGCCGTCCAAGCCGTCCACCGCCGCGCAAAATTGGGCGAAATCCCGATAGCCGGCGCGCCCGACCGCGGCTCCGTTGAACATCGGATGATTGACGATGATGTCGTACCCGATCCCCGGATGAACCGTCAAGGGAACATCGAGTCGAAAGGCGGACGCCAGGATCGAGGCCTGTTTCCACTCATGCACGACCGGATATTCGCCGCCGTCCAAGGCGTGCCGCTGCATCGTCGCGAGCAGTTCCGCGCGGGCGGCCGTCAGGGGATCGTGCGGATCGTGGCGGATTTGCGCGGCCAGTGTCAACGGATCGGGCAGCGTTAAACCGTCTTCGGCGATCAACCGGCCGACGGCTCGCCCGTACCCTTCGCCCGACACGCCCGCCGCCAACAGGGCAAGCTGCAGGTTGCGGCCCGTTTCATCCCACGCGCCGAACTGTCCCATAGCTACGCCGTCGCGCACGCTCTCGGTGGATCGCCCTAGCCAGGCGTATTCCCAGTCGTGAATCGTCCCCGCGCCGTTCGTGGCGAGATGGGTCAGCCACCCATCGGCCATCAGCGCCGCCACAATTTGCGCCGCTCCGTTGCGCAGTAGATGGGCGCCGTAGATCAACAGTACGTCGGCGCGTCGGACCCGCGCCGCGCGTATCTGCTCGGCAGCTCGAACTACTGCGGCCCGCACGTCGTCCGCTACGTCAGGCGCCGCCGCAGTCGGATCGACCAGCGTTTGTTCGACCGTGCTGAGGCTGCGGCGCTGTGCCAGCGGCCGGACGCACAAACGGCCGAGATCCGCGGGCGGGCGAGACCAGTTCATGCCTCGGCTCCGCCTGTCCCGCCTAGAATCCGGTCCAATAGCGGCTGCGCGTCTTGATAGTCGGGAATCACGACATCCGCTCCGACGCCCCGGAGCCGCTCGCGTTTCCAAGCGTCCATGCGGCCCGAGCCGTTGTGCGCCTCGTCGCTGGCCACCGCCACGGCCAGCCCGCCGACGGCCTTGGTGTTCTCGATCTCGACATAACCGTCGCCGAACGCCAGCAATTGTCGGCCACAGATCGCGTTCTCGCGCAAGATGCGCTCGATTACCATGCGTTTCGAAAAGCGTTGATAGTCGTCATGGGCGCCGAAAATTCGTCCCGAGAAATACCGGGCCACGTCCAGCAGTTCGGCCTCGCGGCGGACGTCCGGTTCGTCGGTGCCGCTCGCCAGATACAGCCTCAAGCCTCGGGCTACCAAGCGTTCGAGCAGCGCGCGCGCGCCGGCGACCAACAACTGGTCGGGCGCGATGCGTTGCGCCCGCAGGCGTTCGATTCGCTCGCCGATCACCGCGTCCAACCGCCGTAGATACTCGCGTTTGTACCACAACGGCTCGCGGGGCACTGCGCCGCGTTCTCGGATCCGCTCGGTCAACCGGATCATCTGGTAGATGGTCTGCTTGCCGTTGAGCCGCATGATGTCGTCCAGGGCCAGACGCGCGAGCGCGGCGTCGTCTTCGCCGCTGAGGCGAGGCAGTGCTTCGACGAACATCGGAACCATGACGTCCGGCCAGCCCTGGCGGATCAGCGACAGCGTGCCGTCGAAATCGAACAGCACGTGGCTGATTTCCGGACGCGCGGCGAAGCCGGGCGCGAACTCGACCAGGCCCGCAAAGCGCGTCTCGTGTTTCGACTGGACCGGCATGGTCGAAGCCCACCGCTGCCTTGGTACGACGCTAAACCAGCGTCAATTGATGCCCGTAGCGGGCATTCGCCGCGTGCCGTCCGCAAACCGAGTTTTGCTGCCGTGCTCAACGAGCCGCGGTCGATGCGACGGCGACGGCGTAGGCCAGAACGCAGGTTAGCGTTCGCGCGCCTTGTCGTCCGGCGCGCAATGCTGATCGGACAGGTGTCGTTGTACCGTGGCGGGCGACCAAAGTCAAAAGGACGTCTCCGCCGACGGGCGGACAGTTTTGGCGGGACGGCCGCGGCGCCGGCGTTCGACGAATCGGCTTGGGTCCGCCGACGAATCGGCCTCGGTGTTCAGCCCGCGCGACGCGTCACCTCTTGATCGGCCACAGCCTCGTCGGCCCTGTTGGGCTGATGGCGATACTGCATCAGATACGCGTCCTCGGCCGTCTCTTCGTAAAAGTCCCGCAGCAGGGAAATGGCGCGGAACCCGGCCTCGCGGAAGAACAACTGCGCGCCGAGATTGGTCTCGCGCACTTCCAACAAGATCCGATTGCGGCGTTGGACGGACAGCTTGCCGATCAGCTTGCGGACCATCGTGGTCGCGACGCCGCGGCGGCGAAACTCGGGATGTACGGCAAAATTGAGAACGTGCAAGCGGTTTTTGTGCAACTCGTAGATCATAAAGCCGACGATTCGACCATCGTATTCGGCCACCATGCCGATGCAATTACGCTGTCGCAAACAGCGAATAAAGTCCTCGGCGGACCACGTGAACTCGAAGCTGTGCTTCTCGATCTCCAGGACTTCGTCCATGTCCCGCCGGATCATCCAGCGGACGTGGGCGCACACTTCCTTGCTAACGCTGGCCAGCATTTACGGGCTCCTTCCTCGATCCTCCTGAACATGGCCATCGTCATCCACGACGACGACCTGCCTTGGTGTGAGTCCTTGCCGGGCGACTGCCCGAAGGGGCGCGAGAGCAAAGTAACAAATCCCAAATTTTCTGCCAAGATGAATGGTGAAAATTCCGCCGCCGACTCGCTCGCAAACCCCCGTCACGAGCGCCCGACGCGTGACCGGTCGGAACCAGCGTCTACGCCAAGCACGGCGCACATCGCGATCTGCGGCGGCCGACAAACTTCGCGCCCCAAAGTGACACGGCGGGTCGTGCAGAGTATAACGGGCGGATCTTGACCGCGATCTGGCGCCGATTCGCCCTCCGCCGCGCCGCCCCTTCCGCAGGCGCCAGCCGGCCTGCCGGCGCTGGCGTCGGGCCAGCCAAGGCGCAAATCGAGGCGGGTCGTTTGTCGAGCGAACAGCGCATCAGTCAGCCCTCAACCCTCATTAAGGAGCATCGCATGAGCGGAAACTTGCTTTTGACCGTCGTTTGCGGCATGTCTGTCTGGGCCGTTGCCGTCCTGGGACTGGAGCGTTCCGCCGAGGCGGCGGAACCGGCGGCTGGCAACCCTCACGTGACGAATGATCTGAGTCAAGCCCGGCAGGAATTCATCGCCAATTTCCAGCGAATTGGCCTGAATTCGGCGCCCGGCGACGCGGCCATGCTGCGGATTCTCGTCCAGAGTTCCGGGGCGCAGCGGGGCGTCGAGATCGGGGCCGCCACGGGTTACGGCGCCATCCTGATGGGAATGGGCTTCGAACGCACCGGCGGCAAGCTGACGTCGATCGATATCGATCCGAACATGGTGAAGACGACGCGAGAGAACCTCGAGAAGGTCGGACTGCAAGACGTGGTGACCGTCGTCCAGGGCGATGCGCTCGAAGTGCTGAAGACGCTGGAAGGACCGATCGATTTTGCGTTCATCGACGCGGTGAAACGCGATTACCTCAAATATTTTCAAGTCCTGGAGCCGAAACTGGCAGTCGGCGCCGTCGTGGTCGCCGACAACGTGATTCGGTCCGCCCAGGCCATGCCTGATTTTTTCGAGGCCGTGTACAACTCGCCAAACTATCTCTCGACCACGATCCGGTCCGACGATAGCAAACGAGACGGGATGCTGGTGATCTACAAGGTGAAGTGAACGGCCGATGATCGGGCCGCCAACGCGCGGCAAGCGACGACGTGGCCGTTGTGGCTCGGCATGTTGGCGAACACGTTTTTCGGATCAGGAAGACGATCTCACGCACAGGCGCAAAGACGCGAACAGATGCATTCACGATCCTGGGCCTCTCGGCCGCCTTTGCGCGAGGCTGCCTGAAACGCGGGATGTCATTTCGAGCCAAATCTCGAGCCGTCGCCCACATCGAGCCGCGTGCGCAATTCGCACGCGGCGCTGGCCGGATCCGGCGCGTGAGTGACGGCGCCGCTGACCGCGATCCGGCGGAAGCCCGTCTCGAGCACCTGAGCCACGTTTTCCGAGTTGATTCCGCCGATCGCAAACGCGGGCAGGGTGATTTCGCGTTGGATCTCGCGCAGAAACTCGAGGCCCGCGAAGCTCGTGAACGCCTTCGTGCGCGACGGAAAGGTCGGCCCGCAGCCCAGGTAGTCTGCGCCGTCCGCGACCGCTTGACGAGCCTGCGCGATGTTGTGCGTCGAGACGCCGACCAAGCGGGGCGGACCGACGATTGTTCGACAGTCGGCGACGCTCAGCTCGTCCTGACCAACATGGACGCCGTCGGCGTCGGCCAGAACCGCGATATCGGGGCGATCGTTGATGATCAGCAAGGTTGAGGCGTCACGCGTGTCGTCGCGGATGGCGCGCGCCCGCTCGACCAGTTGACGATCCGCCAGCGTCTTGTCGCGCAATTGCAGCACGTCCACGCCGGCCGCGACGAGCTGCCGGACCGCGGCCCGCAAATCCGCGAGCGAGGCTCGCCCATCGATCAGCACATACAGGCGGGCAGTGGCAAGTCGTTCGGAATAAGCCGGCACTTCGGTCTCCTTCCTCGGGTTCTGCGGCAACGCCGCGAGGCGAGTCGCCCAGCCGCGAGCGATCGTGCGCTAGTGCGACAAATCGGAATGGATGGGACATGGAACGGCAAGTCGCCCCAGATTACCAGAAAAACGATCTGGAACGAAATATATGGCAATCGAGATGGCTGGACAACGCGCGCAGGGCAGTGCGCCGGTCTGAAGGGACGCGCTCCGTCGCGTCCGTTTGGTTGCGGCCACGCGTGGAGCGTGATCCTGGCGCGGCCCATTTCTTAGACTACTACCGAGTCCACTGTTGCGCATCTGATCGCAGATAGCCGCTGATTCTGTGTGGCCGAAGGCCTCCGCTCACCGTAGCCTGGGGCAACGCCCCAGGACTGGCGCCGCGCGCGAGCCTCTGTTGGCCGAAGGCCCTATTCATGCGGGCCGAGGCGACATGTTGAAGATGGCCTACGGCCAACGCCGTTGCGGTCGTCTTTGCTTCCCGGGGCGTTGTTCCAGGCTACGTTGAAGATGGCCTTCGGCCATGACGATTCCGGTCGTCCGTGCTGCGCAACAGCCTGGCAAAACCAATTCCGCCTAAACTCCGCCGTTTCCGGCTTTTAGTCGCGTCAGCCTGGGCCTCAGTGCCCGCTTCGTCAACCACTTCTGCAACGGCACGACAACGCCGCCCGACGCCCCGAGTGCCGGCATTCGCGCGTGCCCCGCTGACGACATGACTCGTCTGTTTGGCACGCGATTCGCTGTACACTTCGTAGGGACTACACATCCTGTCATACTGTCGCAAGCAACTCAATTTATCGATTGACCAATGACGAATGACCACAAAAGACTTTATTGAATGTGGCGGCGGTAACGCCCCTGTCTGGCTTGTCCAATTCGCCAAATCCCGCTAAAATGCGTTCTGGACGGAGCAGAACGGCTATCTCGCGGTCGGTCGACGGCGCGAAACGGGCGCGGCTGGATGCCGAGGTGATTGTCCGATGGGTGGTTTGGCGTGGATTACTTGTCTCTGGCCCGGGTTGCCGCGGCTCTGGTGGCGGGGCGATTGGCGAGCGTTAGGCAGTGCGTTGGCGTTCGCGGCGAGCGTGAACTTGGCGCTGCTCGGCAGTCTGGTCTGGGAGCATTCGCTGCCACATTGGCTGTTGACGGCTGGGTGGCTGGCGATCGGCTTGATTTGGTTATTTTCCGCCTGGATCGGCAAGGGAGCGTTATCGAAACTGCGCGGTTCTCGGGCTGGACTGGAGAATGACGACCTATTCATTCGCGCCCAGCGCGAATATCTGAACAGACACTGGCTGGAAGCAGAAGAATTGTTGCTGGAATTGGTGAGCCTTCGAGACCAGGATGCCGAGGCTCGGTTGATGCTGGCGACATTATACCGTCGCACGGGACGGAAGGCGGACGCCGAAGCATGTTTGCTGCGGCTGGAACGTCTGGATGGCGGAGACAGATGGCGCGGCGAGGTGGCGAGGGAGCGGCGGATGCTGGAGGGTTCCTCGCCTTCAGCAGTACGGCGGGTGCCCGACGGCGCTGACTGCGATGAATGACTTTTTTCGAGGCTGCAAGCGCAGACAAGGGTGACTTGATGTACGAACGATTTACAGACCGGGCGCGGAAGGTGATGCAACTGGCGAACCAAGAAGCGCAGCGATTCAACCACGAATACATCGGAACCGAGCACGTTCTGCTGGGTCTGGTCAAGGAAGGCAGCGGCGTTGCGGCCAACGTGCTCAAGAACCTCGACGTCGACATTCGCAAGATTCGCCTGGAGGTCGAAAAGCTCGTCCAGAGCGGCCCCGAGATGGTGACGATGGGCAAGCTGCCGCAGACGCCGCGAGCCAAGAAAGTCATCGAGTTTTCGATGGAGGAAGCGCGGAATCTGAACCACAACTACGTGGGCACCGAACACATCCTGCTGGGGCTCTTGCGCGAGCAGGAGGGCGTCGCCGCGCAGGTGCTGATGAACCTCGGATTGAAGCTGGAAGACGTCCGCGAGGAAGTGCTGAACTTGCTCGGCCACGGTCTGGAAAGCGACGAAGGTCCCAGCGGCGAGCGCAGCGGGCGAGGCGATGCGCGAGGAGAAAGCCGCGCCAAGGGCAAGTCGAAGACGCCGGCGCTGGATAGTTTTGGCCGCGACCTGACGCAGTTGGCTCGTCAGGGCAAGCTGGATCCGGTCATTGGCCGAGAGCGCGAAATCGAGCGCGCCATCCAAATTCTGTGCCGCCGCACCAAGAACAACCCGGTCCTGTTGGGCGAGGCCGGTGTCGGCAAGACGGCGATCGTCGAGGGGTTCGCCCAGCGCGTGGTCGGCGGCAATGTGCCCGACCTGCTGGCCGAAAAACGGATCGTGGTCCTCGACTTGGCGATGATGGTGGCCGGCACGAAGTATCGCGGACAGTTCGAAGAGCGGATCAAAGCCGTGATGAACGAAGTGCGGCGGGCCAAGAACACGATCCTGTTCATCGACGAACTGCATACGCTCGTGGGCGCCGGAGGCGCCGAGGGCGCGATCGACGCCGCCAACGTCCTCAAACCGGCGTTGGCTCGCGGCGAGATGCAGTGCATCGGCGCGACGACGTTGGATGAGTACCGCAAGTACATCGAAAAGGACAATGCCCTGGCTCGGCGATTCCAGGAAATCATCGTCGATCCCACCAGCGCCGACGAGACGGTGGCGATCCTCAAGGGATTGCGCGCCCGGTACGAAGAGCATCATCGCGTCCAGTTCACCGACGACGCCTTGCAGGCCGCCGTCGAATTCTCGGAACGCTATGTCACCTCGCGGTGTCTGCCGGACAAGGCGATCGATGTCATGGACGAGGCCGGGGCCCGCGTGCGGTTGCGCACGATGACCCGTCCGCCCGACCTGAAGGACATTGACCAGGACGTGGAACGGCTGAACCGCGAAAAGGAAGAAGCGGTCGCCGCGCAGGACTTCGAGAAGGCCGCGGCCCTGCGCGATCAGGCCGACAAGCTGAAGAAGAAAAAAGAACAGATCACGCGCGACTGGCGCGAACGCTCGAAGCAAACAGACGGTGTCGTCGATGCCGAAGTGATCGCCGAAGTCGTCTCGCGGATGACCGGGGTGCCTTTGACTCGGCTGTCGACCGAAGAGAGCTTGCGGCTGATGAAGATGGAGGAAGAGCTGCACAAGCGGGTGGTGAGTCAGGAGAATGCGGTGACGGCGCTGGCCAAATCCGTCCGGCGCAGCCGCAGCGGACTGAAGGATCCGCGGCGACCGACGGGCTGTTTCGTGTTCGCCGGACCGACGGGGGTCGGAAAAACGTTGCTGGCCAAAGCTCTGGCCGAGTATCTGTTCGGCGACCAGGACGCGTTGGTCCACATCGACATGAGTGAATATGCCGAGAAGCACAACGTCAGCCGCTTGATCGGCGCGCCGCCGGGCTACGTGGGCTACGAAGAAGGCGGACAGTTGACCGAACGGATCCGTCGCCGACCGTATTCGGTGGTGCTGTTGGACGAGATCGAGAAGGCGCATCCAGAGATCTTCAACACGCTGCTGCAGGTGATGGAAGAAGGCCGCCTGACCGACGCGTTCGGGAGAAAGGTGGATTTTCGCAACGTGGTCTTGATCATGACCACCAACGAGGGCGCGCAAGCGATCAAGAACGAGGCGAGCTTTGGCTTCCAGCGGCCAGACCAGGACGCCTCGTACGAGAGCATGAAGGCGCGGGTCACCGACGAGATCGAAAAGAAGTTCCGGCCCGAGTTCTTGAACCGCCTGGACGACATCATCGTGTTCCGGCATCTGCAGAAAGACGACCTCAAGCGGGTGATCGAAATGGAACTGGTTCAGGTTCGTCAGCGTCTGGCCGAGCGGGGCTTCTCGCTCGAACTGACCGACGACGCCAAGGAGTTTCTGATTAAGGTCGCCTGTAAAGACTTGGATTTCGGAGCGCGTCCCCTGCGCCGCGCGCTCGAAAGCCGCATCGAAGACCCATTGGCCGAAGACTTGCTCAAGGGTACGTTCCAAGGGGATAACAAGATCGTGGTGGACGCGATCCGTGACGACGAGGGCAAGGTCCGACGGCTCGATTTCCGCGGCATGGTCGTGGCTGACGAGCCCAGCTCGGCCGCGCCGGGCGCGGACGAGAGCGGCGAGTTGGCCGCCGCGAGCGCGCAGTAGAGGATCGTCATTCGGGATTCGTGTTCGACGCGCGCCGCGCCGAATCCTGTTTTACGCTTCGTACGGCGAGGGACAAGACTGGATCGGTTGGACTTCCGTTCGCGCTTGGCGTATGCGAGTTGACGATCGGGTGGTCGTGCTCGCCGCCGTCGAATCCGAGGACCGATTTGCCGAGCCGCGCGGGCGCACCAGCCGACGCGGCGACGGGCTTACCGCCGTGGGACGCGCGTGCGGCGAACAGGACCGACCGCCAACACCATCGCGCCGCGCAGGCGCATACACAGACGGGCATCGTATGAATCGCTGGGTCGAAATCAGCTTTGATTGTCTGCCGCTACGCAGCGTCGTCCGCCTGGATGTGCCCTTGGATGCTTCGGCCGAGTTCGAAGCCTTCTGTCAACGGGTCAAAACGGCGATGGCGCGGCACGGCAAGTTCAATACGTTCTACTTGTATAATGGACGCTGTACCTATCACCTGACGAATCGAGCCGATCTGGGAGTGCTCCAGTTCAGTTTCGAAGGAACCATCCTGACGGACAAAGAGGATCGGTGTACCGTCGGCTGCGACCTGGACGTCAACCTGCTCGGCGAATCCTGCGATTGGCTGACGGGACCAGCCACCGCGTGGCTGCGGCAGACCGTGCTGCGATCTGTCTGTGTCGAGTTTGATCGGTATATCGAGGCCGGGGATCTAGAGCGGACCCGCGAGCGGATGGAACGGATCCAGGCTGCCGCGGAGCGAGATGGCGCATTCATCGGGATGTACCTGTGACCCCCCTCGAGATGGCTTGCCTTGCGCGGCGCGTCTGGCGATGGCGGGCGTCGCATGCGCATCGTGCGCCGTTCGATTCGCCGCGGACTCGACGTTCCTGGACCCGACGATCTCTGCTTCGCGATGGGCGATCGTTTACGCAACATGGTCGCCTGCGAATGCTTGCGGTGGCCGGGTTTCTCGTGGCCGCTCAAGCCGGGGTCGCGGCCGCGCAAGAGCCTCGCGGGCCGCGCGCACCGACGAGTTCGTCCGTCAAGCTGGACGAGGCCGAAAATGCGGCCCGCGCCCATCTAGAGCGGGTCCAGCAGTACATCGCCAACGCCCAGTGGGACGAGGCCGCCGAAGTTCTGCACGGCCTGATGGATTCGGATGGCGGACGCCTGGTGGCGCTGCCGACCGAGGCCGCCTTGCGCGGCGACGAGTTTGTGCGGTTTGTACCGCTCCGCGACTTTTGCCAGTGGCGCCTGGCCAGTTCGGCGAAAGACGCACCGCAGTTGCTCGAAGCCTATCGCAAACGAGTTGATCCGCTGGCCGAAGCCTGGCTGAGAACGGCGATTGCCGAGCGTGATCCGCAACGATTGCAGGAGATCGCCGCACGATTTTTCGTCAGCCGCAGCGGAGACGACGCGCTGTTGCGCCTAGGCGAGCTGGATTTGGAACGCGGTTATTTCGCGCGTGCCCGGAGCGCCTGGCAACAGCTCAGCCCGCTGTTGAGCGACGACCAGCCTCGCGACGCCCGCCTGATCTATCCGGACACGGATCTAGACGTTGGCAGTCTGGCCGCGCGCCTCGCGCTGGTCTCGATCCTCGAGCGTTCCTCCGTGCAGAGCCAGCGGGAATTGGACTTGCTCGGCCGAATCGCCCCCGAGGCGACGGGCACGTTGGGCGGACGATCCGGGCGTTGCCTCGAGTTGCTGCGGGATCTGCTGGCGGCCAGCCAGATGTGGCCGCCGCTGGTCCCAGCGCCGGATTGGACGACGTTTGCCGGGAGCGGCTCGCGAAGCCAAACGGCGGCGGCCGACGTCGACATCGCGCTGCGGCCGCTGTGGTCTGTCCCATTGCCGCGTCGTCCGGCGAGCGACCACGCGGCGCTGACTCCAGACTCGACCTCAGGTTGGCCGTGTTATCATCCCGTGGTCTTGGGATCTTCGGTCTTTATCCAGACCGGCGACACGCTCGACGACGTACATGCCTACGAATTGCGCACCGGCCGCCGGTTGTGGTTGGACACGGCGTTGCCGCCCGAGGCCGTCGCTGCGCGGGCCACCGATCTTCGCGGGGCCGCTTCTGGCGAACTGCCCCAGACGCGGCAATATACCGTGACGATCCAGGGCGATCGACTGTACGTTGGATTGGGGCCGGCGGCGCCCGTTGATCGCGGCGGCGCCGCGCTCGGCACGTACGTGGCTGCGCTGGATTGGAAGGCCGACAAACGGCGTCTGTTCGAGATCCATACCGATGAACCGCCGTGGACCGATGGTTGGACCGTCGACGGCGTTCCCGTGGCCGACGATGGCCTGCTGTACGTCGGTTTACGCCAGCGGGACGGCGTGCTCATTCGGGCGCACGTGGCGGCGTTCGACGTCAAGCGAGGCGAAATGACATGGCGGCGATTTGTGGCCGGCGCCGAGGCGTTTGATCCGACCGCGGCGAGCAGCGCCACGGCCAATCTGTTGTCTTTGGACGAAGGCATTCTGTACTACAATACCAACCTAGGCGCCATCGCCGCCCTTCGCGCTCGCGATGGCCAGGTGCGGTGGGTCACTCGATACCCGCAGATCCACGCGACGGACGGGGATGTCGGCTCGGGCCACGCTCTGCCGCGACGAGGGCTGACGCCCTGCTTGGTTCACAGGGGGACGGTGTTTGCCGCGCCATCCGATTGTGATCACGTGTTTGCCCTCGACGCTGCGACGGGTCTGCTCCGCTGGGCGACGCCCGCCGGCATGGCGGGCGACGTCCAATTTCTGCTGGGCGTGGGCGAGGACCATTTGATCGCCTCCGGCCGTCGCCTGACGTGGATCGCCGCAGACAGCGGCCAGATCCGAGCTCGTTTTCCCGCTCGCGTCGACGAGTCGCTGCGCGGGTTCGGCCGCGGCGTGCTGGCCGGCAAACATGTCTATTGGCCGACACGCGACGGGATTTACGTGTTCGACCAGCAAGGACCGCAACAGGCTCGCCAAGCGATCGAACTGGCGCCGATGGGCTTGGTCGGAGGCAATCTAGCCATCGCGCACGATGTTCTCTTGCTGGCGGGGCCAGATCGCTTGTCGGCATTCGATGCGTGTGGTCCGCTGCCTGTTTCACCGTGATTCGCGTTGCGGCGCGCGAGGGCAAGAGGCGCGCATCGGTCACAACGCCGCGCGGATTCGAGATCGGCGGACCCTCAGCGGCGGAAATGTTGTGCCGTACCTTCCGCGATCGGGCAGGCGCTGGGACGTGAAACCCGAACGCTACTTCTGTCGTTGGACGGCGTTCAAAGCCTCTTGCGCCTGATCGCGCACGTTTTGTCCCGTCGTACGCTCGAGCACGCGACGCAGCGCGGCGATGGCCGCGGTTGGATTCTTGGCGCCCACACTCGGCGCAATCGCAACAACTGTCCGGCCCGCGTCCTCGACGAGCGCCGGGTCCTCCAGCAACGTGACGGTCAGGGCGAGCGCCTCGAGGCTGGCAACGCGACCCAACACGGCCAGGGCCAGCCGTTTCTCGTCGGATCGCCGAGCCAGGCGAATCGCTTCGCTTAGCCCCGGCAGATCTGCCGGACGTTCTCCTTCGGGCCCCGCCAGTCGCACCAGACCTCGGATGGCTAAAACGTGATGGCGTAGGTTGTCGGACGCAGCCAGTGCGACCAAACGCGGGGCGGCCGACCGATCGGGCCACAGGGAGACCATGCGAATGGCTTCGTCGCGCACGGTCTGATCCGGATCGTCCTGGCGCGCCATGATCGCATCCAAGGCCGCCACGCCACCCGCGCGAGCCAAGGCTTGAACAAGCGATTGGCGCGTCCGGACGTCGGCATCGGCAAGCCCGGCGACAAGCGGCGGCACGCACTTTTCTCGCGGTGCGCGACCGCACAACGCCAGCAAAGCGGCCTCGGCGCGGCTGCGTTCGGCGTCGGATTGCGCCGTCCGCAGCAGCCGGATCAAGTCGCTGGCCTGCGCGGCGTCCGCCATCGCCCGCAGGGCATCCAAAGCAGCCGCTCGAACGGACGCGTCGCCGGCCGAGGCGGCGGTCACGATCGCCGGCAGCATCTCTTTCGCGGCGCGCGCCGTCAGGATCTCCAACACGCGCACGCGAGCGGCCGGCGGCGACGCGGTGGAGGCTTCCCACATCGCGCGGTTCACGCCGGCTCCGACCAGACGGATCAATGTCTGTCCGCCTGCATCCTGTTCGGCTGGCGAGTCGGCCGCGAGGCTGTGCACGAGCGTCGCGACGTCGGACTCGTTCCCCACGCCGGCCAAGGCGCGCAACGCCGCGACGCGGACCGCCGGTTCCGTGCCCCCGGCCAGCGCGACGATCGCGCCGCGCGCAGCCGGATCCCCGCGCTCGCCCAACGCCTCGACCAGATCGGCCCGTGCGATCGGCGACAGCGTCGGCAACAGACCGACGAACCGCTTGGTCGCGGCTTCGCCGGGCGCCTCGCTCCGCACCTGTTGCAGACCGATCGCCCGCATCTGCTTGTCCGGGTCGCCGATCAGGTCGGCGATCATCTGCAGCAACTCGTCGCTAGGCGGCGAAGCGGCCGACAACGTCGGCGCAATCGGGCCGATTGACAGGATTGCAACTAGCCCTGCAATATGCAGCAATCGCGTTGAACGGCCGGCGCGTTGGTCCATCATTTCTCCCTTCGGACGTGCGGCAATGGGTCGAAGATCGGCCAGAGGCGACCTCATTTCTGCCCGGCAGCGGCGAGCATTCCGCGGACGGCCGCGACGCGAATGTGCTGAGGCTGGTCTTCGCTATTGAGCGCTTTGTAGATCGCGAGCGCTTCCGCTTTTTTGCCCGCCGCCAACAGACGCTCGGCGCAGCTCAGGCGCGCGTCGGCCACGGCTGCTTGCAGTTGCGACGGGACGCTGGCCTGGGCGGTGGCGAGCGCCTGGGCGGCCTCGCTGGTCCCGATTGCTCCCAATGCGGCAACCGCCGCGGCCGCGATTTGCGGGTTCGAATCGCCCACCAGGGCGGTCAAGGCGGTCACGCTGTCGGCGTCCCGGCGGATGCCCACCGAGTCGATGACCCCGATTTTCTGTAGCCCTTCGGTGTTCGCCAAAGCGCTGCGCAGCGCAGCCGTGGCCGCCGCGTCGGGGATCCGCTCTAACGCGTACCGCGCCATGTGGGATAGATCCTTGTCGGGCAGCAGTTTTGCCAGCGCCGGCACGGCGTTGGCCGAGCCGATCAGGCTCAACTGCCGACACACTACGTCCTTGGCGGCGCGGCTTGCGTCCGACTCGAGCACCCCCACGAGGCGCGTCTCTAGGTTCTTTCGCACGGCCGCGTCGCCGTGGCTCGCGGCGACGGCGACATCCAACGTCTGCAGCGACGTGCGATCCTGCCCCCACTGGTAGGTCTGCAACGAAGCGAAAGCCTGGTCGAGGACATCCGCGCCGGGCGGCGGTGTGTCGGCCGCCGATAGCGGAACGGCCACGGACCCAATGGCCCACAGCAGGGCAGTCGGGAAGACGTTGCGAAACATAGCTTGCTCCTCGGGTTCATGTGGAAACCTGGCGAGACCGCCAGACGGCAACGAAACACGGCAGGCTGTCTCGCGACGTGTCCGTCAACGCACCGTGCATCTGCGCCACGCGCAGTTGGCAGTGCGATCTGACAGGGCGGACGCCCGTCCGCCCGTGCCCCACGAGACTCGACGTTCGTACAGGGCGTTCCGACCTGCCTCCAGTGTCGCTCGGCGACCGTGGCGGCCAGCCCGCGGGTTGCCGCTGATTGTACCGTGTTTCGCTTCGCAAACCATTACCCGTTCATGCACGTCGCTTCCGCGCACACGTCCGGAGTCTCCCAGATCACGACCTTGGTGGCGACGACGTTTGCCTCGGCGAGCAGTTGGGGGCAGACCTGTTCCAACAGGTAACGGGCCATGTTCTCGGCCGTCGGGTTGAACGGCAGGACAAAGTACCGCGACGGTTCCACGAGGCGTGCCGCCGCGATCCCGTTGGCGTCGTCGTGCGCCAACAGGAAGCTGTGGTCCCAATGTTCGTCGATCCAACCTTTGAATCGGGCCTTCAGCTCCGCAAAGTCGATCACGCGTCCCACCGAGTCGGTTTCGGGACCCGTGACATAGAATTCGGCGACGTAATTGTGCCCGTGGAAAAACTCGCATTTTCCGCCGTGACGGTACAAACGGTGCCCCGCGCAGAACGCGATCCGGCGCATCACGGTCAGACTCATGGTTCAGTGTCTCTCGATAATTTGGGATTGCCGTGGTGGCGCTGGCGATCGCGAAGGGCTTTGCGTTCCAGGTTCTGTGCAAACGCCGCGGCGAGATCGACGCCCGTTTGGTTCGCGATGCAGATGACGACAAACAAGACGTCGGCCAGTTCGTCGGCCAGATTGCCGCCTCGGTCCGACTCTTTGAAACTTTGATCGCCGAACGTTCGCGACATGATTCGAGCCAGCTCGCCGACCTCTTCGACCAATTGGGCCAAGTTCGTCAGCTCGGAAAAATAACGCACGCCGTTCGCTTGAATCCAATGATCAATGCGCACCTGAGCTTCTTCGAGGGTCATCTTGGTAGGCATTGGGGCGGGTGTTGATGTCGAGGCGAGGTCCGGAGTCCCGCGAGACGCGGCGTCCACGCTTTTTGTCGGCTCGGAATGGCTCGCTGTCGGGCGGACTTCTATTCGCCGTTGTCGCACAGGCCGCGACGTTCGAGCGGCCACTCGGGTCGGGGCATGGTGTTCGCCGTCACAAAACGGCTCGACCGCGAACGCCTTCGATAGGCGGGCGCGACGGCTCGCGACACGCCCTCCCGTTCGATTGACGCGCCGACTGCCGACCAGTGGGCGATCGCGGCTCGTCAGAGTCTCAGGCCGTAGGAGGCGCGCGTCACGCGCTCATCTTGTACAGTGGTTTGTGCCGTATCCTCGTACTCGGATTCGCGCTCGATTGTCGGATGACGAGTACGAGCACGAACACGAGAGTTTTGGGTTGCGGGCGCAAGCCCGCCTCAGAGAGCTTCGGGCGGCGGATCGGTCGGGGCGTCGCCCGCTTGTTCGGTCGGCTTCGCAGGCTGGTCCTGCGGCACATCTTTTGCCGCAACGGGCGCGGCTTCCTCGCGCGGCGGATCCGAGCTTTCTCCATGTTTCGTCGGGAACTTCATGCTCGACGCGACCACCTCGATCGTCGACTTGACCTTGGCAAAGTCGGCCTGGTAAGCATCCAATTGCAATCTATACTCGCGACCCTCGACGATAGTCGCCAGGAAATGTTGGATCACGACTTGGTTGCGCCGTTTCCCCAGTATCTGATAGGTGGCAAACTGACGGCCAGCGATCGTAGTCGCTTGTACCGGGGCGCGCAGTTTCTTGTCGGCCGCTGCATCCGAGACATGCGAGACAAAGGCCGCGACGTTCTCGGCGGTCACGTCGTCCATTCCGAGCAACCCCGCGTCGGCAACGGTCAGCAAGATCCGCGGCAGCTTGTTCAGTTCGATGTCCTGTGGCTTGAAGGCCACCAACACGCCTCCGCCCGGATTGGCCCAGTTCCAACCTTTCGGAGGCGCAATCTCCAACCGGCCACCGTCCAATGGCGGCAGATAGTCGCCGATCTTGTCGGACAAATCTCCGGCAGACTTGCTGCCTCCTGCCCCTGTCGCCTCGCCCTTGCCGGCGGGCCCGCCGGGCGAGCATCCGACGACGACGGCCAGGACCCCCGTAGCGACCAGGCCAAGCCGCAACGGCCACGCGCGACAGCCGATGGCATCCAATCTCGACATCGCAGTTCTCCCGCTTTCCCAAGAGCCAACAGGAACGCTTCTCTACACCATGTTCGCAAAACACGGCGGGCAAGTTTCGCGGTATCGCCGGCCGAGCCAGACATCTCGTGCGCGGCCCGGCGCGAGATCTCATGGGCAAGCTTCAGGCGGCGTGTCCCGCCGAGGACTTGACGCCGGCGCAGCCATTTCCGGCAGTCCGCAGAACCTCAGTCCGAGCGCGTGCGCCGTCTAGATTTGGCCGTCTAGATTAAATAGACGCAGTGTCGGCGACAGGACGCTCCGCCTCTGGTTCGGCACGCGATCGACCGATCTCTCAACATCGCTGACGCGTCACGCTCCCCATTCTTCGTGCGGATGACGCGCCGGCGTCGCTGCGAACGGGAAATGGGTTCATGCTGCGCGTAGCTGGAACGGTAGCGACTCGAACGGCGTCTCAGGCTTCGGTGATCGGCTCTCGATGCTTTTGCACCCAATGCGGTGACTTGCCGCCCTGGCTCAGTTCCGCGGCCTTTTTTTCCGCGGTTGACTTCTCGTGATATTCGAACTTGGCTCCAACTTGCTTACCCGACTGATTCACGACCAGCCAGTACAGTTTGACCCGGGCAACCTCAGGCTCGGCCGTTCGCTTCTTCCGCGGCGCCGCTTTCCGCTTGACGGCCTTTTTCACGACCTTCTTTTCATCTTGCTGTTCATCGGCCGGCCGATCACGCTCGGCCGCCTCGGCCGCTTCTCGTAACGCCTTGCGGTTAACAACTTTACGTGCCATAAAATGTCGATTCGTTCTAGGGCCGGAAACCGGTCGCCGGTCGCGGAGCGATCACCTGAAATGTCTGTGCCAAACGGCAACTAAGCCTATAAGATAGCCGATTTTTCTTCATCTGGCCAGCAGTGGCTGGACGAACATCTGCGGACGCAGCACAATGGGACCTCGCCAACCCGGACCTGAATGCCAAACTTGATGCATACTGCGCAGTTTTATGAAATTACGAAAGTTCACTAGTCATTTTCAATCAACCATCCTAGGCGCAAATCGGCGACGGGAAATCAGTCTTCATCCGTCATTGCAGAGATCAGCGGTTATGGTTTCGCAAGAGGGAACTTGAGACCGCGAAGCTTGACCGTGGAGGTTGATCTATGTTGATGCGACACGCCCGACTTGAACCTGCTTCGACCTATGCCTTGGATTTCGGTCCATCGGTGGTCGCCGGCGGGGTCACGTTTCGAGTTGCCAGTCAGGGCGCGACGGCCATGCGACTGTTGCTGTACGATACGGTCGAGGATGTGGATCCGTCGGAGGTCATCGATTTCGAACCCGAACATCGTTGCGGCAGCGTGTGGCAGATATCCGAAAGGAGCGTCGGCCACGGAACGCTATACCATCTCCAAGCCGATGGGCCCTACAACCCGCAGCGCGGGCTGTGGTTCGATGGCCGCGCGCGGTTGATCGACCCGTATGCCCCGGCGCTGGCCGGCGACTTTCAGAAGTCGGACGACGGCGTGTTGCGGCCGCCCAAGTGCGTGGTGATCGACGACCATTTCGATTGGCGAGGCGACCGCTGTCTGCACCGACCGTTGGCCGATACGGTGATCTACGAGATGCACGTGGCCGGGTTCACCAAGAGTCCGACGAGCGGGGTCAGGCACCCGGGAACCTATCTGGGCGTGATCGAGAAGATCCCTCACTTGAAATCGCTTGGCGTAACGGCGGTCGAGCTGATGCCGGTCCACGAGTTTCCGATCCGCGATATCTTTGGCGACAAGCGACCCAACGCCAATTACTGGGGTTACGACCCGATGGCGTTTTTCTCGCCGCATCGCGGGTACGCCGCGAGCCCCGAGCCGGGCGCGCAGGTCGCCGAGTTCAAGGAGATGGTGCGTGCGCTGCACGAGGAAGGCATCGAGGTCATTCTCGATCTGGTGTTCAATCATACCGCTGAAGGCAACGAGCACGGGCCCGTGTTCAGTTTCAAGGGGTTGGACAACAACGTCTATTACATGCCCGAGCAAGGCGGTCGTTACTACAAGAATTACAGCGGCTGCGGCAACACGGTGAACTGTAACCATCCGCGCGTCAAGGAGATGATCCTCCGCTGCTTGAGGCACTGGGTGATCAACTACCATGTGGACGGTTTTCGCTTCGATCTCGCCGCTGTCTTTCGACGGCTGGAAAACGGCCATGTGGTTGGCGACCGAACCTTGGTCGACGAGATTGCCGCGGATCCCCATCTGGCGAACACCAAGCTGATCGCCGAAGCCTGGGATGCGGGCGGCGCATTTCTGGTCGGAGATTTCGGCAACGGACGATGGGCCGAGTGGAACGGACGCTTTCGCGACGATATCCGTCGCTTCTGGCGTGGCGATCCTGGGCACCTGGGCGCGGTTGCGACGCGATTGTCCGGTTCCAGCGACCTGTTTGAACACAATGGCCGCTCGCCCTCGTGCAGCATCAACTTCGTGACCTCGCACGACGGGTTCACGATGAACGATCTGGTCAGCTACTGTCACAAGCACAACGAGGCCAACGGCGAAAACAACGGCGACGGGGACAACAACAACCATAGCGACAACTATGGCCACGAGGGACCGACGCACCGCCTCGAGGTCGAAGAGCTTCGCCTCCGCCAGATCAAAAACATGTTGGCGTCGCTGTTGCTCAGCCACGGCGTGCCCATGATGTTGATGGGCGATGAATGTCGTCGAACGCAACACGGCAACAACAATGCGTACTGTCAGGACAACGAACTGTCGTGGTTCGACTGGCGGCTCGTGCGCACCAACCGAGAACTCGTCCGCTTCTGTCGCTCGTTGATCAAGTTCCGCCTGGCGCAGCCGACGCTCCGCCGCGAACGGTTTTTGACCGGCAAACCACAGGATTCCGACGCACGTCCGGATGTGAGTTGGTTCGACAACAAAGGGCAGGCCGTGCATTGGGACAGCGCCTGGTCAACGCTGATCTGCCTGTTGACACGGCCCTCGATCGAACAGGATTCCGAGCAGGCCGGGCGAGACATCCTCATGATGCTCAATGCGGCGCCCGGGCCGCAGGAATTCGTGTTTCCGGCGGCAGCCAAGTGGTCGGGCGAGTGGCGATTGTTCGTCAACACGGCAGCCCAATCGCCCAACGACGTCTATCCGGGCCTGCTGGGCCCGCGTCCGCCCAAGACGGGCCGGCTGATCCTGCCATCGCGGACTCTGGTCTGTTATGTGGCGGATCCCCCTCCGTGTGCGAAGACGACCTAGCGCCGCCCCGCGCCTGCCGGACACGGCGCGGAATACCGCGCGGCCTGGCGGGCTTCGAACGGTCGTCGCTCCGCCGAGGTTCGACGCAGTGGATCTCGTCCGCTCGCGAAGCGACGGACGCGTCGACCGACGGCGACTCGAGAGGCCGCGATTGTGGCGCGGGTTGCGCCGCGAGCGGGCGTAGGCCGGGGTTGCCCACAGCGAACCCGTTGGATAGGGTGTTTTTCCTCCGCCCGCCGCCTAGAATGGCCGGGAGGGAAAAAAATGCTACGTCGAGACACGGTAACCGTCCCGGCAGGGGGGCGAGTAGATGGATGAGCCCCCCTTGGACTCGGCTCACGACGGCTGCGCGCACGTCGTCTATATGGATAACCATGCCACCACGCGCGTCGATCCGCGTGTGGCCGAGGCGATGTGGCCGTACTTCGTCGAGCGGTACGGCAACGCCAGCAGCGCCAGCCATGCCTTCGGCGCGGCAGCTCGCGAGGCCGTTGATTCGTCCCGCGACACGATCGCCGCCGCGATCAACGCCGCGCCGCGCGAGATCATCTTCACCAGCGGCGCCACGGAGAGCAATAACCTAGCCATTCGAGGCGTTTGCGAGCACGCGCGCCGGCGCGGCCAACATCTCGTCAGTGTGGTTACCGAACACCGGGCGGTGTTGGATCCACTAGCCAAACTGGCCCGCCGTGGATTCGAGGTGACGTACCTGCCGGTGCGCCCGCAGGGCGAGCCGGATGCGGGCGCGCTGGACCTGGATCAAGTGGCCGACGCGATTCGCGACGACACGGCCTTGGTCTCGGTGATGTTGGCCAACAACGAGATCGGCACGATCCACCCGCTGGACGAAATCGGACGGATCTGTAAACAACGGGGCGTCCTGCTGCACACGGATGCCACACAGGCCGTCGGCAGGATTCCGGTGGATGTCGAGCGGCTACAGGTGGACCTGATGAGCTTCTCGGCGCACAAGATCTACGGCCCCAAGGGCATTGGCGCGCTGTACGTGCGCCGCCGCGCTCCGCAGGTGCGGCTCGAATCGCAAATCGACGGCGGACAGCAAGAGCTTGGGCGGCGCAGCGGGACGTTGAACGTGCCGGGCATCGTGGGCATGGCCGCAGCGCTGCGGCTGTGTCTGGACGAGATGCCAGCAGAGCACGCACGCCTGAACGATTTACGCAATCGACTGTTTGCGGGATTGGTCGAGCGCGTGGCCAAGCTGGCGCTGAACGGCCCGGCCCTCGGGCGAACCGGGCTGCGTTTGGCCAACAATCTGAACTGCAATTTCGGCGACGTTGAAGGCCAAGCCTTGCTATTGGGCATGCGCGAACTGGCGGTGTCCAGCGGCAGCGCCTGTTCGTCCGCCAATCCCGAGCCGAGCCACGTGTTACGGGCGCTGGGGCTGGCCGAGGACATGGCCCGGGCCAGCCTGCGATTCGGTTTGGGTCGGTTCAATACGGCCGAAGACGTCGAGTTCGCCATCGAGACGGTCGCGGTCGCCGTCGATCGGTTGCGGAACTGGGGAAAGTGAAACCGCCCACGTCGCGCCCGGCACGGCCAGCGGTTCGCCCACGCCCATCGCGATCGCAGTCGCTAGGCGTTGCTCCGAACGGGCGACTCGCGACCGGCGCGTAGGGCGCCGGATTCGGATTGCACGCCCCGCAGCGTCTGGCGTCCCACAGCTCGTCACGTTGCGTTCCGGGCGCGTTTCGCGCCTGGATGCCTTACACCTCGTCTTCGATCACGTAAGGCTTGCGATACTCGCGACGGAACAGCTTCATCGCGTCCTCGTTGCCAACGATCCGTTCGGTCTGCCGGTCGATGGTCAGCTTTTGTCCGCCCAGGCGGTAGCTGATCGTGGCGTATTGCGCCCACAGCGCGCTGCGATGGCCCTCTTCGATATCGGCGTTGGGCAGTGCTCGCGAGCGGACGCACTGGAGAAAGTTTTCCTTGTGCTCCGGATCGGGAAACAGGCCTTTTTGCTGATCGGTGACGACGCCTTCTTGCAGGCGCGGGCGGGTGAACACTTGCCACCCGCCGCCGTGCCGACCCAGGTACATCATCGCGTCGCTACCGTAGATCTCGATCCGCGTCGCGCACTGTGGCCAGTAGGGGTACTTGTCCGGCGCCTGACGGATGATGGGCGAGATCTTCAGCACGTAGGGCGTGTACAGCGTCAGCTCGAACGTGACGGTCATGTCGTCAAAATCATACACGGCAATCTGCGTGTCGGGGGATTCCGCCGCGCCCGGTTCGTAGCGTGCCCCGCTGCTGAACACGCTTTTGGGATAATCCAAGCCCAGCACGAAACGGGCCAGATCGATCTGGTGAATTCCATCGTTGATGATGTCGCCGCTCGAGTACCGCCAGAAATGGTGCCAGTTGCGATGCAACGTCGCATTGTAGTGCGTTTCCGGCGCGGGGCCATTCCAACGATCCCAGTTGAACCCGGCCGGAGGGTCGCTGTCGGGCTGCATCGGGAAATTGTTCCAGCCCTTCTGGTTGTAGATGCGACAGAAGTGAACCTTCCCTAGCTTGCCGTCGGCAATGTATTTCCGAGCGGCCATGTTGTACTCGGCGCTGCGGTTCTGGGTGCCGACTTGGACAACCCGTTGGTACTTCCGTGCCGCCTCGACCATCTTGCGGCCCTCCCAACAGCTGTGGCTGGCCGGCTTTTCGACGTATACGTCCTTGCCGGCCTGACAACTGTGGATCGTGGCCAGCGCGTGCCAGTGGTCCGGCGTCGCCACAATCACGGCGTCCACCGATTTGTCGTCGAGCACCGCGCGATAGTCGTCGACGGTCTTCGGCGTCGAGGCGTCGGGTTGGCTAGCCAGCGCTTTGCCCAGGGCCTCGCGGCGGTTCGTATCGGGGTCCGCAATGGCCGCGAACACGACGTCTCCACGAGCCGCGAAATCGTTCGACAGGTTGCTGCCACGCCCGCCGGCTCCGATCACGCCCAACACGACTTTGTCGGCGGCCGGCGCGCCCCGGGCCGAACCCGCGTTTTGTAGGATCGTCCAGCCTGCCGCGACCCCCAGGCCCGCATTGCCGGATTGAGCTAGAAACTGGCGACGATGAATCTGCGTCATGAGCAAAGTCCTCCTCAGGCAGGGGAAAATCGGTTTGTCTCGTCTAGTCTAATGCCAACGACGCCGCAAAAACAGGCGTTGGGAACCCATGCCGCCGAAGTCGGAGTCACGCGTTCGGCGAGCTTGTCGTTGCACCGTTCGGCGACGCTGACTCCTGTTCATCAAACACCAACCCGCCTCGACCGCGAGAAAAGGCGATCAGGGCTTCGCCCATCAGCCACACCGTCATCAACAGCACAACGATCGATACGCCGAACATCGGCCATTGTCGCTGAGCGTACAGCCGCGGCAAGCTGATCCCCATCGCCGACATCGACGTGGCGAGCATCAAGACCATCGGAACGAGGGTGTACAGCGTCGGTCGCCTCAGCTTGTACAGAAAGACGCTGATTATCAACAGCGTCAGGCCGGCCAACAATTGATTGGTCGTGCCGAACAGCGTCCACAGCGTCTTGCCGGCGGGCGCTAACCCAAAGAAAGCGATTCCTGCCACGGCCACCGCCGAGGCAAAGTAGCGATTGGCCAGAAAATCGAGCCCCACGGAACGACAGACTTCTTCGACGTTGAACCGCAGCAGCCGCGTGGCTGAATCCAAGGTCGTCAACGCAAAGGCGACGATCGTCACGGCCAATATCGTGCGGCCGACAGGAATCGGGATGCGCAGGTGGCTGAGAAAATTCGCCCCGCCTCGCACAACCGCGCTCAGTTGAACCGCGAGGCCACCGCCTTGGATGCCTTCCCACGACGAGTAAATTCCACCGGCTTGCCACTGCGACTCGCTCAAGCCGGCCACGCACGCCAGAATGACCAACACGGCCAGCGCGCCCTCGACCAACATCGCGCCGTAACCGATCGGAAACGCATCTGTCTCGTACTTGAGCTGTTTGACCGTTGTCCCGCTGGAGACCAGCGAATGGAATCCGCTGACGGCGCCACAGGCGATGGTTACGAACAAGAACGGGAAGATCGGCGGCGCATCGGCGACCGATCGGATCGGCTCGGCGACAATTCGATTCTCCGGCGCGCCCACGAATCCGGCGATCGTCATGCCCAACAGCATTGCGCCCAAGGCGAAATAAAGTTGGAAGCTGTTGATGTAATCGCGCGGCTGCAGCAACAGCCAGACGGGCAGAACCGAAGCCAGAAACGAGTAACCCAACAGCGCCATGATCCAGGCGTAGGTCGCTTTCCAGACAGCCGATCCAGCCTCCTTGTACGAACCGATCTGGGTCGCGGACGCCGCGTCGCCGGCCTGCTCGAAATAACGAACGGCGTCGGCCGCCCCGTACGGCGCGCTGAAAGGCTCGACGTCTGCGCCCGTCGTCCTCGTTTGAGCGGCCTCCAAGGCGGCCTGCGTCGAGCTGTCCGCGAACCATTTGTAGGTCAGGACAGGGTTTTCGACGCCCCACAGGATCAGCCCCGCAAATACGGCCAAGGCGACGACCGTGCTCAAGACCAGCGGCGTTTTCAGTTTGTACAGGCAGATTCCGAACACCATGGCCACCGGGATCAATCCGGCCGACGGAATGATGGCGTCCGGGTTGAAGTTGATGAACAGATCGGCCAAGGCATTGCAGAACGCGCCCATCGCCACGGCCATCACAAAGAAGATGATCAACAAACACAACAGCCGAGCTCGCACGCCCATCACGTGGCGGCAGATGTCGCCGATCGAGCGGCCTTGATAACGCAAGCTCAAATAGAGCGCGCTCAGATCGTGTACCCCGCCGATGAAGATCGAACCGACCAGAACCCAGGCGAGGGCCGGCAACCAGCCCCAAGTAACGGCAATCGCCGGTCCCAAAATCGGCCCCAAGCCGGCGATCGACGCAAAATGGTGGCCAAACAGAATGGCCTTGTGCGTCGGCACATAATCCACGCCGTCATACAGCTCGTAAGCCGGCGTGCGATGCTGGCGTTCGAGCCGGCACAACCGGCGGCAGATGAAGCGGCCATACGTGAAATAGCCGATGATCAACAGGGCAAACGAAGCAATGGCGACGACCGCGGCATTGTCGAACATGAGGCGGGGTTTCCGGAAGGCAAGTCCTATACCGTATGCGGCTGCGTGTAATCGCACGAGGGCCAAATCGTGTGAGACCAAGGCAGACCGAAGCCCTGCCTCCAGCGCAACAGTCGCAGCCGCGGGGCGCGCAAACCAACGTCTTAAGATAGACGGACGCGCCCTGCTCCGCAACGGCCGACTTGCGTTTCCGCGCCCCTGACATCCAGCTTTCCGCGGCGCAAGTTCAGCTCGCCACTCATCGGCCAGGGCCGCGTCGCGGCGAAGGTCGACGCTCAGGGATGGCGGCGCGCAACACGGAGGCGAGTGACGAACTGGCGATCGATTGCGCCATGCGCTGCGGACTGACCAGATGCAGCTCGGCCGCGGTCGCCAGACCCCGTTGCCATCTGATTTTCGTTCGAGCGCGCTGTACAAGGGCGGCTGCCCTGTCACGTCAAGGCGGCGCGACCCGCGCCGTTCCTGTCGCGGGGCCAACAGCTCGGCGCCAGAGCGATCCTCAACCACTGGGCACGCGGTATATGCGGCGGTCTAGCATCGCTGACCTGACGTACGCCATCATCACCCGACCCGCTTTCGCCCCCGGAAATACACGAGCTGCCAGAGCGCGATCCCGGCCATGCGCAACGCAAACGGTTCGAACACGTCGCCGTCGAAAGCACGGGAGAAGATCGATTCCCAATCGGCCAACGGCCGTGGGAACTCGCCTCGATCATGTTCCGCCAGCCATCGCGCGACGCATCTGTTCGGAGGCAACACCAAGTCAATCACGTGAACACGGCCATCCGCAGTAAGCAACTCGCTCATTCCAGCCAAAGCTTTCAGCACGTTATCGGTGTCGACGTGATGAAAGAGACTGTTCGCCAGGATCAAGTCGAACTTGCCGACGTCCATCAACAGGGGTTCGCGGACATCTCGCACGAGAAATGTGCCGTCGTATTTCGCCCGCGCGTACTCGATATACGAGGGGTCGAGATCGATTCCCACATAGTCGGTATGAGCAAAGAACCGGCTGTTCGTCCCTGGCCCACAGCCTATGTCCAACACCCGCCGGACCGCGGAGATGTCGGTGTGATGAAACAGCGGCGCCAGCTTGGCCCGAATGAACGGATATTGCCAACAAAGATAGATTTTCGGATTGTTCAGGATGTTTGTGATCCGCACGACTACCTCGCTCGAACAACGGATTTCGCCCAGGTCGCGCCCGAACGAACTGGACCGGACGGCAGCGGCTTCCTCGATGGCAAAGGTCAGACTGATTCCGCCCCCCTTCGACAAGACGCCATGCGCCATTCCGGACACGGTGGAACGGGGACTGTGCTTCAGATTCTTAAGCTGCCTTGCGCCTTGCATCAGCCCGCAGCTTAGACCGACGCGCAGGGTGCAAGATCCGTTACGACATGGTTCGCGCGCGGTCTTTCCGCGGGGAAACGCCGCTGTCTCTAGCTGACGACGCGCGGCGACGACGCATGACCATGCTGCGCGGGCCTCAGGCCGACGCTGTCTCATGACCCGAGTACGCGAAGAACGCTTCGCGGCAACGCTGCATCCAACACAGACTATACTGCGCACACACGAGGTTGTCCGCAAGGAAATTCGGGCAGGTGGGCAGGCAGATCATGCGCTCATCTCGGACGGCGGGCTTCTGAGCCGGGCTTTCGTTCGCCCACGCCGTACGGGAACGGGCGTTCGTCTGATCATGCTTAGCCACGCTCCGCATCTATCGGCATTGCGGGTGCGAGGCGATCAATCTGGGACCGTGAACCGGGCTCTGGGGACGAGGTGCGCGGGCCGAAAAATGCGCCCCCGACGCCGGGGCGCCGGCAGCGCAAAACAAGCGGCGTCCATCGGCCGTCTCGCGCGGGTGAGGCCGCGATGTTGGGGCCGTGATGTTGGTCGCCAGGTATGCGGGCGGCGCGCACATGGCCGGGGGCCTGAGAGCAGGTCAGCAATCAGGATGAGTCAAGTTTTTCGGTCCACGCAGTCGATCATGGAATAGCAACTGCGCCCACAGGCCGTACTCACCTCGCGCCCGGTCGGCCGCATATCCCGGGCCATGCGGTGAACACGAGTGAATCATCCCTCGGAAGACAGACGCCCCGTTTGGAAAAGACCACTGATAAACCAAGAGGCGCGGTCCGCGCTCACGGAGGCCGCGATACGAGACGCACAGCTTCGCTCAGGGGGCCGCGGCTGAAGGGATGTCGAGCGTTCCGTAGAGAACTTGATCTGCGCCTGGCGGCGGATGGCAGCCCCAAGGACGGAGGAAGCCTTTAATGACCGTTCGTTTTGGCTCTTGGAAGCGTTGGTACCGCGAACTGACCCGGACCCGGCGAGCTCGGCGAGATCTGCGACGCGCTTTGCGTCTGGAATCGCTCGAGACCCGTTCGCTGTTAGCTGCAAACCTGGCGTCCGTTACCGGAACGGCGTTCATCGACCTGACGGACGATGGCCTGACGGTCGACGACGCGCCTTTGGCCAACGCGACGATCCGGCTGTATCGGGATGGCGGCGACGCAGTGCTGGACCGTGGCAGCGGCGACGATACGCTGGTCGGATCTCAGACGACGGATGCTTCGGGTCACTATCGCTTTGACGATTTGGAAGAGGGCCTCTATTTTCTCGAGCAACTGCCGGTCGCCGGAGTCTTGCAAAGACCGGGCGAGAATGTCCACTCGTTCGTGATCACGGCGACCGAGGCACAGGGCGACAAGGGCGTTCTGATCGATCCCTTTAACGTCACGACGCAGAAGTTGGACGTGTCGTCGGCCGTGCCGACGACCGACGCCAGCACGCAGCTCGCCCCGGAATCGCTAGGCGGCGAGCGGGATCTCTTTGTCGAACTGCAATCGGCGCCCGGAGCCGTTGAGCTGGAGGTCAATCTCCTGGGGCTTGGCTTGCTGACGTTCTCGAACAAGTTGGGCGCCGTCGGACGCGGCACGGTGACGTGGGATGGCCTCGACAACAACGGCAGCGTGTTGGATCCCGTCGGGCTTGGCGGTGTGGACTTGACCGAAGGCGGCGCGAATATCGGCATCCGATTACTGCTGGGCGCCGACCTCCCGGGCGGCTCCGCGACGCTGCGCGTGTACACCGATGCCGGCAATTACTCGTCCTACCAACTGCCGATTCCCCAGACACCGTCCAGCACGGCCGAAGACGAGGTGATCCTACGATTCGGGGATTTCATTCCCGCAGCAGGCAGCGGCGCTGCGTTCACGAATGTCGGCGCGGTCCAGATGGAGATCCAGGGCGTCTCGAACCTGGACGCCGAGTTCAAAGAGCTGGGGACCATCGGGCCGACGCTGAAGGTCGCCGACTTTGTCAACCTGGACCCGCTCAGCATCGGCGATACGGTCTGGCTCGACGTGAACAACAACGGGCTGCTCGATACCGGCGAGGCGGGCATTCCCGGCGTCGCCTTGACGTTGTACGAGGACACCGACGGGAACGGAGTCTTTACGCCTGCGATCGATCAGGCTCTCGCGACGACCACCACGGACAGCACCGGCCGATACCGATTCGACGATCTGCTGCCCGGCGACTATCTCGTCCAGGTTGACTCGAGCAACTTCATGATCGGCGGCGTCCTGTTCGGTCGGGTCAGCTCGACGGGCAACGATCCGGCGCCCGATCCAGACGACGACGTCGACAACGACGACAATGGCTACGCCCTCGAAGGATACGGCGTCGTGACGCGAGCGGTCACCCTGACCGCCGGTGGGGAACCGGTCGCCGACGGAGACGAGGATCCGAACACCAATCTGACCGTCGACTTCGGATTTACGGTGATCGCCGATCTGGTGATCATCAAGTCCGACGATCCCGATCCCGTGGTGGCGGGCGAGAGTCTGACCTACACGCTCGAGGTGCGCAACCTGGGACCGTCAACCGCGACCGGCGTCGTGGTGACCGATACGCTGCCGGCCGGAGTCCAGTTCACGAGCCTGACCACGACCCAGGGCAGCGGCAGCCACGCCGGAGGGGTCGTGACCGTCGAGTTGGGCGCCCTGGAAAGCGGGGAAAATGCCACGATCACCATCGTTGTTCTCGTATTGCCGTCCACAACCGGCCCGCTGCTGAACGAGGCGAGCGTGACGAGCGAGACCTTCGATCCGGTGGATCCCAACAACCGCGACGACGAGCCGACCGAAGTCACGCCGCAGATCGATTTGGCCATCCAAAAAACCGACACACCGGATCCGGTGCTGGCTGGCCAGGCGCTGACCTACACGCTGACCGTGACAAACCTCGGCCCGTCCAATGCGACCGGGGTCCGCGTCGAGGATGTTCTGCCCGCGGGCGTCACGTATGTCTCGGCCACAACGAGCCAAGGCGCCGTCAACGCCGTCGGTGGAACGGTTACGGCGGAACTCGGGGATCTTGCGGCCGAAGCCGAGGCCACCATCACCATCCTCGTCGACGTGGCAGCCTCGGCCCGCGGTACGCTGGTCAACACGGCCACCGTCAGCGGCAACGAGCCCGAGACGAACCTGGAAAACAACGAAGATCAAGCCTCGACAACCGTCAACGCGCTGATTGACTTGACGATGGAGAAAGATGCGTCCGGCGAGATTGCCATTCCCGGCCAGCCGCTGACGTACACGCTGATCGTTGGCAACAGCGGTCCATCGGACGCCACGGGCGTGCAAGTCGTGGACACATTGCCGCCTGGGGTCACCTATGTCTCGGCAACGACCAGTCAAGGAACCGTCAGCGGATCCGGCAACAGCGTCACCGCGCTGCTGGGCAGCTTGGCCGTCGGCGAGCAGGCGACGATCACGATCCTGGTCGACGTCGACGGGACTGCCAGCGGCACGCTCGTGAACACGTCGACCGTCAGCGGCGTCGAGACCGAGACGAACTTGGAAAACAACACCGATGAAGCTTCGGTCGTCGTCCAACCGCAAGTCGATGTGGCGATCTTCAAAGTCGATTCGCCCGATCCCGTCGTGGCCGGACAACCGTTGACGTACACCCTGTCCGTCGTAAACAACGGACCATCCGCTGCGACGGGCGTCATTGTGACCGACACGTTGCCCGCCGGGCTGACCTACCAATCCGCGACCGCGTCGCAAGGCACGGTCAGCCTGAGCGGCAACACGGTCACCGCCAACCTCGGCACGCTGCCCAGCGGCGCCACACAGACCGTCACGATCGTCACGATCGTCGACGCGGACACGCGGGGCACGCTGCACAACACGGCCACGGTCACGACGAACGAAGACGACACGAATCCACAGAACAATCACGACGAAGAGCCGACCGACGTGCGCGCCGAGGTGGATCTGGCGATCGTCAAAACTGACTCGCCGGACCCGATCTCGCCGGGACAACAGTTGACCTATACACTGACCGTGACCAACAACGGCCCGTCGCTGGCGACCGGCGTCACGGTGACGGACACGCTGCCCGCCGGAGTCACCTATCAGTCCGCAACTGCTTCTCAAGGCAACGTCGGCCACGCGGGAAATACGGTGACCGGGGAACTCGGCTCGCTTGCCAGCGGCGCGACCGCGACCATCACGATCCTCGTCATCGTCGATCCGACCACGCGCGGGGTCATCACCAACAGTGCGACGGTGACGGCCAATGAAACCGACACCAACCCAGACAACAATCACGACGACGAGCCGACACAGGTTCGCGCCGAGGTGGACCTGGTGATCGTGAAAACCGATTCGCCCGATCCGGTCGTGGCCGGGCAAGCGTTGACCTATACCTTGACTGTGACCAACAATGGCCCGTCCGATGCGACCGGAGTCATCGTTACCGACACGCTCCCCGCGGGCGTCACCTATCAGTCCGCGACGTCGTCGCAGGGCGCCGTCAGTCAGACGGGCGGCATCGTCACCGCCACCCTCGGCTCGCTCGCCGACGGCGCGACGGCAACCATCACGATTCTCGTGACCGTCAATCCGGCCACCCGCGGAGAGATCGTCAACGTGGCGACGGTTACCGGGAACGAGGTCGAGCTCAAGCCGGATAACAACAGCGACGAAGAGCCGACGCAGGTCCAGGCTCAAGCCGACCTGACGCTCACCAAGACCGACTCGCCCGATCCGGCCGTCGCCGGCGGTTCGCTGACTTATACGCTGGTCGTCACAAATAACGGCCCGTCGCGAGCGACCGGTGTGACCGTCACCGACGTGCTGCCCTCCGGGCTGACCTATGTTTCGGGCAGCAGCACGGCGGGATCGGTCAGCCAGGCCAGCGGAACCGTTACGGCCACGGTGGGAGATCTGGCGGTTGGCCAAACGGCCACCATCACGCTGGTGACGCAGATCGATGCTCAGTTCTCCGGCACGCTCGACAATGAAGCGTCGGTAACCGGAAACGAGCCGGATCCGAAACCGGACAATAACACCGCGCGAGAACCGACGACGATCAGCGAGATGTTGTCTTCGATCTCGGGACTGGTGTACGTCGACGCCAACAACAACGGGCTGCGCGAGGCGCACGAGCTACCCATCGTCGGCGTCGTGATCGTGCTGACGGGGACGGACTCCAGCGGAGCACCGGTGGAACGGCAAACGACGACCGCGGCCGATGGAACGTTTCGTTTCGAGAATCTTCGTCGCGGCACTTATCAACTGACTGAGCAGCAGCCCGCCGAATATCGCGACGGGAAAGAGACGGTGGGCAGCCTGCCAGCCAATGCGGACGTGAACGATACGTTCTCCGACATTCACTTGCCCGCTGGCGTGGCGGCCATTGACTATCTGTTCGGTGAACGCACCGTCACGTTCTCCAAACGCCGCTTCCTCGCGTCCGTACAATAGCGTCGGCCGCTTCCAATCCGGCGCGCACCGTGGGCGGCTTCGGCTCGCTGCGCAACGCGGCACGGTTCTCGCAACGTGTTTTGGCGAGCCTGCCGCTCCTGGATTCGTGCGCGTCCGGCCTCGATCTTCCCCGACCTTCGGTCACGTGCGCGGGTCGAGCCGGCTGCGCTGGCCGCCACTCGGCGCGTGCGCCTCTCGCTCCGCCGGCCGGGACGCTTGAGCGGCCGCACGGAATCCCTTAGACTCGGACCAGGCACACGCGACGGATGGGTCGCACAACCGCCGCGCGCCGCGCAGCAGCTTGGCGACGTCTGCCCCCGCCGCGTGTTGAAGTCCGTCTCCCCTTGCGCACACCACAGCGAGGATTGCCATGAGCACCAACTTGCAGCGCATTCCGTTCCACGCCCTACCCATTCTGTGCGCCGTCGCGATGCTTCCGTCGACGGTTGCGCCGGCTGCCGAGGCGAATTATGACGAAGCCAAGGTGCCGCAGTACACGCTTCCCGATCCGTTAACTCTGGCCACCGGCGAAAAGGTCACGGATGCCGAGACATGGCGCACGAAACGGAGACCAGAGATCCTCGAACTGTTCCGTACGCAAATGTACGGGCGCCGACCGGGACGCCCCGACGGAATGAGTTGGGAAGTGTTCGACTGTGACCCTCAAGCATTGGAGGGAACGGCCACCCGCAAGCAGGTGCGTGTTCACTTTACGGGCCAGAAGGACGGCCCTGGCATGGACATCTTGATCTATCTTCCCAACGCGGCGGCTCGGCCGTCGCCCGCGTTCATCGGCCTGAACTTCCGCGGCAATCATGCGATCCACAACGATCCCAAAATCCGGCTGCCGACCAGTTGGATGCGCGCGGATCGAGCGACCACGGACGGGCATCAAGCCACCGAGGCCGGCCGTGGGGCGGCGTCCAGTCGCTGGCCGGTGGCAAAGATCTTGGCGAAAGGTTACGCACTGGCCACGATCTACTATGGCGACATCGACCCGGATTTCGACGACGGGTTTCAGAATGGCGTCCACCCGCTGTTCTACCGCGCGGGACAGACGAAGCCCGATCCGGATCAATGGGGCTCGATCGCCGCTTGGGCTTGGGGGCTGAGCCGCGCTTTGGATTACATCGAGACGGACGCGGACCTGGACGCCAAACGAGTCGCCGTGATTGGACACTCGCGGCTGGGCAAGACGGCGCTGTGGGCAGGGGCCGAAGACGAACGGTTCGCGCTGGTGATCTCGAACGACTCGGGGTGCGGCGGCGCCGCGCTCAGCCGCCGAGCGTACGGCGAAACCGTGTGGCGAATAAATACCTCGTTTCCCCACTGGTTCTGCGGCAACTTCAAGCAGTACAACAACAACGAAGCCAGCTTGCCCATCGATCAGCACGAACTGATCGCCTTGATCGCGCCGCGGCCCGTGTACGTCGCGAGCGCCGTCGAAGACCGCTGGGCTGATCCGCGCGGCGAGTTCTTGTCCGCCAAACACGCCGAGCCCGTCTATCGTTTGTTAGACGGGGGTGGATTGCCTGCCGACGACCTGCCGCCGGTCGATCGTCCCGTCAGCGATGTCATCGGATACCACATCCGTAGCGGCAAGCACGACGTCACCGATTACGACTGGGAACAGTACCTGAATTTTGCCGACCGACACTTGGCTTCGAGCGGAAGACGACCCGCGTCGAAAGAATAAGCTTCTTCGCTTGACTTACGTTTGAGCCAGATTCGCCCGTTCCTTCTCTGTTCCGATAAGCGTCGGGATTTCTCGGAAACGGAGGAAATGATGAATACCCGCTTGTGATTTCCGTCAGGTTATCGTACTCTACTATAGAAGGAAGAAGCTGCGATATTCGGTCGGCTTCTATTTTGTCACCAGTCGAAGGAGGAGATACCTTGCCGCAGAAATCATCAGACACGGGCGCGAATGGCGCGGGCAACGCCCCCACCAAGCTCAGCAAGACCGGAGCCATCAAGGCTGCGCTCGAAGCGCATCCGGGCATCATGCCCAAGGAGCTCGCGATCATCCTCAAGGAAGAAGGCTGGGACGTAAGCCCCCAGCGGATCAGCGTCATCAAGTCCACGCTGAAGAAAGGGGCCTATCCGGCGAAGTCTAAGGCGGCGCCTGCTGCCAATGCCGCGCGCCCCGCAGCGTCTGCCCCGACGACGAAAGCAGCATCTGTCCAGAAGACGGAAGCAACGCCGTCGCACAAGACGGAAGCAACGGACATCGTCTCGGTGGCTTTGCTGGTCAGGGCGAAAAAGCTGGTTCAAGAATTGGGCGGCGTTCACGAAGCCCGCAATGTATTGAATGCCCTGTCGCAGCTTTTGGACTGAAAGCTTGCGCGGCGTTCGCGATCCTGAGGAGCGTGGGGCACGTTCTTGCCGGATGCACAGGCCACGGGGAAGTTCGCAATCGAGAACTCTCGGCGCCGTCCCTGGCCTCACGTCTCCTGAGTAACGGCGAGGTCTCGCCCGCCTAGCGCCGCGTCGTCCGTAGGCCCGTCGCAATCGACACGGGCTAGCGCACGAATCGAGTCGCGGCCGCGGCTCGCATCCCGTTCCGGCCGCGATCGAGGGGTAAACACCGCGCCCGCCTCTCAGTCCATGCTCCCGCCGGCCGCCCGGTGCACATCCGATGGTAGCGGTTATTCCCAAGCGGGCGTCTCTAGAAAACGGGAAAACACCGAGCCGAGCGATACTCTCCTCTACCTCGAGCTCATGCGGCACAGGATCGGCCACCAGCGGCTGGTCGCATCAAAGCCAAGGCGATAAACTTGCCGATGCTCGGGCGGCGATCTATACTGCACGCAACGCACCTGTTCACGTTTGGCGGGCCGACGGGCGATTTTCTATGAGTAAAACGTTTCGCACCCTATTGACGTTTGCGGTGGCAGCCAGCGTGTTCGGGTATTTTCGTGCTTGGTACACGGTATCGCGACTCGACGCGGGCGAGCAGACGAACATCACCGTCACGATCGATCGTGCGCGCATTCGCGCCGACCTGCAACGGGCCTCGGATAGGGTTCGGCGATTCGTCGATCATCGCCCGTCGAACGACGACAATTCTGCGAGCCTCGATTACGGCGGCTACGAGGCCTTCTCGTCCCGCTGATGGCGCATGAAAGTGGACCCATCCGACTCGGGGTGCGATCGCACAATATCATCGCCGTCGGACGCCCTGCCATCGGGCCATGGGCTGTACGAGATGCCTGATCCCGACGACATCCGTCCGTCGCTTACGCAGGGACGTCCATCGCCTCGAGGCAGGCTCTGAAGAGTCATCCGGTCGAATCGTCAGGTCTCGGCAGCGCGGCCCTAATCACGGCCGCGCGCGCCCACGAAAAAGAAGCAGGTTTCGGGTGTCGCCAGCGCCAGCAGGCCCTAAGCCTGGCGGCTGCCGGCAGGCGCCATCGCCGCGGAACCTGCATCCGGAGCCCGCGTCCGTCCAGGCTAGGCTCGATCGAAAACGTCGCGAGAACGCCTGCCAACGCGCTCCGCGCTATTCTTGGAGCCCTTGGGATTGTAGATCGCGGAACGCGTCGATGCCTTCGCCTTCTACGTCAGCCGGTTTCGCAGCATCCTTGGTTTCGGTCTTTTTCTTGATTACGTCATCCACGTTCAGTTGCAGCTTGCTGAACTGCTTGTCGGAAACCAGGTAGTACCAATCGGCAAACCGCGTATTTTCCTTGGCCACTTTTTCTTGGGCCGCTTTGAGCTTGTCGTTCCGCTCGTCGATCTTACGCTGATTCTCTTTGCTGATCCGCTCGCGTTCTTTCTCGATCCGAGCTTCTTGCGCCTCGGTGTCCGTCTTCGTCGTGGCCTTGGCTTCGGGCTGAGCCGGCTCTGGGGCCATGGCCTCGGGCTTCGCCTCGGATTGAGGCTGGCTGTCAGTCGTCTTTTTGACGTCGCCTTCCGGCTTGTTCTCGGCTTTCGAGTCGCTGTCCGCGGCCGCGGGCGGCGCGGCCTCGTGGGCGGGCTCCGCTGCAGGTTTCGCTTCGGCTTCCGGTTGGCTTTCGCCCGCCGGACTCGCCGATCCCGGCTCATCCGAGGCTGATGGTTTCGCGGTTTCGGATGCGGTCTCCGCGGGCTTCGGTTGGGGAGCGTCCGAAGGCTCGTCCGACGTCTTGGCCTCGGGTTTGGCTGGCGCCGCGTCGTTGGATTTGGCCGCGTCCGTAGGTTGGGATTCGCCGTCAGGCGAAGCAGCGTTCTTGCCCGCGGGCAACTCTGGCAAAGCCTCCAAATCAGGTTGGGGGAACTTGTCCATATCGACGCGCGCCGTCACAAACAGGTAGCGATTCTTCCCTTCATCCGGTGCCTGATCGCCCCCCTTTTCGGTTTCGCCGAATCGTAAAATATACTCGACGCCATCCTTCGTCCCCACGCTGAACTCGCCGTTGGCGCTGATCAATTCCACCTCGCCTCCGGCGTTGGGCACCATATAAAAACCGTGTTTGACCAGATCCATGAAGCCCTCGTCATCCTTGGCGTACCCCGAGCCCGCCTTCAGGTCGGCGCCCAACCCTTTCGGCTTACGGCGCACGTCGCCGATTTCCAGCTCGTCCACAGCGGTCTTGAAATCGTTCAGCTTGTCCTTGTTCAATTCCTCGTCGTCGCCCAGCGTGACCAGCGCTTCTTCGCCCCCTCCAAACTTCTTCAATTCACGAAGCTTCCATTCGGAATCTTTGAAATCCGCCGCCAGCTCGAACTTCTTATCGATCTTCACGGCCATGCCGCGATCCGATTGTCCGAGCGATGCGGTATAATTCTTGATCGCGATATCTTCCACGTCCCAGCTTTTCAGCTCTTTCAGCAGATCCTTTTCAATCCAGTCCTGAAACTTGGTCGACAGTTTGTCCGGGTCGATCTTGACTGTGTACACGACGTCCTGTCCAGGAACGCGGACGAAACGCTGGTCGTCAGCGCCTTTGACCTTCTTGCTGCTGATAATCAGGCTCGCCAGATTCTGGCCCTTCGCGTCTTCGAACCGGACCAACATCCCAACGCCTTCGTCGCCTACTTTCAACTTATCCTTGTTCGGCTCGACGACACCGAACAGCGCGTGGTCGCCGGACACCTCCGACGCCACACCGAGGATCTGCAGATCGACCAGCAACAGCGCCGCGTCTCGCATCCGCGACTCGGCGTCCGCCGGGTATCCGCCGTGGGAAGGCAGCGTCCAAGCGTTCGTCGCCTTGTCGCGAGCCACGCGGAATTCATCGAGCGTTCCCAAGGCTTCGTCGTACTTGATGATCTCCAAGCGATCCGCTTTGGCGGGATCATCGAACTGCGCGAACAGCGTTTTGCCTTCCTGCTCGCTCGCCTTGAACTCTTCGATGCGCGGCCGCGATATGAACGCCGTGAGCGCGACCAAAAGGGCCGCCCCCAGATAGATCAACGTCTTGACGCCTTCAGTCATCTCTCTCAATCCTCTCAGACTCGCGCCGCGTTCCGGCCTATCCGCCGTCCGCGACGATCCGCATGTGTAGCCAGACCGATTGCCATCTGTCCACGATACGGCGCCGCACCGCAGCTCCGCGTCGACATCTGTCCGCCGGTTGTTCTCGTCGTGAGCCCTAGCTCAGCGCATCCGCGACTTTGCGACGCCCTCGCGTTCGCGCAGGCGGCGACGGACGAATACGATCAAACCCACCAGCAGCGGCGGGATGGGCGGCAACGCCACGGCCAGCAGTTTGTACCGATTCTTGATTCCGGCGATTTCGAGGTCGACGCGGCGCTGAATCTCGCCAACATTCTCCTCGCGCTGCCGACTCAGTTGCTCGCGGCGGACGTCGAGCCGACGTTTCAATCGCTCTTGGACCTCGGCTAGTTTTTGGGCTCGGCTTTGCAGTTCCGCGAATTGGATGCCGCGCTGTCCCGATTCTCGCTGCTTGGTCTGCAAGTCGGTAAGCTCTTGCTGGAATTTGTCGACTTCTTTGCGGTTTTCTTCCTCGATTTCCTTGACCGTCTTGTCGAACTCGTCGTCGTATTTCTTCCGCTCGATGAACTCGTGCTGCCGCGCATCCTGTACGCCGACCTCGACGATTCGCAGCGTGCTGTGCTTGGGCTTGCGTTTGCGGATATCGATATAGGCGTCGTCGCCCGAAAGGACGTCGACGATGTTCAACAGAAAATTGACGTTCTCGAATTGCCAGCCGATCTCTTCATCTTCTCCGGGGCGGGCCCGGATGCGAAGAAAGGCCGGCATCATCAGGTCGATGTCGGCGACATAGACCACATCGATGGCAGGCGCTTGCGGAGTCTCTTTCTTGGCCTTCGCGTCCTTCGCGTCCGACGCGGGCTTGTCCTGAGACGCCTCACGCGGCCGCTCGTCCTTTTCGCGATGGCCTGTGATCCGCGCGGCGATGATCTGCGGTCCGGTGCGGTCGCCTTGAGCCTTTCGCATCTCGCCAGGATTCTGTTGATTCTCCATGAACGCTTGGAACGAGAGCGTCCCGGCCATATCGCCGGTCGAAACCAGGCGAGTGAACTTCAAATCGCTCTCCCGATCCGGCTTGATGGCGCCTGGGACTGGGAAGAAGATTTCCGTCAATCCGGCGGTGATCGGCGACTGGTCATTGATCGAGTCCTCGCCTCCCGGCGCTTCGCGTCGACAGAAGACCCAGGAATCCGGGATGCCCTCGACCTGGAGCTTCCAGTACGGATTGAAATCCTGCCAGACGATGTCCGGAGCGAACAGGCCCATCATGCTGGTCTCGCCGGGAACGGTCAGCCCCAGCAAGCTCCACATCTTCTTCATATCGGCCTTGGGCTGGGGACCGCCACCGCCGAACATGCCGCCGCCCGGCGGCATCTTGGGCTCGCCCGTCGCCGGCGCAGCCATGAAGATCGGTCGCGGATCCTCGAAGATCGCCGTGGGCTGGCCATTCTTGATCGCTTCGAGGACATTGTCCATCTCTTCCGGACTGAGCGACGACGGCTGGACGACCAGCATCACATCGTACGCGCCGTGCTCGATCGAACTCGTCGGATCGATCTCCTTCACCTCGTACTGCTTTTCCAGTTCGCGGACGAACTCCTGTTTGGGGATCTCGCGCGGCTGGCCGCCGGCGAACGAAAAGCCGCCGAACATTCGTGCTTCGGTGCGGACAATTCCGACGGTCTTGCGTTCCTTCTTGGCCACCGTGCAGATCGAACGAATCAATTCGTACTCGACGGGAATCCCGTAATCGAAGAAGGGGACGACGACTTTTTCCAGGCCGCAGGTGAAGGCGGCAGCCAGGAAGATCTGCTCGTCTTTGAGCGCACCGCGAGTTCGTGTCCGCACGCCCTCCGGGCGAATGCCGTAGCGTTTCTCCGCCATCGCCGTCAGCTCGATGGCCTCTTCACTGCCTTCGTCCAGGAGGTGCATCCGCACGTTGATTCGCCCGTCCGAGCTGGCTCGAAACTCCGTCAACATCGAGATCAAATCGGCTTTGGTCTTGGCATACAGCTCGGGAACGTGCCCGCTGATGAACGCCTCGACCTGGACCGTGTGCGCCGGTTTCAACTCGCGCAGCAGGCGCCGGGTGTCCGGAGACAGCGAACTGACGTGCCCCACGGTCAGATCACGACGCGCGTTGCTCAGCAAGTCGGCGTTGGCGAACACGTAGTTGACGCCCAACACCATCACGACCAACGAGGCGGTCCGCACTAGGTAGTGGCCCAGCAGCGAGGTGCCGTCGCGGCCGCCCGACCAATGCCGGGCGCCGATCAAAACCATGCTCAGATAGAGACCTACGACAGCCACCAGCAAGAAGTACGCGATCGACGACAGACTCAACACGCCGCGGCCAAAGTCATCGAACTGGGCGCCGATGCTCCAACCAGATACGAGCCGCGAAAGCCCCGCATTGCGGATGATGACATCCGCCTTGACCGCAAACACCAGCGGCGCATTAAAAACGGCCCCTAGGATGAAGCCCACCGTCAGGTTGCTGGTCAAAAACGACGCGATCATCCCCACCGCCAGCATGGCCATTCCGACAAACCAATAGCCCAGATATGTCGAAAAGAACAGCCCGGTGTCCAGATCTCCCAAGGTCAACGAGGCCAGGACGATGAAGTTGCAGAGCTGGGAAAACAACAGCGAAGCCGTGAAAATCGAGCCGGCTGCGATGTACTTGCCGACGACGATGTCAAAATCCGCCGCAGGCAAGGTCAACAGCAACTCGTCCGTGCCCTGTCGCCGTTCGTCCGACCAGATCCCCATCGTGATCGCCGGAATGAAGACGAGCATGATGTAGGGCAAGAATTTGTTCAATTGACCCAAATTGGCCAGATTGGAGTTGAAGAAATCGTGAGGCCAGAAAGCGGCCAACGATGTCAACAGCACGAACAAACAGAGGAATACGTAACCCGTCGGGTTGCTGAAGTAGCCGACGAAGTTTCGCTTCAACACGGCCAAGGTGGCGCGTTTTACCAGACACAAAGGGGTGATGACGATGGCCACTGCGACGAGAAACATTGCATCCAGCAGCAGCAGCGTTGCAAGGGAGTTCAGAAACATAAGCCACTTCTCTCAAACCGAATAGGAAAGCCGTCTCGGGCGTTCAAGCTTTGCCCAGGGCAGGGGCTTGTGTCGCCGCATCCTGAATTTCGCGCCGCTCCGCCCGCGATGCGGCGTCTCGGGATCCACACCCGCGGGCGTGCCGACCACCTCGCCGCTCCAACCGCGCGGCCACACAACCGTTTGGCAACACAACCGCACGACTACACCGCGGTCGTAGCCGCCGTCTGGGTCGGCTGGTCGCGCCCCGCGCCGACCGTCAACCGCTTAAAGGCGCCATCCAATCCACCCCGCTCGCTCTTCAGATTCGCCACCGGCCCGTCGTACACCAAGCGGCCTTCGTTGATCAGAACGACGCGACTGGCCATGGCCTCGACCTCCTGAAGAATATGGGTCGAGAGCAGAATCGTTTTCTTCTCGTCGTCGCGCAACCGCTCCATCGTCCGTCGCACCTCGCGGATCTGATTCGGATCCAATCCTGCCGTGGGCTCGTCAAGGATCAGCACGTCCGGCTCGTGCAACAGCGCCTGCGCCATGCCCAGCCGCTGACGATAACCTTTCGACAATTTCGAGATCGGCTTGTGAAATACGCTGCCCAACATGCACAATTCCACGACGGCCTCGATCCGCGCCCGCCGACGGTCGCGAGACATTCCGCGGGCATCGGCGAAAAATTCGAGCAGGCTGTGCGGCGTCATGTCGGGATACAGAGGGCCGTTTTCGGGAAGGTATCCCAAACGCTGCGAGCCGGCCAATCGGTTGGTCGACATGTTGTAGCCACCGATCTTGGCGATCCCCTCGGAGGGCGCCACGTAGCCGGTCAGCAGCTTCATCGTCGTGCTCTTGCCGGCGCCGTTCGGCCCCAAAAAGGCCACCAGTTCGCCTTCGTACACCTGGAACGAGACGTCGCGGCAAGCCGCGAAGGGTCCGTAGAATTTCGAGAGGCCGATGGCCTCGATCATCGGCTGGCGGTCCACTTTGTCGATCATGGTCTGGCCACGTCAAAATCGGAAGGAACGGTTAGGCAGGATGCCGAATCACGCTGGCACACGGATCAATCGCCCTGATACGTATCGAATCCACTTTTGGTTCACAAAAAGGCGGGACGGCTCGGACGGAGCCGCAGAGTATAGCAGAATTGAGAACGAACGCAATTTGCCCTGGCCAGAACTGTCCGTCAAAGTCGGCGTGATAGGCTGTGGGCGAGCAGGGCCGGCCGCGAGAAAAAAATTGATGTTGGGCGGTCGATTTCACGCGGCCGCGGTATAAAGGCGATCATTGAGATCCCGTTGGAATTGGGGATCGCTTTGCGAGCGAGTTTAGATTTGCCGAACGCGCAGGGATCGTGGAGGAGCCGGGCGATGTGCGGACGTTTTACCCTCAAAACGCCGACGGCGACGCTGGCCGAATGGTTCGGTGGGGACCCGCCCGCCGATCTGCCGATGCGTTACAATATCGCCCCGACCCAAACGGTGGCGATCGTCCGAATCGAATCGTCGCCAGACCGCCGTCAGTGGCGAATGGCCCGTTGGGGGCTGGTCCCAGCCTGGGCGAAGGACCCGGCGATCGGCAGCCGGATGATCAACGCCCGCGTCGAGAGTGTCGCGGAGCGTCCTGCGTTTCGCGCCGCATTTCGCCGCCGCCGCTGCCTCGTTCCCGCGGATGGCTACTTCGAGTGGCAACCCCGGGGACGCGCCAAGCAGCCATTCTACATCCGCCTGGCCGACGATCAGCCCTTCGGCATCGCCGGACTATGGGAGGCCTGGCGGAATACGGCCAGCGGCGAGACGCTCGAGTCGTGCACGGTTCTGACGACGGAGGCCAACCTATCCACACGCCCCATCCACGACCGAATGCCGGTCATCCTGGATCCGGCCGACTATGCGGCGTGGCTCGATCCGACCGAGCTGGACGCCGCGAATCTGCGGGCGATGCTGCGTCCGCTGGATGATCTCGTCCTGCGAGCCGATCCGGTGGATGCGTTCGTCAACAACGCGAGAAACGAAGGGTCACGATGCGTGGCGCTGACGAATTGCCTGTTTTGATCGGCGCCCGGACGCTCCCGGCGCGGCCGCCGCCACCGTGGGCGGCCCGGGCGCGGCGTTCCGGAAAATGCGCGCCGCGCGGATCGTTCGGGCGCATCGCTCCAACGCCCGATCCGTCGCCTCGCGATTTCGCGCCGTACGCATGATCGCGGCCTCTGCTGGCCTCAGACCGAGCCGTCCCACAGCGCGGAACGCCCCAGATAAATTCACGCGAGTCGCCCCCCAAGGTCATCCGGAACGTATACAATGCAGCGAGTTTTGCGGCGTTTCAGGGTGTGTCCGCCGTGCGGAACGGAGAATTGGCCAATTGCGTGGGCCGACAGCCCGTCGGCTGCCGCACGCCGATGCCCGCCTCGATGCTCAACGCAGGCGGCAAGAGATTGTAGATTCGTTACAGGAGGTTTGATTCTATGTCCAGCAGTCGATTCAAGATCTGGTCACGAGGTCTCGGCGCGGTCCTGATCGCGTTTGCCGCGCTGACGGCTCAGGCAGAGGACATTCTCACGGTCGTGCCCGACAACGCGCTGGGCGTGGTCGTGATCAATCGCATCGCCCAGACCAACGACAAGGTCCGCGGGCTGGCGTTGCGGTTGAAAGTGCCGCCGTTCGACGTATTGAGCACGGCCAAACTGACCCTTGGGGTCCAGCGGGGCGTAGACGAAAAAGGCAGCGTGGCGGTGGCGGCGGTGCCGAGCGCGTCGGATGGGGCGCCGGTGCTCGTCGCATTCGTGGCGATGAATGACCCCGAGGCCCTGGCGGAACAAACTCGGGCCGAGGTCGACGCCGATGGCACGGCCACGGTGACGTTGGCCGGGCGCAAGGTGGTCGGCGCCGCCAAGGGCAACTTTGCCGTGCTGGTCGAAGCCGCGAACAAGACGACGTTGGAGGCCGTCCTCGCCGCAACGAAGAGCATCGCCGAGGCCTCGCCCGGACTGACTGCCTGGCGAGCGGAAAACGAGATCTACGCCGTCGCGACGCCGGCCGGAGTCAAGTTCGCCAAACAGCAGATCGCGAGCGGACTGCAAGGCGCCAAAGCGCAGCTCGCCGACGCGGGCGAGCAGGGCGCGGCGGCAATAGCCGGGCTGAGCGTATACGACGACCTGGTCGCGGCGATGGACAAGGAAATCGACCATGCGGCGATCGGCTTGCGGTTGACCGACAACGGCGATCTGCACGTCGTCACGCGAACCTTGCCTGTGCCCGGCGGCGTTCTGGACGGCCTGACAGCCAAAGCCAAACCGTCGAAGGGCAGACTGCTGGCCGAGTTGCCCCAACAGCCGTATGTCTTCGCGGGCGGCGTGACGCTGAACCCCGCCTTGACCAAAGCCGTCGTGGATTGGTCCTCGAACGTGATGCGCAAGCTGCCCGGTTGGGACAAGCTGAACGACCAGCAGGCCAAAAAACTGTCTCGGATTTCGCTCCAGTCGACGCAAGGCCTGCGGGCCATGTCGCTGGTGCTCGGCGTCCCGGCGGCCGGCGATCCGCTGTACAGCCGGATGCTGATGGTGGCCAAGACGAAGGACGCGGCCGCGTACCTGGACGCCTACGAGAGCGGGATGGCGGAAATGGCAAAGATGTCGAAGCACGTCAAAGCGCTATTCCCGTCGGTCAAGCCGGAACGAATCGAGCTCGAGGGACTGTCGGCGCTGAAGATACCGATGAACATGAGCTCGTTTTTGGAGCCCGCATATCGGGTAGACGCCGAGAAGATTACGCGGGCACTGTTCGGCGAGGGCTCGGACGCCGCCATGTATCTGATAGCTATCGATCAGACGACGGTGCTCGTCGGCTACGCGTCGTCCGCATCGGTGGTTGCCACGGCCAAGGCGATCCGCGAGCACAAGCCGTCGCTGGTGGAGGATGCCGCCGTGGCTCAGACTTTGGCCATGTTGCCGTCCGACGCCCAGTGGGTCGGACTGATCAGCCCGCGGGGCGGGGTATCGTTTGCCTCGCGTCTGGTGGCGACTTTCTCCCCGGAGGCGGCTGCCGAGGCGCAAATTCCCGAGTTACCGGAAACGCCTCCCGTGGGTCTGGGCGCGCTGGTCTCGCCTTCTGCGTGTGATACGTACTTCGTGGTCCCTGCCGCCGTGCTCGAAGCCGCGTCCGCGGCCATTCAAAAGGCGGCGCTCGAACGCGGGACACCGGGAACCTGAGGCGAGCCCGGGCTGCGAGGTGGCCGGAGCGCGAAAACCCCTGCGTGGGATCTCGATCATCGCGAGTTTGCCGGACCCTGTTTTCGAACTCTGCGGCCCGCGACCGAGCGTGGCCGTCTAAGCCTGAGTCGATCGATCCTTGCGATACCGCAGAGGCGTGGGGATCGATCGGCTTCGCCAGATCTCAACGCTCGGCGCCCGTACGGTGGTGTGAAGAGATATGCTCCGTAGTGTCCGCCGAACGGGCGCCATCGAGGCCGCCGATCGTAGCGCGGCCTTCGGGTGGTGTAGTTGGTTGTGGCCGAGCACAGCCAGACCGCGCTGAAGATCTGATGACGCGCGGTCGCGTTCGGATCTCCGAGCGGCAAACGACGTGAACCAGATCCAACCGCGCCCAAGTGGACTCGCTCACAGTTCCGGCGTGCGCAGACGCGCGCAGCGAAACCGTGGCGAACCGAGAGCGGTGCGCCCGGTGTGGGCCAGGAACGCGAGAATCGGAGATGAACCTGACAAAACTCGGCATGGCCATTGTCGTCGCCGCCATTGCCATCGCAACCGTGGCCTTCGCCAGTGACATCGAGCCATGTCGAGCCGAGCCTGCCACGCTACAGGCCGTCAGACTACGGCAGATCGAGCTGGACGGATTCTGGCTCCAGCAGGGCAAGCGGCTGATCGAGAAATGGTTGCCGCACTGCATTGCGCAAATGGAGCCGGGCGGCGCGGGACAAGAATTGGCCAATCTGATCGCCGCCGGCCAGGTCATTCGCGGCGAGCCGCATGGCAGATACACGGGCGCGCCCTGGAGCGACGCCTACATCTACAACACGCTGGAAGCTGTATGCCTGGCGCTGGCCATAGACGCCCGCGACGACGGAGAATTGGCCGCCGCGCAGGCTCGGCTCAGCGCCACGCTCGACCAATGGATCCCGATCATCTTGGCCGCCCAGTTGCCCGACGGCTATCTCCATTCGTTCCATACCGTCCACGGCCACCCGCGTTTCAGCAATATCGGCTGGCACGAGTTCTACGTGATGGGCTATCTCCTCGAACTGGGGGTCGCCCACTATCGAGCGACCGCGGGACGCGACCGCCGACTGTACGACGCGGCGATTCGCTGCGCCGACCAGCTCGATCGAACATTCGGCCCCCCGCCGAAACGAACATGGAAGAACGGTCACCCAGGCTTGGAATATGCCCTGTGTCGGCTGGCGCGGCTGGTCGATGAAGTCGCGGGACCCGGGGCCGGCGCCCGCTATGCGCGCCTGGCGAAGTTCTTTCTGGATCATCAGCACGAGCTCGAGCCAAACAGCTATGACCAATCGAATCTGCCGGCGATCGAGATGGTCCAGGCTGAGGGGCACGCCGTGCGGGCAACGTATTTTTACACGGCCATGGCCGACCTCGCTTTGATGCTGGACGATCCGGCTTACGGCGATGCGGTAGACCGGCTGTGGACCAACGCGATCCAACGCAAACACTATCTGACCGGCGGCGTCGGCGCTTCTCCGCGCGGCGAAGCGTTCGGCGCCGATTTCGATCTATGCAACGATGGCTACTGCGAGTCTTGCGCGAGCTGCGGCCTGAGTTTCTGGGCCGCGCGCGTGCACCGGTTGCGTGGCGATGGCCATTTCGTCGACGTCCAAGAGCGTGTCCTCTACAACAATCTGCTCGGCGCCGTCGATCTGGCTGGCGAAAACTTCTTCTACCAGAACCCGCTTGCGTCAGACCACCCACGCTATGCCTGGCATGGCTGCCCGTGCTGTGTAGGAAATATTCCACGGACGCTGCTGTCGATCAAGGATTTGATGTATTCGACCAACTCGTCCCGTGACACGCTGTACGTCAACCATTTTGTCGGCGGCAAGGCGACCATCGCGGACTTCGTCGCGGGCCCTTTGGGCGTCCGCCAAGAGACGGAATATCCCTGGAAAGGCGAAGTGCAAATCACGTTGTGGCCGCCCGCCACGCGCGAGTTCGAGCTGAGGCTCCGCATCCCGCGACGGACGGAGAGCGAACTGTACACCGCCGAACCGGATGTGGCCAACAAATACTGCGTATCCATCAATGGCCAGACGCAGAAGCCAGAAATCGAGAAAGGATACGTCGTGCTCCGCCGCGCGTGGCAGCCTGCTGACAAGGTCGTATTGTCGCTGCCGCTGGACGTCCAGCGCGTGCGCTGCGACGAGCGGGTGGCGGCCAATCGAGGACGGGTGGCTGTGCAACGCGGGCCGCTGACGTACAGCGTCGAAGATGTCGACCACGCAATCCCGGCCAGCCATACGGTCCTGAAGCCAGACGCGGCGCTGCGGGCGACATGGCAGCCCGATCTGCTCGGCGGCGTGATCGCCATCGATGGCCCGGCGTTTCGCGCGATTCCGAACTATGCCCGCCTGAATCGCGGCGGCGGCGCCGCCGTGTGGATTGTCGAGGATCCGGAACGCGCCGCTGCGGCCGCGGCGACCTCGCGGAGCCCACGGCCCGAACCGCCGTCCCGCCCGGATTTGGACCCCCGCACCGTGGACAGGGTCGCCATCGGACATTTCGAATCCGAACTCCAGCACGATCTGCAAGGCCAACGAACGGCGAGCGAGGTGTTTCGCGATCGCCCGTGGCGCCACGCCGACGTGGATGGCTGGTTCAGCTACCGGTTGGCCGTCAAACCGAACGTTCCCCAGTCTGTGCACGTCGTCTACTGGGGCAGCGAGCAGGGCGCGCGGCGATTCGACATCCTGGTGGATGGCCAGAAAATCGCTGGCCAGGCGCTGCTGCGAAATCGACCCGAGACGTTTTTCGACGCGGAATATCCGATCCCACGGAATCTGGTCCAGGACAAGGACAACATCAGCGTCCGCCTCCAAGCTCGGCCCGGGGCAATGGCGGGCGGCGTCTTCGGCCTGAGAATCGTCGAAGTCAAACGATGACCCAGCGGGCAAGCGATCAGACAAGGCGCCCTTGTCTCACAGCCAGAAGTAGTTGTATCCTTTAGCCCACATATTGCCGTGGGATAGGCCGCGGCTGAGTTGGGCATTGACCCGCCCCGGACCACACGCGGACGGGCCCGGACCTGCAAGCGATAGACGCGAGCCCAGCGACACGGATCGACAAGTCATAACGTCGAGCATCAGAGAGACTGTTGAAATGGATTTCCTCGTATCGCTTTTCGCGTCTTCAACGCCTTTTGTCATCAGCGCGACCGGAACCTGGCGAGTCAGCGCCACGGGCCCTGACGAGGCGATCGCCATGGCCAAGCACTATGCAGATCCCTGCCTCTGGCCGCCGGGATCCACTTGGCTCGTCGTTCCTGCTGAGGAAGGACAGAGCGATTGGCACGCGGGCCGTTGGGAAGCCTGAAGACGACGCGGCCGACCTCGTTTTTGCGGTACGACTGATCTCAATCGTCATAAAGCCTGGGGCGCCGCGTTCTGCCTCGTGCGGCCGCGACAGAGCATCGTCCTCCACGGCTATTCGCCACGGCTCGGCTCACCGCGCGGACTCTGGACGCGGCCCGGCTGGCAGCGTCCTCCAATACACCTGGCGGGGCGGCGACTGGCTCGCGTCCACGACGACCTCGGCCCGAACGGCCCGCGCCGCGTCGACGCGAGATGCTTCGAGCTCGGCGCGGAACACATCGCCCGCGCCCGTGATGTACGGCCAGAGCTCGCGCATCGCGGCCCGGTCGACCACCCCTTCGAACAGCAGCCACAGGCCGTGGCGCGTGGCCAGGTCGGCGGCGCTCGTCACGGTGCCCCGCGAAGCCAGAATGCGATCCGCCAGCGTCGCGTCGACTCCGGGGATGCCCAGCAGAACGCACCGCGGCGCCAGATTGATATTCACCCGTCCCGTGACGACCTGCTCGTCGCGAGTGGTGGTCAGATCCGCCAGTCGCGGCAGTTGATCGCGGAGGGCCTGGGGGTCGTCTTCCAGCGGGCAGAACAAGGCGGGGCGCGGTTCGTCTCGATCCGCTGCGGATTTCGCCGGCAAGATCACCGCCGCTCCCACAAGGTCCAACGCGGATTCGATCGCGTGGGCCGGCGGCGTCGAGAGATCCACCTGCGTCTCGTCCGCCGGCGACGGCGCGCCGCGCGTGGCGCGTTGGGGGCGTGCCGCGTTCGACGGGCGGCGTGGCCCTGAAGCGAGAGGGCGGGCAACCTCGCCCGGCGCCGGACCGTACTGTCGCCAGGCCACCACGAAATCGGCCCACGAACGGTCGAACGCCTCGGTCAATCCGGCGTGCAGTCGCTTCAAGTCTGGATCGTTGAGATTGATTCGCGGCTGGCCATCGTAGGTCACATTGCGCTCTGCGCTGTAGATGGTCAGCACGCGAGACCAGGGCACGTCGCCCGCGGCTGTGGTTGCGGCGGCCACGGCGGTTGCTACGGCCGATTGATCGGCAAGGTCCGGCACGTTCAGGTCGGCCTCGGCGCCCAGCAGGGCCGCGCGACCGACGTCGCGAACCAGCAGCAGTTCTTCGAGCACTGCGGGCACGCCGTTGCGCGGCTCGTACGGCAGGCCCCGACTCGCGTAATAGTCGGCCTCGGCGCCTTGTGGCCGCGGCTGTTCATCCGCGTCCAACCAATCCAGGATCGCGGCCGCGGCCGTCTCGGACATCCCCGGCAACTGGAGCAGGGCAGCCTGGGCGCTGCCCGGATGGCGACGTTCCCACTCGACCAGCATTCCCAGATGCAGACGCGCGGACTCGTTTTGCAGCCCTGCGTGTCGCGTCCCATCCGGCGCGTCCACATCGTCCGGCGAAAGAACGCGCAGTCGCACCGCCGCATCCAAGTCGTCATCCGCGCCGAGCGCGACTTCGGCAAAGACCGCCGCGTTGTTGTCCGTGCCGCCCGCGTCGTCCCGATCTCGAGCCGACTGGCTACAGAACGCTCGCAGCAGTTCCCCGCCGCTGGCCAAGGCTTCGGTCAGTTGCAACTGGTCGCCCTGTCGATGAACGGCCTTGTTTTCGATCGACAGACTCATCACGAAACTCAGACCGGCCAGCGTGACCATGGCGACCACGACCATCACGACGAGAACGATAAAGCCGCGCCGGCGGCGCACCCGCGTCGGTACGGCGCCTCGGCGGATCCGGGATCGCGAATTGGTCACCCACACGGCGTTCATTGCTTTCTCGTTCGGATCCAGTCTTCGGGCAACGGCGCGGGCGTCGGCGGAGCCGTTGCGCGAGGGGCGGGCGCGCGCCGCGACGGGATCCGGACAGTCGGCCGCGCCAACGCTTGCGTCTCGACGGGCGGCGGCCGATAGCGAGGCGAACCGGGCAGATCGACGACCAGCCGATACGCGCGGGCAGTCGAAGTGCTGGCGGAGGGCGCGGCCGAGGCAAGCTCGTCGTCCAGATCGCCGCGGGCCGCGGGCTCGGTTGCCTCGGGCGCCGCATCCGCCCGCGGATCCGCCTGGCTGCGACGCGCGCGCGACGGCAGGGCGACCAACTGCAACTGGACCTCGACTGCCGCGGGCAACGCCTTGCGCTCGAGGCTGTTCCAGGAATCGAACCAGTTTCGGCCATCGAAATAGCGGAACGCCAGCGCGGCTACTTCGGGAACGACAAGCCTTGCGTCGTCGAACAGCGGACTTGATTCCGTGGGATCATCTATCCCATCGGCGGCGCCCGAATCGCTGGCGTCGCTCAGCCCGCTCGCCAGGTCGACGATGTCCGTCACCGGTGAATCCGCTTCGAGCTCCACGGGCGTCTCGAAATCCAGCTCGGTTCGCACGAGACCGCTCGACGGCATCGACGCCAAGTCTTCGCCAATCGTCGGCGCGACGAACGAATAATGGACCGTCCGCAGCTCGGGCACGCGGGCGGCCTGGGGCTCGCCCCAATGCGTGTCGGCCTGTCCGACCGGAGTCGCGTTGCCCTGGATCAACGCGGGCTGCAGAACGTCGAAACGCAGCTCGCGCGACGTTCCGAACAGCCCAAATCGGCGGCGCTGCGCCTCGCCGCCAGCCTCGTTCTCCGTGGCCGGCAGCGGATCCTGGATCGCCGTCCGCAGGTCCTCGGCGAACTGTTCCAGCAGGGTTCGGCACAACTGGGCGCGCTCGACCTGCTCCTGGCCCTTGTCAAACAGATCGCCATAGGTGCTCATCAGCATCCACAACGCCAACAGCAGAACCGCGCACAACGCGGTGGCCAGAACCATTTCGATCAGCGTGAACCCGTCGCCACGCGGCGTCCTCATGGCAGCTCGCCCTCCGCCGCGGCCGAGGGCGGCGCGGTCATCTCTGGCGAGTCTCCCGTTGGCGCATTTCCTTCCGACGCCATTCCCTCTTGTGAACTTCCTTCCGGAGACGGCGCGGCGGTCGAGGCGTCGCGGTCCGGCGCGAACACCAGGCGGCTCAACGAAAACGACTTGCCGCGGGCGCCGCCGGGCGTCTCCAGATCGGCCGGCGCGGCGCGAGTGACGCTCACCGTGACGCAGGACAAGCCGTAGCTGCCGATCGCTTCGATGCGCACCATCTGGGACCACCCCGGCAGGTCGGCCGCCTCGGTCGCCGCTTGCGATTCCAACGGCGCAGCGCCGGCCAGGATCTCGTTCAGCAGGCTGCGACACACCAGTTGCGCCGTCCCCCACTGCTCGGCGTCGCGCGCGTGCCGGCGGCCGACCTCTGCCAGCTCGCCCAGCACGATCAGGCAGGTCACCAAGATGGCCGAGGCCAGCAGGACCTCCATCAGCGAGAATCCGCGGCGTTGGCGAGACCTCATGGCCCGTCCTCCGGATCGCGCACGGGATGATCGTCGATCCCCACCGAGTCGACCAGCGACTCGGCATCCGGCGTGGGCAGAAACTCGACAGCCGAGACTTGAATGGCGCCGGTCAAACCGCGAACGCGCAGCTCGATGCGATACGGCGGGCTGACCATCGCGATCCGCGCATTATGCGTTCGGCCATTGGGCAGGAACAGCAGCGGCGCCGCCCAGTCCGCTTCGTTGCTCGGCGTGTCGCCGCCCATCTGGCTGCCGCCTGCCTGGTCAGCGCTCGGTAGATCGACGTTCCCCCGGGCGGCGATGCTCGACTCGACCGTCGCGCCTGGCGTCACGGCTGAGGATGGATCCGCGAACGATACCCCGAGCGGCAAGGACTCCGTTTCCGCCGTGTCCGCCCAGCCGGCCTGGTCGTCATCCGACGCCTCAGCCGCTGGCCCGCCCGCGGAGATCGGGCCGGAATCCTGCTGCCCCACCTCGTAGCGATCACCGCCGATCTGATAGCGAAAATAGGTTATACGTTCCGACTCGATGGCCGTCAGCCGGGCTTCCATCAGGCGCACACGGAGGCGTCGCGCGGACTCGCGCAACTGGCTCTTGGTCGCCAGTTTTCGCAGCGACGGAATTCCCAGCGAGACGGCAACGGCCAGCAGGGCCAGGACCAGCAGCAGCTCGATCAAGGTGAACCCTGGCCGAGCCGGAGCGAGCGATCGAGCCAAGGCGGACTGCGGAGCCAAGCCTAGGGGCCGAGGTCGCCGGGGCCGGCGAACCGCGCGTCTCAGACGGGCGAGTTGTAGGGTAAACACAACACATCACCATCGGCCGTTCAGGCGACGCCGCGAGACTCGTCCGCGTGTTCGCGACACGTCTTGCCATTCGCGCTCGGGTCGAGCGCGACCCTACCGTGCGGGCGCCGGCGCTGCTGGGGGCGCGGGCGCCGCCGGACCGCCGACGTTCACATCGACATCGATGTCACGATTCTCTCGAGGAGCGCCGGGTTCGCCGGCATCCCCCCCGCCCCCGACGGTCCAACTGCAGATATCGTCTTCGGTGTTGTCCTCGCCGTCCGGTCCAAAGGACCAGATGTCCGGCGCATCGGTGCGCCCGCGTTCCGGCGGATACACGTACTGATAGTCGTTGCCCCACGGGTCTTTGGGAATGGCGTCCGCGCTCACGTACGGGCCTTCCCAGCCGCGCTGCGTCGACTCGCTGTCGTCGCTGGGCGCCGTCAGCAGGGCTTGCAAGCCCTGCTCGCTCGTGGGAAAGCCGCGGGTGTCCAAGGCGTACCGCTCGAGCGCGCCGCGGAACAGGCCGATCTGCGACTGCGCCGCGTTGACGTCCGCCTTTTTGCGCGCCCCCATGAATCGCGGCACCACGAGCGCGACCAGCATCACCAGGATCGCGAGCACGATCAACATCTCGGTCAACGTAAATCCAGATCGCCCGCCGCGCCGTCGCGCACAAGCTACCCAAGTCGTTCCGGTGGTCCTCATTACAACTTCTCCTCTCGTTTTCCTACCCCATTGTCGTCATGGTATCGAACACGGGCAGCAGCAGAGCCACCAGTACGAACCCGATCAACACTCCCATCACCAGCAGCATCGCCGGCTCGGCCATGCGAACCATGACGTCGATCTGACGCGCGGTGCGGCGATCGATGCCATCCGCGATGCTGACCAAAACGTGGTCCAAATTATTCGCCTGCTCGGCGACGTGGATCATGGCCATCACCGCCCGAGGAATCAGGCCACACGCCGCCAGAGGCTCGGACAGCGTCTCGCCCGCCGAGACATTTTCCGCCGAGTCGCGGATGGCCTGCGCCAGCACCCGATTCCCGGCCGAGTCGCTGCTGATCTCCAGCGACCGCAGCAAGGGCACCCCGTTGTGCAGCAGGGTTCCCAGAATCCGGCAAAACCGCGATACGGCATAGCCGTGGAACACGGGTCCGGCCAGCGGAATTTTCAGTTTCCAGCGATCGATCCACAGGCGTCCCCGCTCGCCTCGCGCCACGCGCCGCAACCAGTACGTCAGGGCAGCCAGCGCGGCGAGCACGCCCACCCCGTAGCGTCCCAGGAAATCGCTCACCCCCAGCAGAACCACCGTCGGCAACGGCAGGCCGCCGCCCGCCTGTTCGAGCCGCGCAAACAGCTCGGCGAACTTCGGCACGAACACGACGATCAACACAACCGTGATGACCGCGCCCAACGAGGCCAGGAACACGGGATAGATCATGGCCCCCGTCACGCGGCCTTTCAATTCTTGCTGCTGTTCCAGGAAGTCGGCGGTGCGCTTCAACGCATCCTCGAGGAACGCGCCTTCGCCGCCCGCGCGAACCATGCTGACCGCCAGGTCGCCGAACAACTCGCGATGCTTGTTCATCGCTTCGTCCAGCGGGGCGCCTTCGGCGACCTGATCGCGGACGTCCGTCAGCACATCGGCCAGCCCTGGATGAGGACACTGGGCCGCCAGGATGCCGAGCGACTCGAGCAGCGGCACGCCGTTCTGCAGCAGGTCCGCCAGTTGGGCCAGGTTGGACACCAACTCTGCGGTCTTGACGCGCCGCTGCATCTGCCACGGCGAGCGTCGCTTTTCCGCGACGTGCAGCGGGAACAGCGCCCGGTCGGTCAGCGCGGCCAACAGTTCGCGTTTGCTGCCCGCCGTGAGCGTCCCACTCACATTTTCGCCGGCCAGCGTTCGTGCGGTGTAGGTGAATTGAGGCATCGCGCGCCACTAGGCAGATTTTCTCGGCAGGACGTCGGCGCCCTGCGCCACGCGTGTGGTTCTGTGCGGCCGCGCGGAACGAGGACACCTAAAAACTAGTCCGTCTTGGTCACGCGCAGCACTTCTTCGATCGTCGTCTGGCCGCGCAGCACATTTCTCCAGCCATCCTGGCGCAGGGTTCGCATCCCGGCCGCCACGGCGGCGTTCTTCACTAAATTGGTGGGCGCGCGTTCGGCCGCCAGGCGACGGACTTCGTCGTTGCTGACCAACAATTCGTAGATGCCCGTCCGCCCGCGATAACCCGTGCCGCGGCACTCGCGGCACCCGACCGCGCGGTAGATCGTCCGTCCCTCGCGCTCGCATTCCTCCCAAGGAAAATCTTCGGGGACGTCTTCGCGCGAAGGCGTATGCGGCTCGCTGCACTGTTGGCACAGCGTCCGCACCAGCCGCTGGGCCAGCACGCCTTCGACCGTGCTGCAGACCAGAAACGGTTCGACCCCCATGTCCGCCAGCCGCATGAACGCGCCCGCGGCGTCGTTGGTGTGCAGCGTGCTGAACACCAGATGGCCGGTCAGCGACGCCTGGACGGCGTTTTCGGCGGTTTCAAAGTCGCGGATCTCGCCCACCAGCACCACGTCCGGATCGTGCCGCAAAATACTCCGCAGGCTGGCCGCAAATGTCAGCCCGACCTTCGAGTGAACCTGGATCTGGTTGATTCCATCCAGTTGATACTCGATGGGATCTTCGGTCGTGATGATCTTGGTTTGTTCGTTCTTCAGTTCGTTCAAGGCGCTGTACAGCGTCGTCGTCTTGCCTGATCCAGTGGGACCCGTGACCAGGATAATCCCGTGCGGCAGTTTGATCAGCTGCTGGAACTTCTGGTACACATCGCGGCCCATCCCCACGCCGCGAAGCGAAAAATTCAGCCGGCTCTTGTCCAGAATTCGCATCACGATCCCTTCGCCGTGCAGCATCGGGATCATCGACACGCGGATGTCGATCTCGCGACCGGAGACGCGCAGCTTGATCCGTCCATCCTGCGGCACGCGTTTTTCGGCGATGTTCAACCGCGCCATGATCTTCAGGCGGCTGATGATCGCAGCCTGGAAACGGTGGATCTGCGGAGGGGCGGGCTGGGTTTGCAGCACGCCATCGATGCGATAGCGAATCTTCAAGCCGTCCGCCTGGGCTTCGAGGTGAATGTCGCTGGCGCGCCCGTCCACCGCCTCGATCAAAATCTCGTTGACCAGCCGCACGACCGACGCTTCTTGAGCAGCCTCCGAGGCTTCGGACCGGTCAAATTCCGGCTCGTCGAGAACCTCGATGCGATCGTCCTGCTGCTCGCGAATCGCCAGCAAGTCGTCGATCGTCTCGGCGCCGACGCCCAGGTGCGTTTTGACCAGCCGAGCCAGCTCGTCCGCCAACGCGATCACCGGGACGATGCTCTCCGGAACGGCGGCGCCGACCGCATCCAGCGCGGATAAGTCGAATGGGTTGCTGACCGCCACCACCAACGAACCATCGCGATGCGCCAGCGGAAACGCGCCGTAACGATGGATCAGCCGCAACGGAAATCGCCGCAGGATCGTCGCGTCGACGGTGACCATCGACAGATCTGCGTACTCCATGCCGAGCGCGTCGCCGACAGCCCGCATCAGCTCGTCCGCCGAGCTGTACCCCAGCTCGAGCGTCACCGAGTCCAGGCAGCCGTCGTTGGCAAAGCACTGGCGCACCGTCTCCAGTTCATGGGGACTGATCCCCGCCGCTTCTTGGTAGTATTTCGCAACAATCATGGATCTGTGGTGTGTGCGGCCAAGATAGGTTGGAAGCAGTCAAGCTCGCCGCGCAATCATGCGGCGAATCGTGCCATCCGGGCATCCGTGCAACCCTGCTCTCTCGTTGCGGTCACAAGCGTCGGCGACGGGTTCCTCCCGAATGCGGACGCTGTCAACAGGCGTGTTGTCAATTAGGTGGGAATGTTGCAAGCAACGCTACAACCGTCAAACGTTGTTCACTCAACATAGCCATTCTAGAAGACGTTATTCAAGCGTGTCAATCTTGATTCCGCTTTGTTCGGAAAGTTATTCTACGATTCCCACTATGTGGACCTTCTAGTTGTTCGCGAGAGGCGGCATCGTTTCGCGCGGCGGACGAGGCTCGTGCGGGCCGTCAAAGGGCAGTAGGGGGGAAAGCAGCAATCTGAAGACAGCAGGTCGAGGGCCGCTCATGAATGGATTGAGACGAGCCGTGGCCGAGGGCCGGATCAAGGGCCGCGTCGCAAACGTGCCGGCCCATCGGTCGGCTCATTTGGTTGCGACAGCCTGCCCCGTAGATTAGACTCTTGCGTGTCAAAGCCTTCCTCCACATTACGCGAACCACAGACACGAACGCGCCTCGCCCTCTGCCTACCGCGCGGTTCCGGCGAACCGGCACACGGCCCATCCGACGAAGCTCGGTCGATGTCTGGCGTTTGTCCCCCCTCAACCAACACAGGAGAATGCAACACATGCCAAGCCAAACGAGTTTTCGTCGCCGTGATTTTCTGAGAACCTCGGGCCTCGGCCTCGCGGCGCTGTCCGGTGGCGTGTGGAGTCAGACGGCCGGGCGAGCTTCGGAGTCCCCCAACCAAAAGCTGAACATCGCCTGCATCGGGACGGCCAATCGAGCCGCGGCCGACGTCGCCGGTGTCCAAGACGAGAACATCGTCGCCCTGTGCGATGTCGACTCGAACTATCTGGACCGCTGTGCGCAGCGTTTCCCGGATGCCCGAAAGTATGCCGATTATCGCGAGATGCTGGACAAGGAAGCGGGCAAGATCGATGCCGTCGTGATCGGTACCGCGGACCACAACCATGCCCCGGCGACGATTCGAGCGATTCGAGCCGGGTTGCATGTGTACTGCGAAAAGCCGCTGACTCACACCGTGCGGGAATCGCGGATCGTGGCCGAGGCGGCCAAAAAACACGGCGTCGCGACCCAGTTGGGCACGCAGATCCATGCGGGCGACAACTATCGCCGTGTAGTCGAGATCATCCAATCCGGCGCGATCGGCGACGTGACCGAGGTCCACGTCTGGGTCGGCAAAGGCTGGGGCGGCGGCGATCGTCCCGAGGGCGGCCAAGAGCCGCCGCCGAACTTGAATTGGGATCTGTGGCTCGGTCCGGCGCCGTATCGTCCGTTTTGGCCAGGCCGTTACCACCCGGCCCAGTGGCGCCGCTGGTGGGACTTCGGGCAAGGAACGTTGGGCGACATGGCGTGCCATTACATGGACCTTCCTTTCTGGGCGCTCAAGCTGCGGCATCCGACCAGTTGCGAAGCGGAAGGGCCGCCGGTGCATCCCGAAACGTGCCCCCTGGGCCTGATCGTTCGCTACGAGTTCCCCGCCCGCGAGGGCCTGGCGCCCGTCCGGTTCACGTGGTACGACGGGAACCTGATTCCGCGCGAGGTCGCTGGCGAGCGGGTTCCGGGCAACGGCGTGATGTTCGTGGGCAGCGAGGGCAAGATGTACGCTGACTACGGAAATTACCGGCTGTTCCCCACGGAGAAGTTCGCCAATTTCCAGCCGCCGCCGCAGACGATCCCGGCCTCGATCGGTCACCATGCCGAGTGGATCAAGGCTTGCAAGGACGGCTCGCCCACGACCTGCAACTTTGATTATTCCGGCGCGCTGACCGAGGCCGTGCTGCTGGGGAACGTGGCCTATCGAACCGGCCAGCGGCTCGAGTGGGATGCCCAGCAACTGCGGGCCACGAATTGCCCGAAGGCCGACGCGTATATCTCGAAGGCGTATCGGCCTGGCTGGGAAGTCGAGCCAGGCTGATGCGTGGCCGGGACGTGTCCGCGGCCACGCTCGGCCGCGGATACGAAGGCCGCGGGCGCGGTGTGCGGCGTATCTTGCGCGCGGGTCTGACCGGCGGCGCACGATCCGACGCGCATCGGCCCGCGATGTTCGAATCCGGATGATCGCACAGCGAGAGGAAGCATGATGACGGTTACCCGACGGCGATTCTTGGCGGCCACGGCAGCGGCCTGTTCGCTCCCGCGCCTCGCGGCGTTTGCCTCGCCGAACGCGAGTCGTGACGTGGCTTGGCTGGCCGACGTTCAACGCCCGCCGGCCGTGGTTCCGGCGGGGGACGCCCCCCTGTCGCCGTTGTTGGTCGACGACGCGAATCACCCGATCACCACGCGTGCAGCCTGGCAGGCGCGCCGCGAACAGATCCGCGCGTGGTGGCTGGAATTTCTCGGCGAGTTTCACGTCGGGCGGCCCGCGACGCCCGAGTTCGAGGTGATCGAGGAAGATCGACGCGACGGCGTCGTGCGGCAACGGATCCGCTACGAGGTCGAGCCGGGCCTGCCCGTCGAGGCGTATCTGCTCAAACCCCAGCCGCTGCCTAAGTCTTGTCCGGGGGCGGTGGCCCTGCACGCGACCACGCGGCTCACCATTCGCCAGTCGGCGGGCGTCGAAGGCGATCCGGAAAAAGCGTTTGGCCTGAAGCTGGCGCAGCGCGGGTTTGTGACGATCTGTCCACGCTGTTTCCTCTGGTCGGACGATCTGAGTATTGCCTATCAAAAACACGTCGATGCGTTCAAGGCCCGTCATCCCGGCTCGCGAGGCATGGCCAAAATGTTGTACGACGCGATCGTGGCGGTGGACATTTTGAGCCGCGTTCCGGAGGTCGATCCGACGCGTCTGGCCGCGGTCGGGCACTCGCTGGGCGCCAAAGAGGCTCTGTATCTGGCGGCGTTCGACGACCGCATTCGCGCCGCGGTCAGCAGCGAGGGCGGGATCGGGATCCGATTCTCCAATTGGGAGGCGTCGTGGTATCTGGGCGACGCGGTTCGCCGCGAACCGTTGGCCCACGACCATCACGAGTTGTTGAGCCTGATCGCGCCGCGCGCCTTCCTGCTGCTCGGCGGCGACTCGGCTGATGGCGATCGCAGTTGGCCGTTCATCGCCGCCGCGCTGAACGTCTATCGCTTGTACGCCGAGGAGATTCCCGGCCCGCCGCGCGTGGGCCTGTTCAACCATCGCCAAGGCCATAGCGTTCCTCCCGAAGCGGAACAAAGGATCTACCAGTGGATCGAGGCGTACACCTGAGTTCGTCCGTCTCGAAGACTTTGGCCCGCAGGCGCCACACCGAGGCCCGTCGGCGCCACACAGACCGTGCCAACGGTGCGGGCGTTTGAACCTACGCACCGCATGGAAGCGACGTGTCTACGGGCGCCGTTTCCGAAGGGAAGGCTTTGCTCGTGTCCGTTCGAGAAGCCTGCGGGCGTCGTTTCACGGCATCGGATGTTGAACGGTGCGCCGTGCATTTCGGAGGTCGATGACTTTTTCTCTCCGATTGCGGTTTACACACTTTTGTGAGCCAATACAATACAGTATGGTGGTCGATAGGCTTGGTGGCGATAGCGCCGTTCGATGCGATGGCCCGCATCCCGTGGTAGCAGCCTCGCGCATGGCGCCGGCCAACTAGCCTGAATCGAGCGCAAACGACCTGCCCGAGTGACTCGCTCTAGGCCCGCGCGAGCCACACCGGAAAGAGACAACCATTCGTCTGAGATCGACATGCCGAAGCCCAACACCGCTCGAGCCCACCTGGACGAGCTGTCGGCTGGACCGCGGTCGATCGGCGGACTTGGTGACGACTTCCGCCCATGGCGGTTGTTCGTGGACGGATGCCGAAGGAATTGACCCGTGCCCGCTGACGGCGCGCCGCCCCCCGTGGCGTGCGGCGGCGAGCCGTGCTGAAGCACGAAAGCGATCGGTCGCCAATTCCAATGTGTCCGATGAAATTGCCTTCCTCTCCTTCGTTCCGGGAAATGCTGATGAGCCATGCGAGTAGACAAAAGCCGGACCGCGCGCCGCTGCGCCGCAGCGGGTTATCCCGATCCTTAGGCCGTTGGTCGATCGCCGTGGTCTTGCTGGCTGGCGCCGTCGGCGGCGGCCTGTTCGCCTTCAGGTGGTATCACGGCCCGGGCGCCACGCTGACGCAGCCGCTGGTCCTGCACACCGTGGCGCTCACCGACCTGCCGATCTCCGTTACCGAACGAGGTAATCTTGAGAGCCAGAGCAACGTCGAGATCCTCTGCGAGGTCGATGACGTCGAAGGCGACGGAATCGTCGGCACGCAGATCATCTCGATCGTTCCCAACGGGACATCGGTGAAAAAAGGCGACCTGCTGGTCGAATTCGATTCGGCCGGACATCGCGAACGACTGGATCGTCAGATCATCGACACCGAGTCGGCTCGGGCGATCCAGATCCAGGCGGAAGCAAAGCACGAGAACCAGGTCACGCAGAACGAAACGACGCTGGCCGACGCCCTGCTCGACGTCGAGTTGGCGACGCTCGAGCGCGAGATGTTCGTCGACCAGCAGAACGGGACGTACAAGCTCGAAGTCGAAGCCATCAATCGCACGATCGAGGACGTCAACAACGAGATCCTCGGCGCGCAGGCCTCGCTGGAACTGAAGCGCAACGAGCGTCGCGGGATCGAGGCCCTGTTCAAGCTCGGCTACGCGGGGCAGCACCAGTTGGATCAGACTCGCCTGGATCTGCTGCAGTCCGAAAGCCAGTACGCGGCCAAGATCAACAAGCTCGACACCCAACTGGCCACGCTCGAGAAAAAGCAGCGTTATGAAAAGCAGATGGAAGAACTGAGGCTGAAGGGCAAGGTGGAAACGGCCGTTCGCAAGGTCGAGCAAGTCAAACGCAACAACGAAGCCATGCTGGCCCAGACCAAAGCGGCCTTGGATGCCGCCAACCAGACGCTGAAGAAAGCCGAAGAACGGTTGGCCCGATTCGAGAAACAGATCGAGCGGTGCACGATCGTCGCGCCTCAGGATGGAATGGTCGCGTACGCGCCCGTCGACCGGTTCAATGAAGAGATCCGCGAAGGCGCCGCCATCCGCCCTCGACAGCGAATCCTGTCGCTGCCAAACCTCGAGCGGATGCAGGTCAAAACCTCGATCCATGAATCCGTCCTGGACCAGATGAAACCCGGCTTGAGGGCCGGGGTTCGCGTGGACGCTTTTCCGGATCGCCGGTATCCCGCGACCGTCAAGTCGGTGGCCGTTCTGCCGGACCAGGGCGGCTGGTTCAGCTCGGACACAAAGGTCTATCAGACGATCATCACCATCGATGTGCCCGTCGAGCATCTCAAACCGGGGATGACGGCGGTGGCCGACATCAGCGTCGATCGACTCGAGAACGTGTTGACCGTTCCTGTGCAGGCCATCATCCAGGAAGGCAAAGAGACGGCCTGCTACGTCGACCAGAACGGGATGCCTCGGAAACAACCCATCAAACTCGGCCGGACGAACGACAAGCTGGTGCAGGTCACCGACGGCATCGCGGCCGGCCAGCGCGTGGTGCTCAATCCCATGGCGATCATCGACGCGGCCCGCCCGACGACGGACAACGCGCCGCCGAAAGACGCCTTGGCGGGCGCCGCCGAAACGCCGACCGTGCCTGCCCAATCCGTGCCTGCCCCATCCAAGTCTGCCGCGCCCAAGTCTGCCTCGTCTACGGCGCCCGTGGCCGAGCCCACGCGTTCCGCCGCGATCAGCGTGACGGCCAAGGCCTTCTGATCCATGTGGTGGAAAATCATCGAACTGTCCGTTCGCAATCTGATGCTCAACAAGCTGCGCAGTTTGTTGACCATGCTGGGAACGATTCTGGGCGTCAGTTCGGTGATCGCCATGCTGGCCATCGGCGAGGGATCCAAACGCCGCGCAGTCGAGCAGATTCGCCAGTTGGGCGCGGCGAACGTGATTGTCCGCAGCGTCAAGCCGGCCGACGACGATCGCGACGCGTCGACCGGGACGAGCAGCCAACGGCAGGCCAGTCGCGTGGCGGAATACGGCTTGAAATACGCCGACTACGATGTCCTCGCCGAGGCCCTGCCCACGGTCAAGCAAGCGGTGCCGGTCTCGCTGCTCCGCAAGAACGCGCAGTACGGCCGACATCGAATCTCGAATGCCCGCATCCTGGGGACCACGCCCGAATATCAGGCCGTCAAACGACTGACGATGCAACGCGGTCGCTTCTTGACGAAGATGGACGATACGCTGCTGGCCAATGTCGCCGTGCTGGCCGCCGGGGCCGCGGAACGGCTGTTCTTGTACGAAGACCCGCTCGGCAAGGCCGTGCTGTTGGGCAACGGGGCCTTCGTCGTCGTCGGCGTGTTGCACGCACAGGACAGCGGCGGGGCGATTCCGGGGGCAATCGGGGCTCAGAACCAAAACAACGATATCTATATCCCGCTCAACTCGGCTCGTAGCCGGTTCGGCGAACTGCAACTGATCGTACGTTCCGGAGGTCGCGACTTCGAGCGGACGCAGCTCCACGAAATCACGCTGACGTTGTACGACGAGACCCTGGTCAGCCCGACGGCGGCGATGGTCCGCAAGCTGCTCGAACAGCGACACCCGAACAAGGCCGATTACGAGATCCAAGTGCCGCTCGAGCTGCTGCGCCAAGCCGAGCACGAAAAGCAGATCTGGAACCTGGTGCTCGGCTCGATCGCCGGAATCTCGCTGCTGGTCGGCGGCATCGGCATCATGAACATCATGCTGGCCACCGTCTCGGAACGAACCAAGGAGATCGGGATCCGCCGCGCGCTCGGAGCCACGCGGACGCATATCGTCACCCAGTTCATGGTCGAAAGCATGGTCTTGTCGTCGGGCGGCGGATTGATGGGCATCTTTTTGGGAGTCGCGATCCCGATTGTCGTCTCGCAGTTGGCCGACATCGAGACGGCTTTGAGTTGGTGGGCGGTGATCATCGCCTTTAGCACGTCCGTGCTGACGGGGGTCGTGTTCGGCGTCTATCCGGCGCGCCGCGCAGCCCTGATGAGTCCCATCGAAGCGTTGCGGCACGAATGACCGGGGCGGCGCGGGCTGCGGCACGATCCCGACGGCGCGGTTCAAAGGCCGCAGTGGGCACACGCCACGTGTGCCGCCCAGAGCATGGCTCGGAGCATACACGAGCTGCGAGCGCTCGCAACAACACGAGCCCTCGTCGCCGCAAAGCCACCGCGCGAAGCCGCCGCGCGATATCCCTCGCGGAAGCGGCTTCCAGCCGCTTACCACCACAACACGAGCCACCGTCGCGCGTCCTCGCTGGGCTCGGGAAAAACTGGCTACGACGCCCGCTGCTCACGCAGAAAACGCCCCGTTACGGATCGCGGGCAGGTGGCCACGATCTCGGGCGGACCTTCGATGACAACCGTGCCGCCCTGGTCGGCGGCGCCCGGCCCCAGGTCGATGATCCAGTCGGCCGCCTTCATCAACTGGACGTTGTGTTCGACGACGACCAGCGAATGCCCCACGGCCAACAGCGCATCGAAACAATCGAGCAGCCTGACGACGTCGGCAAAGTGCAGGCCGGTCGTCGGCTCGTCCAATAGGAACAGCGTGCGATGCCGAGTGGCTGCCGACATGTACGCGGCCAGCTTCAGCCGCTGCGCCTCGCCGGACGACAGCGTCGCGACCGGCTGGCCCAACCGCAGATAATCCAATCCCACGTCGATCAACTGCTTCAACCGGGCCTGCACTTTGGCTTGCCCGCGAAAGAACGCGAACGCTTCGCGGACGGTCATCTCGAGGACTTCGGCGATGTTGCGCCCGCGGTAGACCACTTCGAGAATCTGCCGACGATACCGTGCGCCTTGGCACTCGGCGCACTTGACGTATACGTCCGGCAGAAACTGCATGTCGATTTCCAAAAAACCGTCGCCGCGACAGGTTTCACAGCGTCCGCCATCGACATTGAAGCTGAAGTGGCTGGCCGGGTAGTTGTGCGTACGGGCGTCGATCGTCTGGGCAAAGACCTCGCGAATCGGATCGAACGCCTTGACGTACGTGGCCGGATTCGAACGCGGCGAGCGGCCGATCGGGCTTTGATCGACCAACATCACGTCATCGATCTGCCCGTCTCCCAACACGTCGTCGTACGGGTGCGGCGCGGGCGCGTCGCGCTGCTTGCGGCGGCAGAGCGCTCCGTACAACGTCTCGTGGACCAACGTGCTCTTGCCCGCGCCGCTGACGCCCGTCACCAGGCACAGCACACCCAGAGGAAAGCTGACGGTCAGGTTCTTGAGGTTGTTCCCGCGAGCGCCGATCAATCGAATCGCGCCGCGATTGATCGCCCGCCGCTGAGTGGGAAAGTTCGCCCCGCGCCGGCCGGCGAGATAATCGCCGGTTGCACTGACGCCCACAGCCTGCAATTCCTCGGGCGTGCCTTGAAAGACCACGCGCCCGCCGTTTTCTCCGGCGCCCGGTCCGAACTCGACCACCTGATCGGCGCGCCGGAGAATCTCGGGCTCGTGCTCGGTCACGATGACCGTATTGCCCCGATCGCGCAGGCGGACGATCGCGTTCGTCAACCGGGCGACGTCGCCCGGATGCAAGCCCGCGGACGGCTCGTCCAGGACATACAGCATATTGACCAGGTTCGAGCCCAGCGTCGCCGTCATGGCGACCCGTTGCGCTTCGCCTCCGCTGAGCGTCCGAATGGTGCGATCCAGCGGCAGATAGCCCAGCCCCACGTCGGTCAGATACCGAATCCGAGCCGTGATCTGGTCGAGCATCGTGCGTGCGACCGCGCGCTCGGCGTCGGTCAACGCCAGCGAACGGAAAAATTCGCCCGCGTCCGCGATCTTCAGCCGACAGACCTCGGCGATGTCCTTTCCGCCGATCCGCGCCGCCAGCGCTTCCTCGCGCAACCGCGCGCCCCGGCACGCCGGGCAGGTTCGGTGGCTCCGCCAACGCGCCAAAAAGGCTCGAATCTGCACCTTGTACGCGTGCCGTTCCAGCCAGGCGAAAAAACCGCGCAGGCCGCCGAAATCGCGCTCGGCGACACCTTCACGGACGATTTGCAACTGGGCCTCGTTCAGTTCGCTGAAGGGCGCGTCGACGGGCAGGTTGTAGTCGTCGGCCAGCGCCAGCAGTTCGGTCAGCTCGTGCGCATAGGCCGCCGAATTCCACGGCGCGATGGCGCCGGCCCGCAACGATTTCGTGCGATCCGGAACCACCAGTTCCATGTCGATATCCACCCGGTCGCCAAAGCCTTCGCAGTGCGGACAGGCGCCCAAGGGGCTGTTGTAGTCGAACAGCCGCGGCTCGGGCGACGCGTAGTCGCGCCCACAGTCTTCGCATCGCAGCGCGTCGTGGAACGTCAGCCGTCGCCACCGGCGGCCGTCGATCCGCCAAAGTCGAGCTGCGCTGCCTGCGAGGCGAGGCGCCGTCTCGTCATCGCGCCGCGCCGACGCGGCGCACGACGCCGTCCCGTCGTCGTGCGGGTCGCCCTCCACGGGCGTCCATGCCTGGCACGTGCCATGCCCTTTGGCAAAGGCCGTCTCGAGGGAATCACGCAGTCGTGACGGCGCCACCTCGGCCGCCGTCAAACGGTCCACAACCACGGGAAACGGCGAGTGGATCGGCCCCGCGCCGAAGTCGGCTCGATCCAGTCGAACCAGTCGCTCGTCGATGATCGCCCGCACAAAGCCGTCCGCCCGCAGCCGGTCCGCGATGTCGGCCGCGGATTCACCTGCCACCGGATGACGGAGGAACGTCAGCAGATAACGTGTTCCGCTCGGCAGCGCCGCCAACTGCTCGGCGGCGCTTTGCGGCGTGTCGCGACGCACCTCACGGCCACAGCCCCGACAGTAGATCCGCCCGATCTTGGCGTACAGCAGCCGCAGATAATCGGCCGTCTCGGTCGCCGAGACGATCGTGGCTCGGCTGGAACGCGTCGTAGCCTTGCGGGTCACGGCCAGTGCGGCCGGCAGGCCGTCGATCCGCTCCGCGTCCGGCTTCTCCAGCCGCTCGAGAAACTGGCGGGCCTGGGGCGAGAAGCTTTCGATATAGCGCCGCTGGCCTTCGGCGTACAGCGTATCGATCGCCAGGCTCGTCTTGCCACTGCCGCTGACGCCGCAAAACACAAGCAACCGCTCACGCGGCAGGTCCAGATCGATGCCTTTCAAGTTATGGACGCGGACGCCGCGCACGACGATGCACTGACTCGACAACCGACGGCTCTCCCTTCGCTGTGCTGGACGAGGCGAACGCCGACAGGGCGCAGCCGACGACTGCGGGCCGCGCCAATCTGCTACTGCCGTTGCGCGCTGGATCGTCAGCGTTGAAGCAAGCCTTGATTGTGTCCGCTCGGCGGTAGCTGGACAACCGGACGCGGCCCGTCCGTCGCATGACGGTTTTCATGCGATCTTTGCCGTGCTCAATCCCGCGGAGCGCACTCAATCCCACGGAGTTAGAAAGATGTTGGTTGAGTTGGATCACGGGCTTGCCCGAAATTAGGGACGGCCAAGTCGTGGCGATCGACCGCAAGACCCTGTGTCGTAGCTCGAGCTTGTGCCGCAACAGGGTTCCATCCGGCCGCCGGGCGATACAGTCCGTGAATGTCCCGCCGACGTCGATCCAGAATTGCCAAGGTTCGTTCAAAGTTGACGTGTTCATGGCCGGGTTCCGAAAACAGGCGAAACCAACCTCCAGGTTTGGCGGATCGAGGGTAAGGCAGCCAACAGAGGACACGCCGAAGATCGGGAGATGCGTAACGGACGGGCGTCGGCTTGTGGATTCCCGCCGCTCGCGTTTCGATCGTGCTCTAGATGGCTGCTTGTCCTCGCGTACAATCAATGGTGGCACAGAAAAGCCCGCGAGCAGATCCGTGTTCGAGAACCCCGGGCTAGGTCCGCGGGAGAGCCAAGGCCGAAACAGTATGAATCATCGCGTGAACCGTCACAAGTTCGCGAGCGTTGAAAGCGCTGGCGTCCGATCGCTCGCCGGACCGCGCGCCGGGCGAGCGAAAAACATCAAAGAGTCGTTCGCTGGCAGGGCGATCCCAGTACGATGCTCGAAATGTCCGAAGTTTGTCGGACCACGCTGTCGGAACGCTTTTCCTGTCCGACAGATTGCGGGCAACCTGTTCGATTCGAAATGTGTCAGCTATACTTGACAACCACACATGTTTCTGAAACACTAAGCCAGCTTCGCGGAGCATTGTCGGGCGGAAGATCTTTTTCAAGTTTTCCAAGATGTTCAACGTCGGCTTCTTTGTGTTCGCTGAGCTGTGGCATGTAGAGGGGGTTCGGGCATGCGCTTTTCCCGTCCTTTGGCTGACATGATCACCCGTTCCACAGGGATCCGCAGCCTGTCAAGCTGTTGGCCCGCACTGCTATTTATGGCGGTCGCGAGTGGCGGTTGCGGTCGCGACACCGGCGGGCGCGTGGAGATATCCGGGACGGTTCGATTCCAGGACGCGCCGCTGCAAACGGGGACGATCGAGTTTGCTTCGACCGACGGCAAGCACCTCAATGGTTCGACCATCAAGGGTGGGAAGTACGCGATTCCCGCGGCTCAAGGGCTGACGCCTGGCAAGTACACGGTTCGGATCAGTGCCAGCCAAGAGGAGGGCGTCGCGCCGGCCGGTCCGCCGGGGCCGGAGGCTGAGACACATCGAGCGCGAGCCTTGATTCCCCCCGAATACAACATCAATAGCACGCTGAGCGCCGAGGTCACCCATGACGGCGGCAATCAGTTTGACTTTGATCTCAAATGATCGACGTTCGAGAATCGTTTGTCTTTCGATTGTGTTGTTATTGTCTCTCGAGTTTTTCCGGAGGTGCGTCATGTTGCGTTACAGGCGCGTGGGCTTCACATTGGTCGAATTGTTGGTGGTGATCGCCATTATTGGGATCCTGGTGGCTCTGCTCTTGCCGGCGATCCAGGCGGCGCGCGAGGCCGCACGCCGGACCCAGTGCGTGAACAATCTGAAACAAATCGGGATCGCGATGCACAACCATCACGACTCGCTAAAGAGCCTGCCACCGGGCACCGGCCCGAATCCGTGCTGTTGGGGGACATGGCAGGTGTTGATCCTGCGGTACATCGAACAAGGCAGCATCGCCGAGGAATACGTCAATTGGGGAGGTGATGACACCACGACGGATCGAACCTATACAGGCGTCCGGTACTCTGGGGCCCCGAACACGACCAACGTAACCACGAAGCGTTTTCCGGCGTTCACCTGTCCGAGCGACTTGCCCAACGCTCCGACTGGCGGCATGACGAATCACAACTATGCCGTGAATTACGGGACCACCGGCTATAGTCAGCCGTCAAGTCTGAACGGCGTCATTTTTCGGGGAGCGCCTTTTCGAGCGGCCAGGAGCTATGAAGAGCGGTTCATTGGGCGAAAAATGTCCGACTTGATCGATGGCACGAGCAACACGCTGATGGTCGGCGAGGTGCTGCAAGGACAAGGATCGGATCTGCGCGGGTTCACGTGGTGGGGTGACGCCAGTAATTTCACCAGCTACCTGCCGCCGAACAGCCGCCTGCCCGACCGCATCTATACGGCCGGCTACTGCGTTAACCTGCCGGACCAGGGTCTGCCGTGCGCCATCACCGATGCCACCAACCCGACGATGTTTGGATCCCGCAGCCGCCACCCCGGCGGCGTGCAGGTCGTGCTCTGCGACGGCGCCACCCGCTTTGTCTCGGATGCGATCGACCTGAACGTGTGGCGCGCGGTGAGCACGTCCGAAGGCAGCGAGGCGGAACAGTTGCCGTAATCGTGGCCAACGTGGCTGCCACTATTGAAACGCCCGGTTTTTCGCAAACGAGTCGGGCGTGCTTCCGCTAGAACTCCTCGACCGCTGACGCTGCGTTGGCGCCCAAGGCCACTGCGAGCCGCGCCATTTTACGAATGTCCATAAATCGTGTCTGACAAACACTTTGCGCGCATCTCGATCGGCTCGGGATGCAGGTGCGTCGCTTGACAGACTGTCACGCGAACACCACAATTTCTAGCAGACGGGGTGAGTGGTCTTGGTTCGATTCGGCTCTGACCGCCCTGTGCAGCGGCGCGAGATTGCGAGAGACGAGCGGTCACCTCGCGGCAGCTCAACAGACTCGTGGTCGGCTGACCACGAGTCCCTCTCTGGTACAGTGGAGGGTTCCGTCGCGAGGCGGGATCCAAAAGGCTCGCTCGGTGTGAGATCGAGTTGCGGTCGTCGGTCTGATCGTTCTATCCGCTGACCGTTATGTCTTCTATCTAGTGTTCGGCACAAGGAACGGGACAATGAGAAGGGCCAAGCCCGGGTTCACGCTGGTTGAGCTGTTGGTGGTCATCGCCATCATCGGGGTTCTGGTATCGCTGCTGCTGCCGGCGGTTCAATCGGCGCGCGAGGCGGCGCGGCGAACGCAGTGCAGCAACAACATACGGCAGATCGCGATCGCGTTGCACAACTATCATGACACGGTCGGCCGATTTCCGCCGGGAGGGATCCATAATAGCCACGGTTCAGCGACACCCTGGTACGACGGCGCGAACAGCACGTCGTGGCGGGCCAGTTGGCTGTTGTGCGTTTTGCCCCAGCTCGAACAGCAGGGACTGTATGAACTGTATAACTTCAACCGTCGCGCACGCGATGGTGGGGACAATGCCGAGGTCGTCGGGACCGCCATCAAGACGTTGATCTGCCCCAGTGTCGGTACGGAGCAGGCGAGTTGGGTGTTGTCCGAGGGCGTGAATCCGGTGTTCGCCAAAGGCAACTATGCGGCTTGCTTCAGCGCCGGCAGCGCGTATTCTCAGACTTCGTTTTCGGGCGCCAACATGGACTTCGAACGCGCCGTGTTCAACGCGGCTGGGCATTACGGTGCGCAGATGGCCGACATCAAGGACGGGACCAGCAACGTGGTCGCCGTCAGTGAAATCCTAACCCGCGACTCGAGCGCGGACGGGCGCGGTGCGTGGGCCTACCCGACCGGATCGTTCTTCAGCGGCGGATTGGCCCAGTCATGTAGTTCGGCCGATAAGATGACCGAGGCGCCGAAGGTTCCAAACGGCAATGCGCTGCAGGACTGCCGCGCAGATCAACCATCGTGGTGCAGCGGCCCCACCACGGGCGGCGACGTGAGTCGGCTGCGTTGTCTCGGGGGTGCAAACCGACCGAACATCGCCGCGCGCAGCTACCATCCAGGCGGCGTTCACGCGATGCTGGCTGACGGCTCGATTCGGTTCATCAACGATTCGATCGACGCCGAGACCTGGAAACGCCTGCTATGCATCCACGATGGCGAGACCATAGACCAGTTCTAATCGCGGTATTGCTTGACGCTGCCACGCAACTGGCGAGGCGAGTCCTCTCCGAAGTCCTCTCTGTTCGACCAAGGCGGGGCCGGCGCAGACGCGGCATATCAGCAGGGTGGACGTCCGTCCGCTCTGCCGAGTTCCAGTTCAATTCGTTCGCGAGCTGATTTCTCCGCCAACCGTTTCATCCGTGTCCGGCGGGCCTTCCAATTCAGACCACGGCGGATCGGTGAGCCGATCGATTCGCCGACGGCTGCGACTCGCGCACCGAGCGTGCTATGACGTGATGCCGATCGACTTCGATTCACCCGTGCGACGCTGCGGGGGAACGGCTCGGCGCCCGGTTCACCCGAACGGCGTCTTACGGTATAAAATGAGCCATGGGTTGCAGCCTGCGCTGCGACGCACGATGGCGTGGCGTCATCGATGACGCGTGCATGGTGGCGCCATTCTCCTGCCGTTCGCCGATGGCTTTTAAGGCCAGCAGTTTTCTAGAGGAACCCCGTCGATGACGAAATCCGCACGAGCATTGGCGCCGTTCAGCGTTGTCGCTTGCATCATCGCCTTGATGGCGACGGGATGCAGTTGTCGCCCGGAGCGGCCGTACACGGACGATTCTCGCGACCCCGAAGCATACGCCCGGCGCATCAAGGTGATGATTCTGAGACAGTTGCCGCTTGCCAAGACGGAAAAAGAAGAGCCGGAAAGTTATACAGCCAGCGTGGTGGGCGAGCTGGAGAATTATAAGAACAACCCTGTCGGCAGCTACGGCGAGACCTACGCACAGTTGCTGTCGCAGTGCCAGGAACTGCACGAGCTGTTAAAACAAGGTGGCGACCGAAAACCGGCCATCGCCAAGATCGACGAGATCATGGAGATCGCCAATCAATTGCCCGGCGAAGTCCCCACCGACTAGTCAAGCAACGCACCCAAGTTGAGCGTCCTTGGGGACCACGGGAAACACGAAGGACGACGCCCGTTTATCCTGTTCGTGGTTGCATCCCGCTTTTCAGGAGCGTTGTCCGGCGACTTGCGCTGCGCGTTCCGACTCGCGTTTTCGGTGGAGCGAACGGCCTGCGGAACCCCGAAAAACGCGAACAAGAAATCTCGTTCGCGTCCGTCGCGCTGTGCGTCGTGGCAGCTTGCCTCAGCGGAAGAACGGCACGGCCGGTTCGGCGTTGGCTTGGTCTCGCAGCATCGCGAGCTGCGGCTGGCTGAGGTGGCTGTACGCGAACAGGCAATAGCCGTGGATCCCCATCCCGCGAATCAATTCGATCTGCTGCCTGACAAGCTCCGGCGGCCGTGAACTGACGGCTCGTCCGGACCGCATGTACAGCGACGGGCCGGTCACGAGTTGATCGTCGTTGGCCAGAATGTCCAGAAACTGCCGTTCATTAGTGCGGACTTGCAGCGTCTGCGTCTGGTAGTCCATCGGAATGATCAGGTCCATCCAGCCCGCTTGTGCCCAGCCGGCTGGATCCTGCCCCTGACTCGCGCCGCCGGGCAGGTTCGCAAACACAGCGGCCGACATTTTGGCGTCTGGGCGAGCCCGACGCACGCCTGTCGCGGTGCGTTCGACGATGTCGCCGATGGCTTGACGTTGCCAGTGGCCCCAATCGTCCCCGGTGGCCCCGGCCAACGGCCTGCCATATCGCCCGGCGAACTCTTGCCGACAGGCTTCGCAGTAACAGCGATCCATCGAGCGGATATAGTCCAAGTGAATGCCGTCCACCGCATAGTCTCGAGCTACGCCGACCATGAGATCAACGATGAATCGCCGATATTCAGGGCGGTGAACGTCGGCCCCTAGTTCGATCGTCTTCCCGTCTTTGCCTACCATGTCCACCGAGCTGCCGAATTTGTCGGCAAACCAGCGGCGGAAGGGCGCGTCGCGATACGTCACGCAGAACCAAGGGTGAACCTCGAGGCCGGCCGCGTGGGCTTTGTCGATCAGATAACGCAATGGATCGAAGTCCGTGGGAGTCATGCCGGCAGTCGGCATCAAGCTGCTCGTAGCCGCAAACGTGTTGCGTACGAAGATGTCGGGGACGAGCGTGTTCAACCTGGCCGAGCGACAACGGTCGACGAGCGTGTCGATAGCGCCCGCATTGGCGATGTCGCTGGTAGAGATCCAGATGGCGCGCGTCTCGCGGATGACTCCGGCAGCGTTGCGAGGCGGTTGCAATGCCTGGGTGGCCACTTGAAACACGTCGGCGTCAACCAATCCCTCCCCGTGTGCAAACCGCGTGCGAACCTCGCGCTGCTGCAAACCCGTCGGCGTGGCGATCGTCACCGTGCCGCTGAGGGTCAGCTCGGCGAGCGGCGCGTCGGGCAGCGTCCCGCTCATCCAGCCCGTCGGCTCGTTCAGCGGCGTCCAGTCGGTGTGCAACGTTGTCCGCCAGTCGCCGGCGCTGGCCGCCAGCGGCGCATTGACCACCGGATGCGTCTGCCCGTTGGCGTCCGTTATCGCCAACTGAACTCGGAACGGTCCGCCTCGTGTCCAGGTTGATTGAATTCGGGGGATCGCCAGCTCGAACCGACTCGCGTCGGCCAGCGTCACGGTCAGCCGTCGAGCGAGGTCCGGCAGATCGAAAAACGCGGGCGGGTCGGCCACATCGAGCCAGCGACCGTCGGGTTGATCGATCAAAAAGTAGTAGTGCCCGCGGATGCCGACCAGACCGCCCTTGGGCAACGGGCCGTACGCCTTGCCGATCTGAGCGCGGGCGGCTCGGGCAATCTGGCGTCCGCGTTGCGCGAGCCTGACCTGCTCGTCGGTGTACAGCGCCGTCATCGTCTCGTCGGCAAAGTGATATAACCGCCAATGCTCGGTTCCTAGACGCGACGTCAGGAGCACCGGGGCTGGTTCCAACACGTCGTAGGCGATCTCGAGGGGCCAGGGCAGCGGATCGCCCGGCTTATAGTGAATGACCTGCGCCTCGAGCCGCACGTCCAGAAACTTGACGATTCCCCCGCCACGATAAGGCGGCCGCCCTTCAATGCCCCGGCCCTCGACTTTCAACGTCGCGATATCCGGGGCGGGGACGTCCTGGGCACGCAGGGGAAGGCATGACAAGGCAACGGCCACAATCGATAGGACGGTTCGGCCACGCATCTTGTTCCTCCTGGATTCACACCGGTCAGCGCCAGCTTTGTCAGACTGTTCGTTCAATTCGCTAATTACATATTGTGCTTGCAGTAACCCTGTGTCTTCTGCGCCTCTGCGTTTCATCGACGTCCTTGTGCGGGCAAACTGGCCGGGCTACATGAAAAGGCGTCTTGGAAACGCAGAGGACGCTGAGATTTCGGCGGACGTCTTAGCGGGGAGAGACATGACAGGCGAATCACGGCGGATGGACACGGATCGCGGAGATGAAGAAAAACGGCTAGACGCGATGTCTTTATTCGTGTGATCCATAGTTCTCTTCAACATTTTCTCGGTCCGTGTTTGGTTGCGGCTGCTGGCCGCGCTAGGTTTGGCTCGCCTTTTTCGTTCCATCAAATGACGTGGTGGCGTGTCCCACGAAGCGGCTTCTTCTTGGTTGGGGCGGTGTTCGTAGTTGCTCCACATGATGGAACGGTGGCGAGTTGACGCCGCTCGCCACGTGTAAACGGCGTTTCACACCGTCTCAGACGCCGGAACGAGCCGCTTGCGGTCACCGACGCACCCCGGTCCCAACGGGCTCGCCGTCGCGTCGGCGTTCTCCGGGTTTTCTCCCGTGTCTCAAGTCGTCACGGTCAAGCAACCGCCAGTCCTGGCGGATCGGCGACGGCAGGCGGCGCAATCGGCGGGGCGACGACGCCACGGAGAGACGGCTCTGCGTGGCAGCGCAGGTTCAGCAACGCGTGGCGGAACAACTCGCGGTACGGGCAACTGCCCGACAAATGAGCCCACACCCGGCGAGTGGCGACTTGGATCAACTCGCGACGCTTGAACAGATGCGTTCAAATCCCGCCGGCGGAAAACCTGACGGTGCGCCGTTTCAGACTCTTAATCCTGCAAGTTGAACGTGAACTCGTTTTTCTCCCCCGCGGTCACGTCGGCGCTCAACGTCGATGTCAAACCAGACTTGTATTTTGCCGGCAGCGCCTCTTTGACTGTCACCTGGGGCGGTTCGCCATGCTGAGCGATATACGCCTGGGTCTCGGCTTCGGTCAGCGGATTCTGGATTTCCGTCTTGGAGATCGCAACTTGATACTTGCCGGGCAAAATGCCGTCGTCCGCAGAGAGCGTCTGCAATTTGAATCGGCCGTCGCCGTCCGTCAAGCCGCTCGCCGCACGACCGGGCCCCACGGGAGAAAACACCACCGTGGCCCCGGCGACTGGCTGGCCGTTGTACGTCACAGTCCCGCTCGCCGCAATGGTTCCCTCGAGGCCGCCCTTGTGGCCACAACCTAACCAAGCGGCGTTCGTGAGGACCAGGATCAAACACCCAAAATGTCGCATCGAACTGCACCTCTTCTCCATCCGTGCATGGAATCGTACGTTCCTCGCACGACCGAGACGGGCCGTGCGAGCGTTGCATCTTGTCTTGCGACGGCAGACAGGGCTGGCGTGGCCAACGAACACGCTGCGCCTGCGTCGGCAAATGTCGTGCGGTTCGGAATGGCAACCAGCTAGGGCAGACTTCGACTCGCCTCTGTCACAGACTACCGTTCTCTCACGAAGTAGGCCGCAATAGCGCACAATACGACCTGAATGAAACGAGTCGCCGCCGCGCAGCTTGTCTCGGCCTGGTGGGTTATCCAATCATAATGTTTGGGTTGTTGCACTCGTCCGAGCAAGGAATTACCGCGGCTTAACAATCGTAGCAACTCAAGCATTTAGCCTTGGCGTTATACGGGGCTATCTGGTGTGTTCATCGGCAGCAATCAACAAACCGTTCGCTCAGCGCGTTTGAGTGCTCTCCATGCCGTCTTTCGACCCGAGCGCCCCCCAGACCCCGTACGGCGAGGGCCCAACCGCGACGCTAGGCGCCGCCAAGTTCCCCGTGTCGATCGCATCGCTCACAAATGATACAGCCCCGTCGCAATAGACGACCGTGGCTCCGCCCGGATGATAGCTTGTCGGCGGGTTTAGCATCTCTTCACCCCAATCGGCCGTTCTCCCGCACGATGGACCGTTCGGCGGCAGAATCGTGTTGAAAGAGGCCACTCCGATAAACCCCTGGCTCCACATCCAACCGCCGCCGCCGCTAAAGGAAAAATAGGTCAAACCGCTGCGATACATTCCGGCTTCGCCGAGCGTTCCCATACAGACCGCCGGGTTGTTTGCGGTGGGCAGCGCGCCCAATGCGCCGGCTTGATTGGTCACGCCACCGCCTTTGACAACCTGTCCACCAACGCCCAGGCACCGTTCGCTCATCGCGATCGTATTGCTAAGCCCGTCGGTGACCGCGCGAAAATTGAACGCCTTACGAGGCCCAAAGGCGCCTCGGGTGTCCATGTTCGTTCCGCCGCCCCAGCTGCGCGGCGTCCAGTCGCCCACGCTGAAACAATAGTTGTTGCGTCCATAGCCATCGGCGCCTCTCTCGCCCGATTTGGGATCCGATGGACAGAGATAGGCCGAAATCATCGCCGTGAACGGCTCGTATGCAGTCGTGCGCCCCGAATAGTTCCCGTAAGGCGGATAGGTGACGCCCCCATACGTGCTTGTCGTGCTTATCTGATCGTACAGCGCCGACTCTTCGACGAAGGGAAGAAGCCCAACCAACCCACTCACGTATGGGTTTAGCGGAGACGCGGTAACCACCAGGAACGGCATGGAGTCATACGTGTCGTGATAGTTGTGGATCGCCAGCCCAAGCTGTTTCAGCTTGTTTGCACATTGCGTTCGCCGCGCGGCTTCGCGAGCGGCCTGGATGGCGGGCAGCAGCAAAGCGACCAAAATGCCGATGATCGCGATCACCACCAGAAGCTCGACGAGCGTAAAGCCCCGCCGACGTTCCGTTCCCATGTTTGATCTAGCGAACATACAAAACCTCTCTCGTACGAAAAAATGACGAAGACTTCACCGCGACCCGCGCGCAACGACACACAGTCAGCAAGCCTGGTTTTCCGCCGCGCGCAGAGCGTATCATAGGACTACGTCCACCTGCGTCGGATTACAGGCGCGTGACGAGAATCACCAATACTTATGGTCGATCGAGAGCCAGACAGTTCTCAATTCTTCGCGCCGGAATCAGCTTCTTGAAAACACGCGGACTAGCCCAAGTATATCGCAGTCGCCGAGAATCGTTCAATCACCATTCTTGCAAAATCCGTTCACGCAGTACGGTCACCGTGTGCGACGGGCGCGTCGGCTGGTCCCCAAAGACGGGCAACGTGTTCCGTCGCCATGTCGTTTGGCGACCCGGCGCTGTACGCCCGAATGCACGGCGACTCGGGCCGATTGGCAGTCGATCTGTCGGCGCCGCGCGCCGCAGCGCCGGCGCTGCTCGGCGGGCGGGGCCGACGCGGGACTGCGCTGCACGAATTGAAGGATCGCTGACGAACTGCAACCGCGATTCGGTGCAGGGATGGGCCGAGCGGATCGCGGCTGTCGCCTGCCGGGATGGGGGCTGCGGCGGCGCTCACCACATGGCGTTGATCATCTTCAGGGTCTCTTCGACGAGCACTTGTCCGCCCTCGGGGCCGACCACGTTGCTCTGGATCACCGCGCCGTATCCGCCGCCTTTGACCGCGCGTTCGGACGGCAGATACGTCCCGCTGGTCGGATAGTACCAGTCGGCGAGTTCCTCGTACGAGGCGTCGGGCCCCGGCATCGGTTCAGCTGCGCCGTTGGCCAACTGGACGACGAACGTCTGTACCGCTTTCGAGCGGGCTTTGATCTGGACGCCAAAGTCCGTGTACAGTTCGAACTGGTTCGTGGCCAACGCCGTCTCGCCGATTCGCAAGACGTTGACGGGCGTCGCCAGTGTCGGGTGCGGTTCGCTCGCCAGGCGTTCGTAGCGTGTGACGATGCGCGCATTCCAGTTGCCCCGTCCGTCGCCGGGGTGCGCTTTCAACCGCTCGGCTTCCGCCTTGCACACGGCGTACTCGGCTTCGGTCACGATCCGTTGCGGCAGTCGGAGCACTGCGTGCGCGTGCTGCACGATCACATCGTCCTGCTTGTCGTTCTGCGCAACCTCGTATGTCTCGTCAACGCCACGAACGATTCGTCGCGCGATCTCCTGCAGACGAGTCAGATTCCGCAGTTTGGTCATCCGATTATCGGCCGCCTGTCGGTATCGCAAGTGGGGCGACTGGTCGCCGGCCGCGCCGCACAGCGAGACGACGACGAGATCCTGGCCGTAACGCTCTCTGAGCAACTCGCGCGTCGGTCCCCAGAAGTCGGAAGACAGCAAACGGTTGTTCTCCACTTCCTGCGACGGGCACGATACGTTGACGACCATCGCGAGCAGCTTGTCGTTCGCGTCCCAAAAGAACATCGAGTTGATGTCGTGATCCTCCATGCCTTCGATGGCGCGAAAGTTGGGGTCGTTGGTGTTGCCGTACATCACGGCCGTGCCGTTAGCGTAAACGGCGCGGCGGTTATACGCGACGACGGCATGGCCCAATCCGTACGAAAACTTGGCCGGCTGACGATTCTCCCAGGCTTGACGCGCCACGGCGCCGATCCGCTCGACGGCAAATCGCACATAGTCCGACGGAACCTGAACGCCTTCCTCCTGTTTGAAGTAGCCGTCCAGCGTGATCGGCGCTGAATGGGTGTGCGTGGCCGCGATGATCAGCTTGTCGAGATCGAACGCAGGCAGTTGCTGGCGGATCGCCTCGCGCAACGGCAGCAACAGGCTCGCCCGCGCCACGACCGTGTCGACGCTGATGATCAGGGCGGCATCGAGCGATCGTTCGCCGTCGCGCGATTCGATCGCCAGCACCTCGGCCGCCAGCGGATATTCGACACCGCGCGAGATGCGAGCCGAAAACTGTCCCGCCAGGAATGACGGCATGTCCGGAGTGATGTCGCAATTGACGGCGCCGACGTGCAGGGTTGCCGCCTGGGCAAGCGATGCGCCAGCCACGAAGCCGATCGATAGCAGTACAGACAGCACGAGCCTTCGCAAAATCATGGCGAACTCCTCGGTGGTTACAACGACTACGGGCATGGCATGAAAAACCGTGTCTTCATGGCCGTGTTTTCATTCGTGTCGCCCCAGCCCGATCGCCCGCGGGGCGATCGGGGGTTGTGACCCGCGCAACCTCTGGTTGCTGACGCGTCGCGCCCGACTCGGCGCGCTTTGCCGCGACGTGGCCTCATTCCGTGGGCGGCGTTGGCAAACCCTGGCCGCCGCCTGTCGATCCGAATACGACGCCGGTCCGGATGTCACATGCCCAACCGGGCCTTTTCGGCCTGCTCGGCAATTGTCTTGTCTTTGGCTGTCGCCTCGACTTTCCTCAAGATCGGCTCGAAATGGGCTTTGTTGGGCTGCCGCAAAAAGCGATGGTGCGCCAATTCGACAATCACGCCGCAGGCGGTCTGGCCGAGCAAGGGATCATCGAGATAGCTGGCCGCCCAGTCGACAGACTCGAGCGTGCGGACGGCGACCGCCCGCGACAGCGCCAAGTTCTTGTTGTCTGGATGATCCGCGAGCCGCATCGCCTTTTTGAGCATCTCGAGCGTCTCGGACTCGGGACGATCGCTGAGCAAGGTAACCACGCGGATATAGGCCCGCAGCGCCTGGACGCGGAAGGGCCGCGACGGAGACTTTTCGGCCAATTGCCACAGTGCGCTGGCGTGTTCCGCGGTCGGCCAGTTGCACAGCGCACGGACGGCGGCGGCGGCTAGCTCGGTTTGCGGGGCGTCCAGCGCGGGCTGGATCCTAGCGAACACGGCCGCCGTTCCCAAACGCCCCAGCAACGGCAGCACGGTGGCTTGAAAGCGAACTTGATCCCGATCCCGATGCGCATCGACCAGCCGCAGGAGGATCGTCGCGCGATCCGCGGCGTCGGGGTTCTTCTCGCAGATATACCCGATCGCTCGTTCGACATAGTCGCGCTGGGCGCCGCTGGGAACGTCCAGGTACAGGGCGAACATCCGTTTCAGATCGGTGTCGTCGGGATCGCAGATCGCCCGCAGCGCTTCGACGGCCCCTTCGTAGACGGCCGGATCCTGGTTTCGCGCCAGTTGGACCAGCGGATCGATCGCTTCGTAATACTTCAGTTTGGACAGGATCTGCACCAGCGGCTCGCGGATGTCGGTCTGCGTGTTGAGCGCTTCGAGCAACGCGGGGCCGACCGCGGCCTTGGGACGCTGGGCCAGCGCGTCGGCAGCGATTCGTCGGCTGGAATCATCCAGACGCAACGCTTTGATCAACACGGGAATGACCTGAGGGTCGCCGACCGACGCCAGGAAACGCAGAGCCATCTGTGTCTTGGCCGGGTCGTCGCCGTTGGCCGCTTCGAGCATCGCGGGCAACATTTTCTCGCCCTGCCGCGCCGCGAGTTCCTCCATCAGAGCGACTTGCACCTTGTCGCCGATGGCCGTCTGGGCCAGCGTCTTTTCGAGCCCTTCGTCGCTCAGCGAGGTCAATTGGCCGATCACCACTTTTTGCTGTACGGGGTCCGTCGATCGAGCCCAGTCGGCAACCAGCATCGCCTGCTGTTCGGCGGACGCGGTCGCCAGCAGCGCGCGGAAGCCCGCTTGGCGTCCGCCGACCGACCGCTTGGCGTCGGCCAACAGCCGATAGATCTGCGCAGCTTTGTCCTGCTTGCCCGCCTCCTCCAGCAGAATGGCGATCCGCACCGCGGCGGACTCGAGCGGCGCGGCAGAGCCCGCGGCTTTTTTCAGGCTTTCGATCGCATAGTCGGCCGCGGCGTCCGTTCCGAAATTACCCAGCGCGCGCCAAGCCGCCAGCGCGACCGCAGGCTCCGCGCTGTTTGTCAAACCGATGATCTTCTCGACCGACCCAGCGTCTCCCATGATCGACAGCGAGTTCGCCACACCGATCAAGGCCCGCCCCTCGAGCTTATCCAGGGCTGCCCGCAGCGCGCCGATCGACGCCTCGGACTTGATCCGCTCGAGCATCAGCCTCGCCATATCGGTCGTCGCCGGGTCGAGCAGCAGAGGCGCGACCGCCGGGACCTCGGCGTCGGTTCCAATCTGGTACAACTGGGCGCAGATGAACTGTCGCGCGTCGCGAGTGGTTGCCGGATCCTGTAGAAGCTTTGCCAGTCGAGCGGCGGTGGCCGCGCGCTGGGCCGGGTCGTTCATGGCATTGATCACCACCCAGTTCATCGCCAAGAACGCTTTCTGGTCCTGACCCGCCGTGTACTTGGGCATCTCGGCCCAGGCTGCTTCGACCAACGCCGGCGTCAGATTCCCCGCGCTGCCGCCTTTTCCTGTCGTCGCCCAGTCGTCCGCGCGAACGTTCGGACCGAGCGTCACAACAAGCATCAAAGCCAGGTATGCACGTTTCATGAGTCAACTCTTCTTTTCTGCTGGAAGCTTATTTTCCCGTCGCCGACGAGCCCCCTTTTGCACGGCGTCCGCCGCTCGGCACTTCATGCTTTCGCCAGAGGCCTCGCTGCCCCTGATCCAGGCTGGCCCATCCACGTCGCGGGCGCGCCGCGCACGGAACGAATCGCGCGCGAGCCGAACTCGCACCGGTCGCCGGGTCACAAACGCTGGGCCAACCGCGGTCTACATGGTCCACGGGCTGCGCTCGGCCCGGCTGAGCATCGAGTTCGCCTGATCGTCGCCGATGAACTGGTCGTTCCGCGGATCCCATTTCAACTTTCGACCCAGCCGCAGGCTGATGTCGGATACGTTCCCGAGCGTGGTCGCGTAATGGCCTTGTTCCAACGGACAGACCGGCTGCTTTCGAGTCCGCATCGAGCGGAAGAAATCCGCCGTATGGGCCGTGTACGGGTCGCCCCACGCCGGGCTGGCGTGAAGCGGGGTGTCCGTGTCCTTCAAGGTGATCTCGAGCAGCTTGGGATCGCTCGCGCTGATCCCGCCGCGGTTGACATGAACCCAACCTTCGTCCCCGACAAAGCGGCAGCCCTGCGGGTAGGGATTGCCCGAATTGCAGAAGTTCACCACCAGCCCGCTTTGGTATTGCATCTGGACGCGCCACGAAATCCAGGTGTCGGCCATGCCCGAGTCGGGCAGAACGCCGTGTCCCGAGACCTCGAACGGCTGCTCGAAGATCTCCGGCATGCCCCACCCGGCGATGTCCAGATGATGGACGCCCCAGTTGGTGATGAACCCTGCGCAGTAGTGCGAGATCATGTACAGGCCGAGCCACTCGACGCGGCGCGGATCGAACGGCAACAGCGGCGCCGGACCGCTCCACATATCCCAGTCGAATCCTTCCGGCGGATCGCACGGCGGCACGGACGGGATCACGGTTCCGCCGGGAACGGCTACTTGAACCTCCGAGATCTTTCCCAGGTAGCCGTTTCGGGCGAGGTTGCAGGCCAGGCGAAACTTGGGATCGCTCCGCTGTTGCAGGCCCACCTGGAAAATCGTCCCGTATCGCGGGATCATTTTCTTTAGCTTGACGCCCTGCGCGATCCAGCGCGTCAGCGGTTTCTCGCCATAGATGTCCTTGCCAGCCTCGATCGCTCGGCTATACAGGCAGCCATGCCAGTGGTCGGGAACGGTTCCCCAGACCGCATCGATATCGTCGCGGGCGAGAATCTCGCGAAAGTCGCCGTACAGCGTACAGCCGTGATACGCTTCTTTGCCCAGCCGACCCGCGTAGAACTGCTCGACCATCTGCCGCGCGCTCTCGCCGCGATCCTGACGCGCCTCGGCGATCGCCACGACCTGGTGGTCGGGCAACGGGCGCATTGCGCTGAGCGAATGACGCCCGCGGTTGCCCACGCCGAACACGCCGATCGTAATCCGTTCGCTGGGTGGTAGAGCGCCGTCCTTGCCCAGGACCGCTGCCGGAATGACCAACGGACCGGCAGCCGAAACGGCCAGCGTTCTCGTCAAGAAACGCCGCCGAGAGATGTTCTGCTTCATGGTTCGCCTCGTGTGAGAGTCCAAAGTGGCAGGATGGTCCCCGCTGAGATCCATACGCGAGCCGCCGCGCAGGCGGGCAAGCGTCTGGGCGCAATCGACCGCCGCGGGCGCACCGCGTGTGCCGCACCAAATGTCTTTCGCGTTGCGCATCACGGGCGGCCGGCCCCCGCGGCGAGGGCGGGCCGAGGCGGTTGCGGCGCCTCGCCGAGCTGTCACGGCCTCGCGGTCACGGCCTTGTTTCCCGGGTGAACGCTCGTTGTCTGAACCGCGCAACCTGCTCGATCTGGTTCGCGGCCGCGCGTTGCCGCGCCCCGGGCGGGTCGCGTTCACCCGCGTCCCGGGCGTCGGCCTCTTGGCCGCGACATCCTGCCGCGTTCCCGCTTGTCGCCCGCGCAGGGGGACGTCAAGCAGGCTTAGACCAACGATTTCAGGTGTACTAGGCTGCGACGCGCCTGGTCGATCGTGCCGCACTCGACGGACAGCACGATATCGCGCGGCGCGCGGCGGCAGATCTCGATGATCCGCGACCAATCCAACACGCCATCGCCGCACGCACAACCGACGGGGGTTCCGGTGACCTTGCCGCGTTCGGCGTCCGAGTGCTCGATGCTGATGTCTTTTGCGTGCAAATGGACCAGCCGATCGGCGACGCGTTCCAGCCACTTGTACGGATCCTGGCCGGCCAGATAGGCGTTGCCCGTGTCGAGGTTGATCCCGATCGCCGGCGAATCAACGAGGTTGTAGATGCGGTCGAGCCCTTCGGGGGTCTGGGAATACTGGGCGTGGCATTCGAGGCCGATCAGCACGCCCCGCCGCTCGGCGACAAACGCCGCTTCGCGCAGCGTGTACCGCATCAGCACAAAATCCTCCGCCTCGGTCGTCCACGGCGCCTTGATGCCCTCGTCAGTGTTGACCACCGGCGCACCGCATTCGGCCGCTGCTCGAATGGCCATCTTGAGGTATTCGCCATGGTAATCCGGTCTGCCCAAGGGGCCGTGCGCCGACAGCGCCGAGATCTTGAGGCCTCGCTTGTCGCACATCTCGCGGATCACCATCGGATCGTTCAACAACGATACGGTGTGAAAATATCCCGCCTCGCTCATCAGTTCGCGGCCAAAGTGGACCATCGGCTCGACGTACTCGTACCCCATCTCCGCAGCCTGGTCGAGTCCCCACTCGAATGGCTTGTCGTGATGTCGAGTCGCTTCCAGGTTCAAGCCAAATGCGACCTTTCCCATGAATTCTTCCCTTTCCGTGCAGTTTGAGATACCAGTGCCAATCGCAACTCTTGCCAACGATTCACAGCCCCGGACAGACGCGCACGAGCAGCCGCGTCGTCCTTTGCGGCAGGATGCCGCAGCCACGAGCCTCGGGCCGGCGCGTCCGGGCGGCCATGCGCCGCTCGACTATTTCGGCTCGGTCTGCCCCAGCAGGTCGAAAGCCAACGGGCCGGTGTCCGGACCGACTTGAGCCGTCAACTCGGTCTTGCTGTTGTACTTCTCCGGGATGAACATTTCAACCTCGTCGACCATGGCGTTCGGATCGTTCGCGCCTTCGCCGGCGACGATCTGGCGCCCCGTCTTTCGCGACGCTTGGATCATGACCTTGTACGTACCGACGACCGGCCCCTGGGCGCGAGGCAAATGAAACTTGCCGTCCTTGATGGCGCCTCCGACCGACGGCGCGCTCGTCCCCCCATCGGGAATGAATGCGATCGAGCCGGTTTCCAGCGGCGCGCCGTCGAAGCTCACGGTTCCACGAATCTCGACACGATTCAGTCCGTCGCCGCCGCCACATCCGACGAGGCCCGCCGCCGCGGCCATCGCCAGCGCCGCAGCCCATCCCACGCTTCGTGCAGCCATACTACCGGTTCTTTCTACGAAAAACAGCTCCCGTTCATAAAACACGCGCGCCGTGCCCGAGCGTCATCGCCACATCGGCTCCGTGGATCGTCTCCGGTCGACTTTCACTGCCCGATTCTATCGATAGCCTTGCGCCGTTTCGAATAAAACCCGGCTGGCCCGACTGCGGGCGCCGAAGTTGCGCGTTTCTCGACCGTATGCCGAAGGCGTACGACGAGCGCAGCTCGGCGTCGCGGCCAAGCCGTGCATGCTGGGCGCCAGTCGCCGTCCGTCGCCGCAGCGTGAAGGTGTGCCACAAAGTGCTCGAAGCCGTGCGCACCCGCATTCTCCGGGATTCCGACCGTCCGCAAAGTACGCCGTGCTCGTCCCATCCGGGACGCGTTATTGGCAAACATCGGTCGCCGGTGGAACTGCGCAGCTTCGACGACCTCGGCTCAACGTTCCCGCATACGACTCGACGTTTGCGCAGTCAGTCTCTCCGGCGCACAGCCAAACGGAGATGATCGGTTGCCACGGGGAGTGTATCCTCTGGCGAATCATGGCATCGGCCTGAACCAGCGTCGCGCGCTGGACTGCGCCGTCGTCCACCGCGTCGTAGGAAACAGACGCGCGGCCCGCGCCCATCATCACCATTTTCCAACAATCTCGTGGCCGAACGGCGTGCCCAACGCCTGCCAGGTTTGCAGATCGATCGAGTCGCTTGCAAACCGCACCGAGGCGTCCATCATCAACACTTGGACGCCGCCCGGATGGCGACTGCGAGCGGACATCAGCACCTTTCGCGTCGCATAGTCGCTATACGTGTACGTGCACGGCGCTTCGAGATTCGACTCGGGCGTTCCGCCCGGGCCTGGCAAGCAGAGGCCGTTTCGCATTTCGTCCGGAATTCGCGTGTTGGGCGTGCGATCGTGCTGGTAGATGTTGCCCTCGATATAGCTCCAGCAGCCCCGATAATCGTAGCCGCCGCGAACCTTGATGATCTCCGAGATCCCGGCCGTGTTCGAAGTCCCGTCGATGATGTCGACCATCTTCAACGATTTGGCTTGTTGAAAGATGCCGGGGGTATGGCTGGGCGGATAGATGTTGCGCAGCGGGCCGATCCCCGTATTGGCGTTATAGCTGTTGCGCGTCCGCGTCGCGTGTCCGAACGCGCTCTCGCCGTCCGACGGACACTGGAAGACCGGGAACGCCATGGCCATGATCGGATCGTCGCCACCGCCCCACGGGATATGCCAACGGACTTGGCTGTGGGGCGCTTCGAGCTCGATAAACGGGAAAAGAAACAGCGGCCAAGGGAACGCGTCGTTGGTTTTTCCGGCCGCGTACACGGAAGTAGGCGTGATTTTTTGCGTGACCGTGTGCGCCGGCGGAAAACATCCCAGTGAATCGTGATAGTTGTGCAGCCCCATCCCCAGTTGGCGGAGATTGTTTCCGCACGAGCTGCGTCGCGAAGCTTCGCGGGCCGCCTGAATGGCCGGCAGCAACAAGGCGACCAAGATTCCAATGATCGCGATGACGACCAAGAGTTCGACCAGCGTGAATCCACGCACTGACGAGACAGGAACGCGTCGAGCCATCGGTGATCCTCCCTAAGAAAGAGGGCGTGGGCTTGGCGCTCTGCCGCCGGCCTGCGCTCATCGTCGGCTTTCGATTCAAAACGACGCAAGCCCGGCGGAGCAGGGCAAAACCGGATTAGTACCTGTATCCTTACAGGCTTTTTTTCGAATGTCAACCAAAGGCTCAAGCAAAACAGGCCCGCCGATCGGAGTTGGCTCGCGCCCCTTCGGCCGAGTTCGGCTTCAACATGTTCATGCTTCCGGCCAGGCTACGGCGCCGCCGTGTCGGACGGGGCGTTCGCGGCGTTGCTGTCGCGATTCACGGGCTGCAGGTTCTGCGCCGGCCGGTTCGCGGCCGCTGGTCCGGTGGAACAGCGTTCGGTGCGACGACAGCGATCCGATCGCATCCGGCCGTCGTGATCTCTCGTCCGATCCCGCGGTCACATCTTGTCGACCACCCGAATGCCGAGCAGATCCAAGCCCTGGCGAATCGTCCGCCCCGTCAGGTCGCATAGCGCCAGCCGGCTGGTGCGTTGTGCCGGTCGCTCCGCGCTCAGCACGGGACATTGGTGGTAGAATTCGGAGAAGCACTTGCCCACATCGAATAGATAGCCGGTCAACTGGCTGGGGCGAAAGTCGGCGGTCGCGTCCTGCAGGGCTTCGTCGAACTGCAACAGCCGGATCGCCAACGCACGTTCCGCCGGATGCTCGACGCTCCATGGCTGGTCCGCGGCCCGCAACGCGTCGCGATCGACCTGCCCCTTGGCAAAGATGCTCTGCGTCCGTGCATAGCAGTACTGCATGTACGTAGCCGTGTTGCCCTCCAACGCGACCATTTTATCGAAGCTGAACACATAATCGCTGACTCGGTTCTGAGACAGGTCCGCATACTTGATCGCGGCATGTCCCACCACGTTGGCGATATGGCGCCGTTCGTCGGCGCTCAGTTCCGGCCCGCCCGGTTTGGCGTCGTCGTTGGCCGACACTACGCCGTGCGCTTTGGCGACGGCCTCGTCGAGCAGCCCCTCCAAACCGACGGTGTCGCCCGAGCGGGTTTTATATGGCTTGCCGTCTTCGCCCATCACCGTTCCGAAGCTGATGTGCCGTAGTTCGACCTGCGAGTAACCCCAACGCCGCGCGACCAAGAACAGCTTTTCGAAGTGCTCGCTCTGCCGGTGATCGACCACGTACAGGATCGCATCCGGCCGCCAAGCCTGCATGCGGTATTCGATCGTCGCCAGATCCGTCGTCGCATACAGGTACGCGCCGTCGCGTTTCTGGATGATCATCGGCGCATCAAATCCATCTAGGAACACGCACACCGCGCCGTCGCTGTCCACGGCCGATCCGCGCTCGCGGAGCTCGGCGACCACGCCCGCCAGTCGGTCCTGGTAGAAGCTCTCGCCGTACTCGTGGTCAAAGCGGATGTCCAACCGGTCGTAGATCCGCTGGATGTCCTGCCGACAGCACGGCAGAAACTCGTGCCAGAGCGCCCTGTTCTCGGCGTCGCCGGCGTGCAATCGGGCTGTCTCTTCGAGCACCGCCGCGGCGATATCGGGATGCTGGGACGCCAAAGACGCGAGCGTCGGCGACTGTTCGATTTGCTGGCGTCGACGCCGGGCGGCCTCCAGTTCGTCACGCGCCTCTTGCACCTGGGACTCGAGTCTGCGCCAGTTCTTTTCAGCTTTTTTGCGCGCCTGTTTATCCTCCTCGACCGGCGCGTCGCGCTGCGCGTCCAGCGCGGCCTGGCGTTCGGCGACCTGTCGTTCCAGGTCCGGTAGTTTGGCCTCGGTGTTGCGGTAATCCACCAACTGGTGCACGAGCTTGTACAGCCGAGCCAGTTCCGCGACCGGCTCGCGCTGGTACGCAGCCTGGTCGCGAAAGTGCTTATAGCCATAGATGATCATGCCGAACTGCGTGCCCCAGTCGCCCAGATGATTGTCGGTGATCACGCGGTGGCCGAGGAATCGCAGGATCCGCGCGACGGCGTCACCGATGACCGTCGAACGGATATGGCCGACATGCATCGGTTTGGCCACATTGGGCGACGAGTAATCGATGACATAGGTTCGCGGACGTTCGACGCCCGCCACGCCCAATCGCGAGTCGGCGGCGGATTCGGCCAATCGCTGCGCGAGCCAGGCGTCCTTGAGCCGCAGGTTGATGAAGCCCGGGCCGGCGATCTCGGGCGCGTCACACAGGTCGGCCACGTCCAGCCGTTCGACAATCGCCGCGGCGACGGTGCGCGGCGTCTGACTCAGCCGTTTGCCCAGCGACATGGCGCAGTTGGCCTGATAGTCGCCAAAGCGGAGGTCCTGCGCCGGCCGGATCAGGTCCAGCACTTCATCCGGGTCGTCGATCAACGACGCCAAAGCGGTGCGAAAGCGAAGTCGCAGTTCCGAGAGGATATTCATGGATGAGCGTTCGTTATCGGATATCCGCCAGCGCAGCGGTCAAATCGACGCGTTGGGCTTCGGCCCACAGGTTTTCCAAGTCATAGAAGCCGCGGGCTTCGTCGTCGAACAGGTGGATCACAACGTTGCCATAATCGAGGACGATCCAGCGGCTTTCGACGTAGCCTTCGATCCCGAGCCGCCGATCACCCATCTCGTCCTGCAGCACGCGGTCGATCTCTTCGCTCATCGCGTGCAGTTGGCGGCGACTGGTCCCGGTGGCGATGACAAAATAGTCAAAGATCGCTGTCAATGCGCGAAGATCCAGCACCAGCAGATCGCGCCCGTTGTTCTCCGCCGCCGTCCGCGCCGCCGCCAGGGCCAGTTCCAGGCCGGATGACCGAGCCGCCGACAGGCTCGCCGCGGATTTCGTTTTTGTCCGTGCCACGCCACCCTTTCCTGTTGCTAAAGCCCCGCGGGCGCCTGCCGCGGAACCTGGAGACGACCAATTTCCGAACGCTTCAAATCCCGGGCGATGCGCTTGGGGCGATCGACGTTCGCCCGGTCCGCGTCGTATTATACGAGCGCCATCGCTGATTGTCATCAGGCGGCCTGCCGCGGAACGGCGTCCGACAAACACGCCCTCCGGGCCGCGCAGGGCGAGCGTCTTGTCAACGATCGGCGATCAAGAATCCGCTTGACTCGCCGCCTCGCACCGCATCGTGCGCCGCGCGCGACGGCCATATTCATGCGGGCGGAAGTGGCACGTTGATGCTGGCCTTCGGCCAAGACGATTTCGGCCGTCCGTGTTGCGCGACAGCCTTGCAAAACCAATTTCGCCTAAACTCCGTAGTTTCCGGATTTTTGGCCGCGCCAGCCCTGGCCTCTTCTCGGAAAGGCGTGGGGATATCGGACAACTATTTCTCAAACCGTGCTTACTCCCTCGCTCGCGTCTCGCGTTGCGCATCACGGTCAACCGCGTGCCCAATCGTGCGGCCTTGCGGGAAAATCAGGTAGACAACAGAGGCGATAAATGTCGTCCTAAACCAACGCGCGAACTCTCGACGCTGCTGAATCGATCGACGGCTTGGCGGCGTATTTCGCAGATGTACGTGTCTGCGCTCCCTTCCCATCTTCTCTGCCGTCTCTGCACTACTAACCTCAAACATCGTGAACTTTTCGACAATGTTTTTCAGACAGCGACAGCGTTAAGTTGTTGAATGATTACATCTTGTGCTTGCAGTAG
>JAVYAJ010000282.1:0-8150 GCA_032229885.1 Candidatus Anammoximicrobium sp. | reverse complement strand
CAGCAGATTGTTGCTGTTCGTGTCGCCGCCGATGAACGTCGGGGTGAAATCGTCCAGCGGATTGGCCGGTGTCCCGTTGTCGTCCTTCAGCACCACACTCGACAGCGCCACGTTGCCCGGGTTGGTCACCACGTAGGTCCACGTCACCGTGCCGCCCACCGGAACCAACGGGCCCGTCGGCAAGTCGGCGTCCTGCCCGTTGGTCGCCTTTTCGACGTGGATTTCCGATCGCACACCGAAATAATGATCCGGATCGGTATCTTGTAGCGACGTGCCGCTAACCGTTCCCGTGCCGGTCGCCGTGCCGAGATTCTCGTACTGTCCGGCGACGGCGATCCCCGTGGCCCTGAATAGCCAAATTTCGCCGGGATCCAATAGATTGTTGGTGTTCGTATCGCCCGTATTGAACCCGCCCGTCAAGACGGGCGCCGGACTTACTCCGGGCTGGTCGTCCACGACAGCCACGTTCGCAATGGCCTCGTTCCCCGGATTCTCGACTTGATACGTCCAGGTTACTGCGCTGCCCACCGGGAGCAACGGCCCGGTTGGCGTGTCGTTGTTCGTGCCGTTGGTCAATTTGACCAGTTGGAGATCGCTGACCACGCTAAACGGCAGGTCGACGGACTTGACTGTTGGGCCGACCGTGGAAATCGTGGTGAGCTGATAGTCCAACCCAAAATTTTGGTACTGTGGGCTGGGATCTTTCCTGATCCGGAACGTGACTGCCCCTACGTTGCTGAAATCGGCGGGGCTGAAGCCTGGAACTGTAGTAAAGTCCGCATACTTGAGCGCTTGGAACAAGTTTGTCGATAGCAGCGGAACCGGGACGATGATTTGAGACACATGCGTTGCGTCGGTATAGACAGTGAATGTCTGAATTGCTGGTATATCAGAAGACGGAATCTCGAACAGGAACGCATTCTGCATCCCGCCCATCGTCAAATCGATCCCCCCCAGTCCTGTGGGATTGACCGTCGTATGATTCCCCGCAGTTCCGTCCCAGAAGACCGTCGCATCGCCAGTGGTTGCGGGCGACTCGGAATAGTTGAACAAGCTGTTGTTGTTGTCGTTGACGACAACGGAGACGTTGCCGGCGCCCACAAACGCATTGACGATCAACTGGCGATGCCCGCCCAGAATGGCGCTGCCGCTCACCGAACCGCTCACGGTCGCAGTGCCCGCGGGCGGCAACTGCGCTGTCAAATGCTGCACATCATCAAAGTCGTCCAGCACGATTCCGTTGGTTCCCGCAGCGTCGCTGGGCGTGATGATCTGCTTGATCGCCAGAGGCGTGGGCGTGGGATGGATATTGCCGCTAGGTTCTGGCGGTTGAACGACAAAGTAGGTGCCGGCGCCCAGCCCGTCAAAGCGAAAACGGCCGCTTGCGTCCGTGGTCTGTGTGTCCACGACCGTATCGGTCGGCGCACCATCGAAGACTCCATTTCCGTTGGTATCTGCGTACAGGGTGACTACCTGACTCGGTATTGGCTGCTGCACCGGCCCCGGCAGGTCATAGAACAGCGTGCCCTCGATGGCGCCCATGTTTGTCAGCGCGAGCAGCCGCCGATCCTCCAACGCCTCGATCGTCAGCCGTCGCTTGCGCGCCACTTCAGAGACTTTGCGGATTGTACGTCGATTCGATCCATTGTTCCGAACGCCAAGTTGTCGCATCATCGGTCAACCTCATTCCCATCACTAATAACTACACAGAATCGATCACCAGCGGGCGTCCCATCTCGGACGTCGGCCATCGATCGCCCTTCTAGCGCGTTGTCCAATCGTAATTTGTGGGCTATCACATTTTTCAAAATGGGGGATATCGCGGGCTTATAATCGCAGTTACCCGAATATTTGGCCTTGGCATCGGGCCATCGCCAAAATGCGCGCAGATAGGCAGTCCCGCCAATCAAGCAAATCAATCCAACGCGATCAGACGAATGCCGAAAATCGAAATTATGTACTCGTCCGAGCCAGAATCTCTCAATTTCTTCGAAACTCTTGTTCGCTTTTTCCAGAAAGGCAGGACGCTTGCCAGTTATCTCGACCGTGGGACAAATCTTGGGTAGCCCATCGAGACGTCTCGGAAAGTGTCCGGCCGAAATGGCCATGTAAGTCTAGTGCGTCGTCAAGTCTAAATACTGGGGCTAGCCCCGATTGTCAGGCCGCGGGGATTCCGTGCTATGGCGCGTGCGGCGCCCCTAAACTTATGAGTGGACAATGCATTAGTCATCAAGGCCAGATGTTGGCGTAATCGCGACCGCCAGACGCCAGGAATCCCACACGCTGGCGCGCGGATACCCAAAAGTAAGAATTGGACACCGGCTAGTATGAGCTCTTTCAACTCGTCTGTCAAACAGAAACTTGCGCCGCGTCGAGTACGACGCCCCGCGATGTCGAATCCGATTTTGCCTCAGTTTAACCGTGCCGTCCACTTCTGAAAGTGCACGAAATACCTGTACTTATAGAGGGGGCCGGTCACTTCGTTCTATCCCGGGCGGAAAGAGTTGGCTGCGGGGCAACATGATGGGGTTCACCCGGCAATTCCGGGTTCGCAGCCTTTGCGCCGGCCAGCGTGTGTGGGCCCAGTTCGCTGCCGGTCGAACCGCCGGGCGGGACGCGGTTGCGGATCCCTCTCGAGAGCGCGGCCCCGGGTCGGGCCGCGCTTGACGAGACCGTCCAGCCGGATGCGCGTTGGTCGAGTACAGGTGCATCATGCTGAACTTGCCGACAAGCGTGGCGATTTTCGTCCAGTGTCCACTCGCGGTCCACCAATCCGCGGAACCGTTTCGATGGGCTGTGCGGACCGGTGCGCAGCGAGTTCGGTCGCGAGCCGCTGGACGCGAGACCTATCGCTGTTCCTCGCTGGGCCCCGCGATCGAGTCAAGCTGTCGTGCTGGAACCACGACGGGCTGGTCGTCTGGTGCGTGACAAAGCACTCGTGTTTCGTTGTCGCGACGCACGAGCTGGTCTCTGTTTCGGTCGGCTATTGGGCCAAGCGCTCCTCGCACGTTCCGTGGCGATCAGCAAGGTGGCTCGAGCCGCAACTGGGTGAACTCTCGGACACGACCCGCGATGGCCGGCTCGACGGGCAGGCGCTCGATGCTGCTGGCGCCGTAGAACCCGACCACGCCCTCGGTATGGTCCAGGATATACTGGGCATCGGCCGGTTCCGCGATCGGTCCACCGTGACACAGCACCAAGACATCGCGGTTGATTCGCTTGGCGGCGTCGTGCATCGCTTGGACCAGTCGGGCCGATTCCTCCAAGGTCAACGCCGTCTCGGCGCCGATCGAGCCCTTGGTCGTCAAGCCCAGATGAGGGATCAGAATGTCTGCCCCGGCGGCGGCCATCGCGGCGGCCTCGTCGGGGTTGAAGCAGTACGGCGTGGTCAGCAGGTTCAACTCGCGGGCCGCGCGGATCATGTCCACCTCGAGCCCGAACCCCATCCCGGTCTCTTCCAGATTCTGCCGCAGCTTGCCGTCGAACAGGCCGACGGTGGGGAAGTTCTGGACACCGGAAAAGCCGGCCGCGTCGATGTCTCGCAGAAACAGCTTCATCAGGCGGAACGGATCCGTGCCGCAGACGCCTGCCAAGACCGGCGTATGATCGACCACGGGGATGATCTCGCGAGCCATCTCCATCACGATCGCGTTGGCGTCGCCATAGGGCAGCAGCCCGGCCAGCGAACCGCGTCCGGCCATTCGGAAACGACCCGAGTTGTAGATCACCAACAGATCGATCCCGCCCGTCTCGGCCAACTTGGCGGTGATCCCCGTGCCAGCCCCGCCGCCGACGATCGGCGCGCCGGCGGCAACCTTGGCGCGCAGTCTGTCCAGAATCTCGATGCGTGCATACAACGCCATGACGTTCCGTTCCGTTTTCAGTTGACGACCGTTTGATCAGCCCGCTTGCTGTCCCCACGGCGACGCGCCGGTAGCTCGCGGGCGAACAAGAGCAAAACACGGCGGGGACGATCACGGTTCACACCGAACGCACGGATGAAGAAAACGGGCCGATGCGCGGTCTCAATCCGTATAATCTGCATTATCCGCGGTTCCAACGTGCGCGCACGCGTTTGGAACGCGATCCGCGCAACACCGCCACGCTCGCTACGGCATACGGCGTGTGCCGTCGGCTGGCCCGTGGGCCGACCGCCACACATGGCGCCGGTGGGCAGAAGCGCGTCTATTTCGTGTCGGCCGGCGTTTGGGCCAGACCGATCAAGCGGAAAAAGTTCTCGAGGATCACGCGGCCGTGCGGATGCTCGCTGTTGTTCACCTCGGGATGAAACTGAGTGCCGTACACCATCCGATCCCGGTGTTTGAACGCTTCGACTTGGCACTCGGCGGTCGATGCCAGCAGCAAGAATTCGTCGGGGACGCGCGGCACTTGAAATGCGTGGGCCTCGCGGACGACGATCTCGTCGGGCAGGCTTTCGAACAGCGGGTCGCGGCGGACGATCTGAACGGGCAGGAAGCCCCATTCCTTGAATTGCCCGGGATGATAGCCGGGATTGGGATCCGCCTCGCCCTCGCCCAATTTGCGCAACGGCGCGATGGGAACGTCGTAGGCTCCGCCGATCAGTTGCATCCCGCCGCAGAAACCAAAGATCGGAATCCGTGTACTGCGGATCAGCGGATAAAACCGGGCATCGGCCTCCTGGCTGACGAGTTTCGACCGCCCGGTGATCAAGATGGCTTTGATCTGGTCGCGATCCAGGTCCGCGCCGCTGACTTCGACGAAATGCACGATCTCGCAGCGCAGCCCCGTGATCTGCCGGACTTGTCGGCGGACGTTCTCGCCCGCGAACTGGGCGCTCGGTTTGTCGGCCAATAATGTGCGGATGGAGTCCGGATGCTGGATGGTCAGGATGCACACAAACGGCTCGTTGATCGCGGCCAACTGTTCGGACGTCGCAAACACGGCTCGCCAGGCGTCGGACTCGGCGGCCCAGACGGCGTTGACCCACAGCAGGCTGATCAACATTCCGGCACAAACCATACGGAGCAATCGCTGCATCATCACAGGTCCCTTTCTGAAACGGGGGCGTTCTCTGACGGCTCGGATCGGGCGTCGGCCAGATGTGCGGTCACAATGCGTTTACAATGGCCGACAGCGACGCAACGCCGCGCCGGTCGCCCTATTCTATCTCGCCTTGCGGGGCGCGTTGGCTGGCCGTGCAAGATTCGATTCGCGTTCGTCGCAGATGGGCGTCGCGCGACGCTTTCGCGAGGCGTCGTCCGCGCCGGCGACCTCTCGAGTTCGAGTGCGCTCATGATATACCAAGCGCGATGAAGAATGCACGCACGAACGTCAGCTTTCGTACGACGAAGGCGAAGTACAGTCTGCCGTACAGAACGCTATTTCGAAGTGTGCGAAGTCAACATCAACCTGCCGTGCGAACAGAATCACCAGCCAACGGCGGAGCGCCGCTCTTTGACCTCATGAATCACCCCGCAGAAAAAGCGCCAGATTTTTCTCGCTCCACCGGAAGACAATCGTCTGGATATGTCTTAAACTGTGCCTCACATTGATCGACCCGGCGACGACCGCCAATTGGACCGCGGGGATGACTGTGGCAGGTCGCCCGCTCGAACGGCGGGCCTTAGTGGCTGCGGCATCCTGCCGCAGAACACAACCGCAGGTCGCCCGCTTGGCCAGCGGGTCCACGCTGTTTTTGACTTTGGAGGGCTTCATGTCTCGGTACGGATTGAGGCGAGCGGCAGGACCGCAACCGTCGCGCAGCGGGGGATTGTCCAGTGCGCGCGGCCCCGCAACAGGCAGACGCCGGCGCGGGCGCAGGTCCGCGGTTGGCTGTGGCGCGTCGTTGCTGGTGACGATCGTCTGTCTGGGTACGGCGTCGTCGGCCGCCGAGACGCGTTTCGCTCAAACGAACAGCCGCAGTCAGTACGTCCACTGGATCGATCTGTACGATGCGAACCATCACCGGATCGATCCCACGGACCCCAAAGCCCCGCCGTATTCGCCCAGCCGGACCTGCGGGCGCTGTCACGATACCGAAGCCATGGCCCGCGGGCACCACTTCAACGCGCTGCAGGAATCGGCATTACCGGGGCGTCCCGGCGAGCCGTGGATTTGGACCGATACGCGGACGGGAACCCAGCTCCCCCTGTCCTATCGCAAGTGGCCAGGAACTTATGACCCGCGCGAGCTCGGAATCTCGCAATGGGATTTCGTGTTGAAGTTCGGGCATCAGCTTCCCGGCGGCGGGCCGGGTGTTCTGTCCACCGGCAAGGCAAGCGGATCCGACGCACAGGCTGCGGACACGGAAGCGCCGAGCGCTGACGGCGCTGAAAACCCGGCCCCGCCCGCCAACAAGGCCGAGCCTGACGCGGCGGCGCCCAAGCCCGAGGCGACCGCGGTGGATGCTGGCACAGCATCGGCCGAACCTGGACGCTGGCGTCTGTCGGGCCAGCTCGACATCGATTGTCTGGCCTGCCACAGCAACGACCATCAATACGACATGGAAGTTTGGGCCGAGCAGATCGCGAATCAGAACTTTGCCTGGGCCCCGACGGCCGCGGCGGCGGTGGGGTTTGTCGAAGGCAAGGTCTCGTCGCTGCCGGACGACTTCGACCCGACCAAGGCCGACGAAAACGCGCGGCACAAACTGCCGACGACCACGTACAAGGCCAGCCGCGTGAACCTCGAGAAGAAAGTGTTTTTCGATATCATCCGCCGACCGGCCGACAATGCGTGTTACGCCTGTCACTCGCAGTATTACGTCGGCCAAGATGCAACGCCGGATTGGGATTGCGACGACGACGTACATCTAAAAGCTGGCTTGACCTGCACGGACTGTCACCGGAACGACCTCGAACACCACACGGTGCGGGGATTCGAGGGCGAATCGCATCCGAGCGGCCAGTCAGTCGCGTCGCTGTCGTGCCGCGGCTGCCACCTGGACGGCCCGGACGCTGGCCGGCTAGGCGCCCCGTTGCCCCGACACGCAGGCCTGCCGCCGCTGCATCTTGACAGACTGTCGTGCACGGCCTGTCATTCGGGACCGACCCTGAAAGACAAACCGGCAGCCATTTTGACGTCCATGGCTCATGGGCTCGGCCTGCCGTCGCACGATTATTCGGACAAGCTGGCTCCCGGCCTGGTTGAACCCGTCCTGCAACGCGACGGCGGCAAGCTGTATCCGCATCGAATGATGTGGCCAGCCTTCTGGGGGTCGCTGCACGAGGGCCGCGTGACGCCGCTGCCGCCGGAAGCGGTCCAGACGGCGTTGCGCAGCACGCTCCGCGTCCGCCGCGGCCAGACGCTGCGAGACACGCTGCTGGACGTCAAACTGACAAAGGACGAGAAACTAGCCGTGTTGGGCGCCGAGCGCGGCGGCGTGCCGGAATCCGAATTGACCGAAGACGAGCGCACGCAGCTCGAACAACGCAAAAACCAGAAGGCGATGGACGAGTTCCAAACCAAGTTCGCCAAGGCGCTGGAAGATCTGAAGAAGATCGTCTCGCAACCTGGCGCCGAGCCGATTTACGTGGCGGGCGGAAAGGCCTATCGCGCGGTGGCCGACGGCAAGCTCGAAGAGTTCGAACACGAAGCGGCCGCGCCGTATGCCTGGAAGCTCGGTCATAACGTTCGCCCGGCCCGCCAATCGCTTGGCTCGGGCGGTTGTTTCGACTGTCATGAAAAGGGCGCCCCGATCTTCGCGTCGACGGTGACGGCGATCAGTCCCGTGCTGGACGAACAGCCGCGGACGTTCCGCATGTACGAATCGGCCGGATTCGACAAGTTCAAGCTGGACGTATGGAACCTATCGTTCCTCGGTCGTACCGCGTTCAAGTGGTTCGCGTTTGCCTCGATGAGCGTGGTCGGCCTCGTGCTGATGTGGTATGCCATGCGCGGCTTGACAAGCCTGGCGAGTGTGTGCCGCAAGACATGACCCAGCAAAAGCAGCCGCGAGAGTCGCCGTGATCGCCGGCCTCGACGGGCCGGTTGGACTGCGAGCGAGCGCGATGCGAGATGGTTCACGATCCGGTCCTAGGCCTGGCGCGGCCAAAAAGCCGGAAACTACGGAGTTTAGAGTCTTAGTTCGTATCATGCGCGCACGGTCCGCGCATCTTGTACACTGGTCTGTACAGTACACTTGTGGGTTAGTGGCACGGGATTGGGTT
>JAVYAJ010000281.1:0-6678 GCA_032229885.1 Candidatus Anammoximicrobium sp. | reverse complement strand
GCCAGTGCCCGCAACCCAAGAATCTGTTTGGCCGAAGGCCTCCGCTCACCGTAGCCTGGGGCAACGCCCCAGGGCTGGCGCCGCGCGCGTGCCTCTTTTGGCCGAAGGCCATATTCATCCGGGCCGCGGTGGCACGTTGATGTTGGCCTTCGGCCAACACGGTTGCTATCATCTCTGACTCCTGGGGCGTTGCCCCAGGCTACGGTGGTGATAGCCTTCGGCCAACGCGCTTCCTGTCGTCTGTGCTGAGCAACAATCATCCAACTCTAATTTCACTTAACGCGGGTTAGTGCCAGCAACTCGAAAGTGTACTGTACAGACTAATGTACAAGATGCGCGCACGGTGCGCGCATGATACGAACTAAGATTCTAGAGCGCATCCTTCAAAGCCAGCTCATACCATGCTGGAGGCCACACTCCGTCGTGGCCGCGACGAGCTGGACGTGACAGAGTGGACGTGACAGAACGCGTCCCTTCAGGACCGCGCACTTCCCGGCGCACGCCGCCCAGCCATCGCGCTGACTGTTATTATTATGTCGTGTCGAGATCGTGCTTCTGGCAATCTGGGACGACTGTTCGTTCCATGTCCCATCACTTCTGATTTCCCGCAGTAGAGGATATCGTCAGCGAAGAGCTTCCTACCCTGCGTCGCGGGCGTTGACCCGTAAATCTAAGCGCACGCCGAACGAACGGCCATCACCGTTAACGCCGTGTTTTCGAGTTTTTAGCAAGGTCCGGGAATCGCGGTTTATCCGGAGGACACGCGCCATGCGTTTTGCCTGTTTGCTTTGCCTGATCGCTTGCCGCCGGATGATCGTCGAGCGTCGATGGTGGCCAGGGGTTGTCACGACGGCTTGGCTGTGGGCTGTGCTGAATCTGCTGGCCGTCGCCGGTTGGGCGGCGACGCCTATCGCTCAGGGGCACGTGGTGTTGGACGCCGACTTCGAGTCCGACGTGCGGCCGCCGAATTGGACCGGCGAGCTACGCTACGAAGCGGGGTTCGAGACCGAGCGTTCGTTGTGTATCGACAGCCGCAGCGGAGGTCCGACGACAATCCATGTCCGTCTGCCGGCCGAGCTGTTGCGCGGCTGCTCGCTACGCGCGTCGGGCATGGTGAAGGCCGAGAATGTGAGCGCTAAACCGAATCCATGGAACGGCATCAAGTTCATGCTGGCGATGCAAACGCCGGATCGTAAGCTGTGGCCACAGGCCTCGCTCGAGACCGGCACGTTTGATTGGCAACGGGCGGTTATGACCGTCAAGGTTCCGGCGGATGCCACGGCGATTACGCTGACGCTCGGGCTCGAACAGGTCACGGGCAAAGTGTGTTACGACAACCTCAAGATCGTCGTCGCCAAGCCGCCCGTGACGGCCAAGCCGGCTCCCGCGCCCGGGATCGCGTTCACGGGCCATTCGTTGCCTCGGTTGCGGGGCGCGATGATCAGTCCAAACATCGATGCGGACGGCCTGCGAACGTTGGGTCGCGACTGGAACGCCAACCTGATCCGCTGGCAACTGACCCGTCACGGTCGGCCGGGCCAGCCCAGTTCGCTGGCCGATTACGACACGTGGCTCGACGGCGAGCTGAAACGGCTGGACGCGGCGCTGCCTCTGTGCGAAAAGTACGGCATTTACGTGGTTGTCGACCTGCACTCGCCGCCAGGTGGCAAGTCGACCGTCAGCGGCTATGTAGGCAGTGACGATCGGCTGTTCACCGACCCCGCGGCGCAGGACAAATTCGTCGACGTGTGGCGCAAGATGACGCGACGCTATCAAGACGTCGCGCAGATCTGGGGCTTTGATCTGGCGAACGAACCGGTCGAAGCGTTCGTCGAGGAAGGCTGCGACGATTGGCATGCGCTGGCCGAGCGGGCAGCGCGCGCGATCCGCGCGATCGATCCGCAGCGGACGCTGATTGTCGAAGCTCCGCCGTGGGGGTCTCCGGAGAGCCTGGCCGATTTCACGCCGCTGGACATTCCGCATGTCGTGTACAGCGCCCACATGTACATCCCGGGACGGTTCACTCATCAAGGCGTACACCAACGCGACCAGCCGCCGGTGTCCTATCCCGGCGACATCGACGGCAAATATTGGGACAAGGCGTCGCTCGAGGCCGCGTTGCAGCCGGTGATCGACTTTCAGCGAGCCTACAACGTCCATATCTACATCGGCGAGTTCAGCGCCATCCGCTGGGCGCCGGGCGGCAGCGGTCGCCGCTATTTGCAGGATGTGATCGAGATCTTCGAACAGCACGGATGGGACTGGAGCTATCACGCATTCCGCGAATGGAGTGGCTGGAGCGTCGAACACAGCTCGGATCGCAACGACCCAAATCGCGCCGCGCAGCCCACGGACCGCGAACTGCTGCTGCGCCAGTGGTTCGGCAAAAACCAGAAACCAGCCTGGATGAAGCCGGACTGAAAGACGCGGAAAAGCCGAAAAGGGTCGGGCTGTCTTTTTCATGGACCTTGCCGAGGTTGGCTGATAGGATCGAGCCATGCCAAGACGCAGACGACTCGCCACTGGCGGAATCGTATTCCGCGTCCTGAATCGGCCGCTGGCTCGCGAGAAGATCTTCTGGAAATCAGCCGACTACGAGGCGTTCGAGAACGTCTCGTAGGAAGCAGGGCAGAGAGCTCCGATGCGCCTGTTGCGCTGCGGTGTCGTGCCGAATCGTCGGCGCCTGACGCGGGGGCCGCGAGGCGACGCGAAGCTGTCCGCGTACATGCGCTGGCTGATGGTCACGCATGCGAAGCCGTGACATGCTCATTACGACCGTCCCGGGAGTGGCGCCCGACACCAAGGTCCGTTCAAGTCCTTCTCGATTTAGAAGGACGGCCACTTTCCGAGCGTCTGTCGCTACGTACAGAAAAACCCGTTGCGTGCCGACTTGCTCGCGCGGGCGGAGGAGTGGCGTTGGTGTATTTGGTGGCGTCAGGTTCAGGATCGCACGGTGCTTTCACAGGATTCCTGGCTGGTGCGGCAAATCACACTTGGCAGGTCACCACAGCCAGCCTTTCGCCAGCGAAGGAAGGATAAGGATGGCGCCCGCGTCGCTGACGAGCCCTCGCTCATCCTTCGGAGAACAAGCCCCTCGCCAACGCTTCGGGTTACAAGATGGATGCCGAGGCGTCGTTTTAGAGTCTTGGTCCGTATCATGCGCGCACCGTGCGCGCATCTTGTACACCGGTCTGTACAGTACACTTGTGGGGTATGGGAACTAGCACGGGTTTGGTGCACTGGCTATTGCATGACTTTTGCGCACCACAGACGACAGGAAGCGTGTTGGCCGAAGGCCATCACCAACGTAGCCTGGGGCAACACCCCAGGAGTCAGAGATGATAGCAACCGTGTTGGCCGAAGGCCAACGTCAACGTGTCACCTCTGTTCGCATGAATAGGGCCTTCGGCCAAAAGAGGCTCGCGCGCGGCACCAGTCCAGAGACGTTGCCCCAGGCTACGGTGATCGGAGGCCTTCGGGCAAACAGAATCAGCGGCGATCTGCGTTCAAACGGGCAACAGCCGAAGCGGCCGTCGTTTAAGAAATGGACCGCGTCAGAGCGCGTCCGTCTAGGGCGGCGCACTGTCCTGCGCTCGTCGCCCATCCATTTCGATTACCATATATCTCGGCCCAGATCGTTTTTCTGGTAATCCGGGACGACTGCCCGTTCCATGTCCCATTTGTCCCAATTTGTGGCACTAGTCTCGCTACTGGATGTCGCGCGGTTTGATGGCGGCGGACGTACAGAAGAGCGTTCTCCGCATCGCCCTTGACCGTCGGCACGCGGTCCACCGACCATTCATTTGGGAAGATACATCGATTTCCGGACGGGCACGTATGGGGTTGCAACGACGGGGTGGTATCGGGCAGCGCATGTCTCAGCAGCGGGCCCGACGGCTTCAAATGGCTTCTGAGAAAGTGGTCGAAACGGTGTCCAGAGATGGTGCCTCCGAACAGGAAAAAGCTGCGTTCAAACCATGCTCCGTCGGCCAAGTCTTTGCACAACAAGGCTATCTGCCTCGGTTCCACCTCTTACGGGCTGGCGGACTGGGCGGACTGGCTGATGCTATCCGATCTCTTGACATTTTCTGCGGTCGCGCGCTACAATCGAGCTCGTGCGCCGCCTTGGCCTGGCCGTAGTCGCTTCGTGCGTCTGCGATGGCGAATCATGTGCTTCGGCCGGATATAAAGATAATCCTCTTGTCTTATTTGTCGCTTTGGAGGTCGATGCGATGGGTGTCACGAAAAAGCCGCACGGTTTTACATTAGTCGAGTTGTTGGTGGTCATCGCCATTATCGGCATTTTGGTCGCGCTGCTGTTGCCGGCGATTCAGGCGGCGAGGGAAGCGGCGAGGCGTACGCAGTGCGTCAACAACCTGAAGCAATTGGGGGTGGCATTGCACAACTACCACGACAGCTACAAGGCACTACCCGCATGGTCTGTCAAACCCGCCGCTACGCACTCGTACATAAGCGGCTTGGTCGCCCTTTTGCCCTATGTCGAGCAAAGCGCGATTTATAATGAAATCACCTCGACGACGACGATCGATGGCGTCACTTACCCGCCTTACGACAAATATGTACCGAGCGCTGGTTACACGCCTTACAGAGAGACGATTGCAGCGTATCTCTGTTCCTCGGATCCTGAGTCCGCCCAAAAAACCACCTACGGTCGCAACAGCTATTGCTTCAGTGTTGGCGACTGGACTCCGCACTATGGAGACACGTCCACTCGTGGCCCGTTTGGCAGACTAGTCTGGTTTCCCTTTGCTGCGATCACGGACGGGCTGAGCAATACGATCGCCATGGGTGAACATTGCATTGGGACAGCGGGGCTCGCGAAAACGCGTTTCGCGAGTTTGCAAGCTACCGCCGTCGGTACTAATCCCACTTTGAACAAGCCTATCGTATGCATGGGGCTAGTGGGAGGAGATGGGTTGTATACGGTAGCCAGCAGTACCGCATTTGGTTGGTCTTACTCATTCGGATTTCCAGGGTCAACCCAGATCAACACCATCCTCCCACCGAACGGCCCGAACTGCTGTCGGTTGCAAACGGACTATGCTGACCGAATGCTTGCCCCGCCCAGCAGTTACCATCCGGGCGGCGTAAACGTTGTCTTATGCGATGGCGCCGTCACGTTTGTGACCGACTCGATCGACACCGGCAATTTGGCGGTTGGGAGTGTTGCCGTGGGCGGCTCGCCATATGGCGTCTGGGGCGCCCTGGGAACGAAAGACGGTGCGGAGAGTAATCCCCGACCTTAGGGTGTCCTCACAACTTGACACGGCCCAGCGCCCGCAACCTAAACGTGTACTGTACAGATCATTGTACAAGATGTGCGCGTCGTCCGCCCAGGATACCAACTAAGACTCGAACGGGCTGTGGGCGTAGCGACGGGAACCACACACATAACGAGGCGCGATGAGGCGAGTTTGGGATCGAGTCGATACGCCAGATGTCCTTTCAGTGGGCTCGCAAACCAAAGTGGAGTTAGTGACATGCTGGGACGTCTACCGGGATTGATGCTGCTTGCCGGAAGCTGCGTTCTGGCGGGCTGTAGTCCAAAGCCAGCGATTCCGGGGCTAACGCAAGCCACGGGGATGGTAACCTATCAAGGCACACCGGTGGAGGGCGCCACCGTCATCTTTGCCCCCGAAGGCGAGGGCCGCGCGGCGACCGGGCGGACAGATGCGACTGGGCGATTTCGCTTGACGACGTTGACTTCTAACGACGGCGCGCTGTCTGGCAGATACCGAGTAGGCATCGCCAAGACCGAAGTCACCGGAGGCGACTTGAGCCGCGAAGAAGCGCAGGCTTACGTTGAACAGCACGGACACCCCCCAGAGGTCACGGTAAGGGAAGTGTTGCCAGAGAAATATAAGGCGCCCAACGGATCGGGGTTGTCGGTCGAGATCAGCGCGGATGGTTCAAACGAGTTCACTTTCGACCTGAAGGAATGAGGTCGACAGCATTCGGCAAGGAGCCGAGTTCTTGGTCGTTGCGCGGTTCGGGCGAGCCTCGGGCAGACGCTCGCGTCGTGGCGTTCCCGGAAGCTCGCCTACGTTCTCGGACCGGACGGCTCGCGTCGGACGCCGATGGCCTTGGCCGACAATGCGACAATCAGCGTCACAATCGGATCGTGAGTGCGGTGGCCGAGGCCCGTCAAGCGGCTCGGCGCCGCACCCGACAACGAGCCGCTTGCTCGTTCCGTTGTTCTTGGCCCCCTGTTGCTTCCGACCATAGACCAGCTCTTTACATCTAGCACGTACGCGAGACCGCAACGGAAATCCGTGAATCTGGTGTGGTATGGCACCTTGCGGGAGGAGATGTTTCGTCCAGGGGCGGTCAGAGGGGCTCCGCAGTGGTAGAATGAAGGGACGGAGTCAGCTTTCTCGGCCCATTCCACGGAGAGGCGCGATGCCGTTGATGGATACGCCGATCGATCGCCTCACTAAGGACGCCCCCGTGGCCGTTATGACGCGAGCGTTGTTCGCCAGAATTCTCGCCCCGAAGGAATGGGATACCATTTTCCCGGACTGTGCCGAGAAGCGGAACGTAGGCGGACTCTTGTTCTCCACCTGTCTTGCTCCTCTTGAAACTGGAATGTCGAGCCGTTTGGGTTAGTATAGACCCATGCGGAGGTACTTTCCATGAGCAACGCAACCCGAAGGCATT
>JAVYAJ010000280.1:0-12976 GCA_032229885.1 Candidatus Anammoximicrobium sp. | reverse complement strand
GTTGATGTTGGCCTTCGGCCAACACGGTTGCGATCATCTCTGACTCCTGGGGCGTTGCCCCAGGCTACGTTGGTGATGGCCTTCGGCCAACACGCTCCCTGTCGTCTGTGCTGCACAGTTACCCAATGCCAATTTCACTTAACACGGGCTAGTGCCGGTAACCCTAAAGTGTGCTGTACAGACCAATGTACAAGATGCGCGCATGTTACGAACTAAGACTCTAAACGCGTACGGTTCGAAAAGGTTTCGCTGTCATGCACTTGGTCACGGAGGACACCGCGCACGCCGAGGAGATGATAGGCTTCGAAATCGTGATGAGAAACCGCCCACACGCTGACGCGCGACGTGTTGCCCAGCTCTTCACAATCGCGAAGCCTGGCCTCGGGATGCTCCGAGTTCTTTGCGTTTCCGTGGGGTGTCTGGCAGACGCTGTTCGAGCATCTCGGACGGCAGTCTGTCCATACCCAACAGCCCGCCGGCGATCAGCCCGCGCGGCGCGCGACGCCTCCGCGCGGTGTGACTCGACCGCGGCTGTGGCCAAGGCTGCCTTCCATTGCATCACACGCCAGACAACTTGTCAACGCTTGCCGCCCCAGAAAGCGGATATCGGCGCAACGGCGGCGGCGCGTCCATCGTTTCATCCAGAATCAGCCGTACATCGACCAGAATGGCCGCCTGAACGTCGCGGCTTGCGCCGCGTAGCCGCGTGAAGTCCTGCGTGCGATGTGCGATTTCATGTCGGGCAGAGCATATTTGTCACCGCGGACACGGAGGAGATCTGTCGTTCGTCGCGCGCGAGCGACAGATCGCACGTGGCTAAGAACGGCTGGTCGAACGCCACGCGTCAGGCGGCAAAGGGCGGACTGAAATCCACGCTCCCGAGTGTCGCGCCGAGCCGCCTGACGTGTCACAGATCGCGTCCATGCCCCGCGTCAGGCGGCCGCGAGAAAGAGAGCTGACCGCTGAGGATGGTCGCGTACGGCACGCGACACGGTTCAAACTGTCAATACTGGTCGATTGGCTCGCCGTCGTGGATGCACAGCAGGCGTCGCCACGTCTGCGCGTCGATCGAATCGTTGATGAACTTGACCGAACCGTCGCACAGGATCGCGTGGACCCCGCCGGGATGGTAGCTGCGCGCCGCGATGTTGGGGCGCGTTTGGCCCTCGACGCATCGCAGACGCGGTTTCAGCGTGTCGGTTGTGGGCGAACTACATTCGTAAACCTCGTCTACGAAACGGTCATCTACCGCGTTCCCATTGGGAACCTTGGTCGCATCTCGATCCGTGATCGCCAACTGGTTGCCGCCGCTGAAAAACGCGCCGGTCGGATAGCCCCACGCGCCCCGCCCATCGCGCTCGTGGTCGCGCGTCAGGATTTCCGCGACGGCGACAACGTTGCTGGTGCCGTCTTTAATATCCGCCAACTGCGCCCCGTACCGACCGGCCGCATTGAATACCGCACGGTCGATATCCATCCGCGTGCCCTTGAACGAAGTCGCAGAAAAGGCGCTGCCTGAGCTGAAGCACGCGCCATAGTTGCCTTTGGCGAAGATCCGGCTGGTGCTTCCACCCTGGTGCCAGTCCGCTTGCTGCGTCCCGATGCTGGGACACACGAGTGTCGGAATGCGCGTCCCAACAACCTCGAGATTGTTCGCGCGCAGCGCCGCCGCATCGGTGAACCGCACGCTGAAGTCGTACAGGTCATACAGCCCTTGCTGTTCGAGCTGTGGCAGGAGCATCGTGATCCAACTGGCTCGCCAACTTGTGCTATTGGGATTCGGCCAGGCGTTGGTGCTGTAATAGATTCCGCCGGGAGGAAAGCGGCCGACCGTGTCGTGATAGTTGTGCAGTGCGACGGCGAGCTGGCGGATGTTGTTGGCGCATTGCGTGCGCCGCGCCGCCTCGCGCGCGGCCTGAACAGCCGGCAGCAGCAATGACACCAAAACGCCGATGATCGCGATCACGACCAACAGTTCGACGAGCGTAAAACCGAGCTTTGCTTTTCGCATGTTGAGATCTCCCCAAGACAAGAGAAAAAGAACAGCGTCCTACGACCCGCGGCCGCGCCGTGGCGACGCTGCGTAGTCCGCGATGCCGTGTCGTCTGGCGACGCCACATAATCGAGTCGCGGGCGAACCGCCATCAACGAACCAGAAACAACCAGCAACATCGATAAACTGACGATCCACCTCCGGAGACCGGTCTTTACCGTATGATGAGATCGGTTTTGCGCAGCCAAAGCCAGCCGCACGAGCCGATATCGGCGTATTTGACTTGTGGCGTCGCCGGCCCAAGGCGATCGCGGACGGGTTCGCCACAAATCGCCGCCACCCCCGCCCCGAGCAGGAGACTCGCACCTGCCAATACCCCCGTTGAAACACAAATTGAATGGATTGTCAAGCCATTTCATCGAGACTATTGTGATTTCGCGGACAGTTGTCCCGGCACGCATCAGATGGCGGCGGGCGAGCGGCATCCCTTCACTCGACGGGGTTCCCCGGCGTCTTCGTTCGTCTCGCTGCTTTGACCGCCGGGGATGCCGCGCCGCCGGCTTGATCCCCGCGAATCTCCGCTCTTCACGTGGCTGAGCCTTTCGAGCATGTCGTCTCCCCCCCTGGGCCCCTGATTCGGTCCGTGTCTGCCCAGGGCTGACTGCTTTCTGGCTCGATCTTCCGGTATGCGCGGATTGTACGACAGCTTGGGCTTCGCCATGTCTCGGTAGGCTCGCCACGACGACAGGCCGAATCGAGTTTCTTTGCGGTACGGACTATCCGTTCACCGAGCTGTGGGTCTGCAACCCGCCGCGCGGCGAGGCGGTTACGTTCGGTTACAAGGCTTGGACCAAGCTTTGGCGAAGGCTCGCGCCGCGCCGCCTCGGTAGGCTCGACGGCGCTCTGGCAGGCGTCCTTCGATACCGATCACGACCCATTCGCCAGCAACGCCCGTCCGTGCCCGCGGAGCGCGTCGAGCAATTCGTCCAGATGGTCATCCGTGGACAGAGGGTTGATGATCGTGACGCGCAGCGCGCCGATCCCGTCGATGTTCGTCGACACGATGTAGAACTGGCCGGATTCGATCAGGCGGCGGCGCAGCGCCATTTGAAAGCGGCCGACCTGTTCGAGGGGCGCGGACCGCAGCGCGTCCGGTACGTGGCGAAAGACGACGATATTGCACTCCGGATCGTGAAGCGGTTCGAAATCTGGGGCTGCGCTCAGCTTGCGATACAGGGCTTGGCCAAGCTCAAAAGTCACGTCGACCAGGTCGACGAACAGCCGTGGGCCGAACATCGCCCAGACGCCCCACAGGCCGAAGGCGGCTGCGCGTTTGGTGCATTCCACCGCCCGCAACCCGCTGTCGTACTCGGCCAGACCCGGCGCCGTTGGATCGAACAGGTACGGGGCGGATTGCTGGAACGTCTCGAAACGATGCGACTTGTCGCGGTAGAAGACGAACGCGCACAAGGCCGGCATGAACAGCATCTTATGGGCGTCCCAGACCAGGCTGTCGGCGCGCGGCAAGCCGTCCAGCAAGTGGCGATGCCGCGGGCTGAGGCAGGCTGGGCCGCCGTGCGCTGCGTCGACGTGCAGCCAGGCCTCGTGCCGCTGACAGACATCGGCGATCGCGGGCAACGGATCGAATGCACCGATGGGCGTCGAGCACGAACAGGCGACGACGGCCACGATCGGCTGGCCTCGAGCCCGCAGTTCGGCGAGCATCTCGTCCAATCGGTTCGGATCCAGGCGTCGTCGACTGTCCAGCGGCGCCCGCAGCACCTGACGCGTTCCCAGTCCGAGCATCCCGGCGGCCCGCGACACGCTGTAATGCGTATCGGCGTTGACCACGAGCACGGGTGGCAAGCCCTTTCCGCTCACGCCTTGTTCCCAGACGTCGCCCAAAACGACATTCCGCGCCGTGAGCAACGCCGTAAAGTTTGCCAGCGAGCCGCCGTGGGTCGCGAATCCCGAGAACGTATCGGGCTGCCAGCCGATCGCCTTTCCCAGCTCGGCGACCACAGCCCATTCCGCGGCGGTCGCCCAGGGGCCCATCTCGTAAATCGCCATGACCTGGTTCGTCACGGCGCCCACGGCGTCGAACAGGCCGGCGATGGGGATCGGAGCAGGCACCTGGTGACCCAGATAACGCGGATGGTGCAGATGCAATCCCCGGCGCAGCATGGTTCCCACCAGATCGGCGAAACGCGTCATCCGAGCCGATGTCGATTCGTTCGTCGATCCGTCTTCGGCCCCGTCGTCGGCCAACCTCGCGTGAGCCAGGCGGACGTTTTCCGGCGGCGAACACCAGGGCAAGACCGGTCCGGCGCCCGCCTGGACCTCGGCCAAATGCTGGCCCAACAGATCGGCTAGACGGTCCGCGGCGCCGCGCAACAACGCCGGATCGTAGGCCGCCTGGATTCGCCCGCGAGCCGCGTCGAAGTCTCGGATGTTGGACATGGGGTTATCCTTCGTATCCCGTACAGGCCCGCGGCACGCGCCCGGCAACCGGCTTGCGGCTGCGAGCGATTTAGGGGGGGCGGGACGTGGTTTGACGGCGTGTTCGAGCCATTCTCGCACCGCGGCCCCGATCCCGTCGGCACAACGCGTCGCGCGTCGGTCGCCGCGCGGCGCAACGCACTGGTTGCCGACGGGCAACCGCGTGAACCGTGGGCGGTTATTCAACGTAAACCGGCTTTCGGCACGGGACAAGCCATGATACCATTGTGCCTTGGTGGACGATCTAGCCGAAGATGGGCGGATCGCGGCCGGGGGGCCCGGTTTTCACGTCCGCGTTGCTGGCTTCCTCTGACCCGCGCGACGAGCCGTTTGTCGAAACGCTCGCCGTCGGTGACCTGACGATGACTCCGATCGCACGCAGGCCGCACGCGGCTCGCCGAAGGACACACCGAAATCCGAGCGATCGAAAGACGCGGCACGCCACTCAGAGTCCTTTCACCTCCGGTTTTCGACAGCGACCGTCGACGCGTTGAGTCCTCGCATGCCCTTCGCCATTCGATGTACAGACCTGAGGAAAACGTATCCGGGCAAACCTCCGGTCGAAGCGGTGCGCGGCGTGGATCTGGCGATCGCCGAAGGCGAGTGCTTTGGCGTACTGGGGCCTAACGGAGCGGGCAAGACGACGACGATCGAGATCCTGGAAGGGCTGATCGAGCCGACCGCTGGCGAGGTGGAAATCCTGGGGATGAATTGGGGGCGGCAGGGGCCGGAGATCCGTCAGCGAATTGGCATCTCGCTGCAGGAAACTCAGTTTTCGGACAACCTGACCGTTCGCGAGACGCTGAACCTATTCCGCAGCTTCTACCCGCGCGGGCTCGAAGTGGGCGCGACGATCGCGCGCGTCGGCCTGGAGGAGAAGTCCAGGGCCTGGATCAAGCATTTGTCGGGCGGCCAGCGGCAACGGCTGGCGATCGCCGTGGCGTTGATCGGCGACCCGGCCTTGTTGTTCCTGGACGAACCGACGACCGGTTTGGATCCGCATTCCCGCCGCCAGTTGTGGGCGATCATCGGCGATTGCCGCCGCCAGGGGCGGACGACGTTGTTGACGACGCACTATATGGAAGAAGCCGAGCGGCTGTGTGATCGCGTGGCGGTCGTGGACCAGGGACGGGTCATCGCCTGTGGCCCGCCCCGCGAGTTGATCGCCCGGCTGGGAGGCAACCACGTGGTCGAGTTCTCGGTGGCCTGCGCCGCGGGCGCGGCTCAACCGCCCGAGTTCTGGAGCGACCTGCCGTCGGTGGTCAACTGCCGCGCCGAGGGCGACAGCTTTCATCTGTCGGTGATGGAGCCGCAGTGTCTGTTGCCGGCGCTGGTCGAGCGGCTCGAACAGCGGGGCTGGCGACTGTCGAACCTGGTGACCCGCCAGGCCAGCCTGGACGACGTATTCGTGGTGCTCACGGGGCGGGCGATCCAGCACGCCGAAAAGGAGAATGCGTGAGCGAACTCCGCCCCGCCTCTGTTGTCCGCGCTCATCCGTTGGCGAGTCTGATCGGGGCTCGTGTCCGCGAGTTCTGGCGCGAACCGTCGGCCATTTTTTGGGTCTACGTGTTTCCGCTGATCCTGGTGGGCGCCCTGGGCGTCGCCTTTCGCGAACGCCCCGTCGGACCGTTTTCGGTCGTCGTCCAGTCGGGTGCGCAGGCCGCGACGATCCAGCGGACGTTGAGCCGCGACTCGCGCTTCCGCGTGCGGATTCTCGATGCGCCGACCAGCCGTCAGTGGCTGCAGACCGGTCGCGCGGAACTGCTCGTCGTCCCGTCGTCCAGGACATCCAACGACCCGCTCGGCGGATCGGCCGACGGAGGATCGGAGAAGGGATCTCCGGGCGAGTTCGAGAGCTGCGCCTACCAGTATGATCCAACGCAGGCGAACAGTGTCTTGGCAAGACAATTGGCCGACGACGCGCTGCAACGCGCCGCCCTGCGTCGCGACGCCATCGTCGTTCACGATCAGCCCGTGGTCGAACCCGGCTCGCGCTACATCGACTTTCTGGTTCCCGGCCTGCTGGGCATGGGATTGCTGGGCGGCGGGATGTGGGGCGTGGGTTTCGCCATCGTCGACATGCGCCTGCGAAAGCTGCTGAAACGATACCTGGCGACGCCCATGAAGCGGCGACATTTTCTCGGGGCGGTGATGGCCAGCCGCCTGCTGTTCACGATCCCCGAGGCGCTCGCGTTGCTGGTCTGTGCGCGGCTGTTGTTCGGCGTGACCAGCCAGGGTGGCTACGGCCCGGTGGCCCTGTTGATCCTGCTGGGCGCGTGCCAGTTTTCCGGCATCGGCCTGCTGGTCGCCAGCCGCGCCAGAACGATCGAGACCGTGTCGGGTCTGATGAACGCCGTGATGCTGCCGATGTGGATCGGCTCGGGGATTTTTTTCTCGACCGACCGCTTTCCCGAGTCCGTCCAGCCCTTCCTGTCGCTGCTGCCGCTGACCCCGTTGATCCAAGCCCTGCGGGGCGTCATGCTGGAGAATGCCAGCCTGTGGACGCTCGGGCCGCAATTGGGCATGATCGTCCTCTGGGGCGCGGTGACGTTCGTGTTGGCTCTCCGCTGGTTCCGCTGGAACTAGACATCGTTCGAGAAATAGTTGTCCGATATCCCGCGGTTTTCCGGCGAACGGCCAGGGCGACGCGGTGCAAAGTGCGTCAGATGTCTCTCGAACGATGCTAAGGCGTCGTCGCGTCTGCGCGTTCGGGTTGCGCGGCGCACGCGGCCCGGCGGCATTGGCTGGCCCCGCCGCCGGCGCCGCGGCCCGACGGAACCGGGCGTTCGCGCGGCGCATCCGTGATTCGGCACAGCAACACGAGTGCGACCGCATGAAATCGATCCCGACGGTCCTGAGTTTTCTGACGCATCCGCGGCGGCGGCGGAATCTATTGATCCTGGGCAAGCTGGTAGCCGTATTCCTGGCGTTGGTCCTGACCTTCACCATCGCCTTCCACTATGTCATGGCGTGGGAGGGCCGCCAGTTCAGTTGGGCCACGGGCATCTACTGGGTCTTGGTGGTGATGTCCACGCTGGGGTTTGGCGACATCACGTTCGAGTCCGACATCGGTCGCCTTTTCTCGGTCGTCGTGTTGGTGTCGGGCACGATGTTCATTCTGGTGTTGCTGCCGTTCATGTTCATCCAGTTCTTCTACGTCCCCTGGATGGAAGCTCAGACCCAGGCCCGCGCGCCGCGCTCTCTGTCGCCCAAGACCTCTGGGCACGTGATCCTGACCGGGCTGGACGCCGTCGAAGCGGCGCTGATTCGCCTGTTGGTCCGCTCGCACTATACGTACGTGCTGCTGGCCGCCGAGCTGAGCGAGGCGTTGCGGCTGCACGACGAGGGTTATCACGTGATGCTCGGCGATCTGGACGACCCCGAGACCTACAAGCGGGCCCAGGTTGCGCAAGCCGCCTTGGTCGTCACTGCCCGCTCGGACGCGAAGAACACGAACGTGGCGTTCACGGTTCGCGAGAGTTCCGAGTCCGTCGCAATCGCGGCCACCGCGTCGTCGGCGGCGTCCGTCGATATCTTGAAGCTGGCCGGCTGCAACCAGGTGCTGCGGTTCGGCCAGATGCTCGGACAGGCGCTGGCGCGACGCGTCTTGGGATGCGACGCGACGACTCATGTCATCGGCCGGTTCGGCGAGTTGTTGATCGCCGAAGCGGCGGCCCTGCATACGCCGTTGGTCGGCCGCACGCTGCGGGACATCCGCCTTCGCGAGCACGCCAACGTCACCGTGGTCGGCGTGTGGAATCGCGGCCGCCTGCAGATCGCCGGACCGGACACGCAAATCCAGGCGACGTCGGTCCTGGTGCTCGCCGGCTCGCGCGAGCAACTCGACGCCTACGATGCCTTGTTCTGCATCTACCAGCGGACCGAAGCGCCCGTCGTGATCATCGGGGGCGGACGCGTGGGGCGCGCGGTCGCCGCGGCCTTCGACGAGGAGCAGGTCGACTATCGGATCGTGGATCTCCAGCCCGAGCCCGGAATGGATCCGACCAAGCTCGTCGTCGGCGATGCGGCCAAGTTGGAGATCCTTCAGGCGGCAGGAATCATGGAGACGGGCGCCATCGTGATCACCACGCACGACGACGACACGAACATCTACCTGACGATCTACTGTCGTCGGTTACGCCCCGACGTGTACCTGCTGGGACGCGCCAACCTCGAACGGAACGTGTCGACCCTGCATCGTGCGGGCGCGGACTTTGTCATGTCGTATGCCGGGACGGGCGCGACGGTGTTGTTCAACCTCCTGAAGCGGGCGGACATCCTGCTGCTGGCCGAAGGCCTCCATGCCTTTCGGATTCCCGTGCCCGCGGCGCTGGCACGGCGCACGTTGGCCGACAGCGGGATTCGCGAAACGACCGGCTGCAACGTCGTGGCTGTGGTCCAGGGCGACGCGTTCGACGCCAACCCGGATGCGCACCGCCCGTTGCAGACCGACGCCGAGTTGGTCGTGATCGGGGACGTCGAATCCGAGACCCGGTTCTTTGCCCGCTACGGACGCTAAGGTCTGACGGGCGGAATCACGACAGCGCCGGGTAATGCGCGGCGAACGGGCGGCGACCGCGGCCGAGTGCGCCCTCCTGGACGAACGTGCGTCGTCCCGTCCGTTTTGCGTGGTCACGGCCACGACGGAGCTTGGCCGTGCAGCGTGGCAGGTGTTTCCCTAGAGGGATGTGCTCCGGCCTGATAGACTAGGCAATAACTGTCCGTCGCGAGCAATGAGTCCTGAGTTGGGGCACGAGTTGCCCGTTGTTGCGTCGCGGCCCCGGCCGCGCCTGGATACGTCTTCCGGGCGCCGCGACCAGGAGGGACGAGCGATGGGTGGTACGGCAGCCAAGCGACGCGGAAAAAGCTGGTTCTGCATGGCTGCCGTCCTGCCTCGACAGACTGTCCGGGCGACCGTTTTCCTCTGTCCGAAAGGAGCCGTTCCGATGTCAACTGTTCGAAGGATTTTCTCGCTGGCGAGCCTGTTGGTCGTCGGCTTGGCTTGGACCGCAAGCGCGGCCGATCGTCCGTTGAAGGTTTTGATCATCGGCGGCCAGAACAACCACAACTGGGCAGTATCCACCCCGTACATGAAACAGATCCTCGATCGCACCGACCATCTCAAGGCGGTGATCCACAATGCGCCCGGCCGCGAGGCGACGCAAGCTGATTGGGATGCCTGGCAGCCGCGGTTTCGTGATTTCGACTGTGTCGTACTGGACTACAACGGTCAGATGTGGCCAGAACGCGTCCGGCAGGATTTTGTGGCTTATGTTCAGCAAGGGGGCGGGGTCGTCGTCATTCACGCGGCCAACAATTCGTTTACCGGCTGGAAAGAGTACGAGCAGATGGTCGGCCTCCTGTGGCGTGGACGCGACTACGGCGTCAGCCTGTACGTGGACGACGGCGGGAAACTGGTCCGCGAAGCGCCGGGCGAGGGACGCGGCATGGGGCACGGCGGCCAGTACGACTGGGAGATGACCGTGCGGGACGCCGGACATCCGCTCACGCGGGACATGCCGGCCCGCTGGATGCACCGACATGACGAACTGTATCACGGCCAACGCGGTCCGGCCGAGAACGTTCACATCCTGCTGACCGCGTTTTCCGATCCGGCGCCCGGGCGCGGCGGCACGGGCAAGCACGAGCCGATCGTGTGGTGGATTCCCTACGGCCAGGGGCGCATTGTCACGAACGTCATGGGGCACGTCGGTGAACTGGGCTGTATGCAGTGCGTCGGATTTCAGACGCTGTTGTACCGGGGCTGCGAGTGGGCAGCCACAGGCGCCTGCACGACGCCGATCCCGCCCAACTTTCCGACCGCCGACGCCACCAGCCTCGCGCCGTAGGACGCCAACGCTGTCGGCCTCGCGCCGAGCGCGATCAGCTCGGTGGCGCAGGTGACGGACGAGTTTGACTGGCGTCGTTCTCGCCTGCCAGTGGCTTGGCCAGCGCTGCGTTACGGTTGCGTCCGAGTCCGGTCGAGGCGGAAGGGGACTGGCAACCAGTGCCAGAAATCAGAATGGGTGGGACATGGAGCGCGAAGACGCGTCTCGGATTGCCAGCAGCACGTTCTAGACACAGCACAATGGCGTGCGAGAAGACGGGGCGGCAACCGAAGGGCGAGGAATTTCGTGCCATGGCGAGCGAGGCAACTCAAAAATTGCGATTGACCAACGCACTGGCTGCACGCGTCATCGCATACAAAGCAACCGTAGCCGGCACTACAATGACACCGGTCTCGGAGAGACCGGGTCACGTGGGGTGGCAGCACGAAGATCGTTCGTTTTCCAACTGGTGGGAGCCTCCGAGTATGATCCGTCGTCTTGCTCTGGTTAGTTTTGTATGCGCGAGTCTATGGGCGATCCAGGCCACGGTTGCCGCGCCGACGATGTTCTATGTCGCCCCGGACGGCAGCGACGCCTGGTCGGGCACAATACCGCAGCCGAACGCGGCGAAGACCGACGGACCGCTGGCCTCGCTCGAGGCCGCTCGGGACGCCATTCGCCGGTTGAAACAGGCCGGGTCGCTGCCCGCGGGCGGCGTGGTGATCGAAGTGGGCGGCGGGGACTACGAGCGAGATGGCGCGCTGGAGCTGACGCCCGACGACAGCGGAACGGGCGAGGCGCCGATCGAGTATCGCGGACGTGCGGGCGAATCGGTGCGGCTGATCGGGGGCAAACGGGTTACGGACTGGGCGCCCGTCAGCGACCCGGCCATCCTCCAACGGCTCGATCCGGCGGCGCGAGGCAACGTGCGCCAGGCGGATCTGCGCGCGCTGGGCGTGACCGATTTCGGCAGCCCGGCCGGTGGCGGCTTAGAGCTGTTCTTCCAGGGTCGGCCGATGCCGATTGCGCGGTGGCCCAACGAAGGGTTTGTCAAAATCGGGCAAGTCCTGGGCCCGACGCCGGTGGACGTCCGCGGCACGAAGGGCTGCCGCGAAGGCGTGTTCTCGTATGACGGCGACCGACCTCGGCGGTGGACGGACGAACGCGATCTGTGGCTGCACGGCTATTGGTTCTGGGACTGGGCCGACCAGCGTCAGAAAGTCGCCTCGATCGACGTGGAAAAACGCATCCTCACGCTGGCCCCGCCGCACCACTCCTACGGCTATCGCAATGGGCAGTGGTTCTATGCGTTCAACGCGCTGACCGAGATCGACCAGCCGGGCGAATGGTATTTGGACCGAGACTCGGGCGTCTTGTACTTTTGGCCGCCCACGTCGGGCGAGACGTTGGTTTCGATCGCGCCTACGCTGGTCAAGCTGGATGGCGTCGCGCATGTCAGCATCCGCAACATGACCTTCGAGGCGATGCGGAGCACGGCGGTGATCATCCGCGGTGGATCGCACAACCGCCTAGTCGGCTGTACGGTTCGCAACGGCGGGCGAAACGCGGTGTCCGTTACGGGAACCGCCAACGGCGTCGTCGGCTGCAATATCTATCAGATGGCCGAAGGCGGCATCTCGCTTGTCGGCGGCGACCGCCAGACGCTGACCCCGGCCAACCTGTACGCCGAAAACAACCACATCCACCACTACGGCCGGTTCAAGCCCATGTACAGCGCCGGGATCTCGGTCCACGGCGTCGGCAATCGCCTGGCGCACAACCTGATCCATGACGCGCCGCACCAGGCGATCGGATTCGGCGGCAACGACCACCTGATCGAACTGAACGAGATCCATCACGTCTGTTTCGAGTCGAATGACGCCGGCGCCATCTACTCGGGACGGGATTGGACGATGCGCGGCACGGTGATCCGACACAACTATCTCCATCACATCTATGGATTCGAGCGCCGCGGCTGTGTCGGCGTGTATCTGGACGACATGTACTGCGGCACGGAGATCTCTGGCAACGTCTTTTATCAGGTGCCGCGGGCAGCGTTCATCGGCGGAGGCCGCGATTGCCAAATCGTGAACAACGTGTTCGTCGACTGTCGTCCGGCCGTGCACATCGACTCGCGCGCGCTGGGCTGGGCGCATGCGCACGCCGACGGTTGGATTCGCGAAGGCCGCGAGAAGGGCGCCTTGTCCGGGATCCGCTTCCGCGCGCCGCCGTACAGCGAACGCTATCCACCGTTGGTCACGATTCTGGACGAAGATCCCGCCGCGCCGCGAGGCAACCTCGTGGCGCGAAACATCTGCTGGGGCGGCCGCTGGGACGAGATCGACAACAAGGCTCGGCCGTTGGTCACGTTCGAGGACAATCTGCTGGACACCGATCCGCAGTTCGTGGACGCCGCGGCCCTGAACTTCGAACTGCGCGACAGCTCGCCCGCCTGGAAACTCGGTTTTCAGCGAATCCCCATCGAACGGATCGGCCTGGTCGCCGGCCCCGACCGCGCGACCGACGAACCGCCCGCCGCAGCGTCGGCCAAATCGACGAAAGAAGGGTGAAGGGTGAAGGGTGAAGGGTGAAGGGTGAAGGGTGAAGGGTGAAGGGGGAAGGGTGAAGGGTGAAGGGTGAAGGGTGAAGGGTGAAG
>JAVYAJ010000279.1:0-4766 GCA_032229885.1 Candidatus Anammoximicrobium sp. | reverse complement strand
TACTGAAAGCACAAGATGTAACCCTTCAACAACTTAACGCTGTCGCTGCCTAAAAACATTGTCACAGTTTTCACGATGTTTGAGGTTAGTAGTACAGTGTTGACCGCATACAGACGGCCTTGGCCGTTGAGGCTGGTGGTCTGGAAATAATACGTGCGCCCATCAAAGCTCAGGCTGCCCGTGGAATCGGTCCACTGCGTCTCGTCCACGCCGTCCACACCGTCGAAAATCCGATTTGTCGGGCCTGAGCCCCATAGCGACGAACCTGCTCTGTCCAACCCCACCACGAACACATCATTGTTGGACCAACCGACCGCGTAGATATTCCCATTGGCCGGGTCGATCGTCGCGTCGGCTTCGATCCGCAGCCCTGTGCTGACCGCCCACAACTGATCGCCATTCGCCGCGTCTCCGTCGTACGCCGCGATCCAGCCGCTGCGGCCGGGCGTGACAACCAGCAGCCGTCCCTGATCGACATAGAAGGACGGATTGTTCAAACAGGCATTGACGCCGGTTTCGGCCGACCAAGTTAGTTCCAACCGATCGCCCCTGTCGGTCAACGCCCGCGGGCCTTCACACCACTCGTGCAGAAAGATCCGGCCGTCGGGCGAGACCTTGGGCGAAGCTGGGTTCGCACGCGCTTCGTCACCATCGTGCCAGTACTCTTGCGGGCCCACCGCGGCGTAGAAAGCCATCACCCGACCCGGTGTGTCGTTAGAGACGTACACGACGTTGCCGTCGTTGGAAAATGCCGGCGTACTGGCCCCGATCATTTCGCCACCGCTCGGATTGCCGAACCAGAACACTTCGCCCGTATGGCGGTCCATCCCCTGCACGCCCTTGGGCCAATGATAGCCGCCTACCACCAGATCGGCGCCTTCGGGACCGACGCCGTCGAAAAACGTCATCGAGGTGCTCGACAGGGGGCCGCCCTTCGGCGTGCGCTGCTGCCACAAGAACACGTCGAAAAACGTGTCATTCAGCCGTTCATTCGGAACCACATAGTCCGCCCGCCCGGTATTCCACACGTCGGCCTGCTTCATGGGCCATGCGCTGAGCAGGCGTCGATCTTCCAGCAATTCGCACAGCAACCGGCGAAAACGCTTCCGCAGATGAGCCTTCATGCTGTTTTCCCCTCACTCGGCCGTCGGCCGCAAGCAAAAGAAGTATGGCTCTGCGAGCCGTGACATCCCCTCAGTACGACCAGGATGGCCGTACCACGACAATGGGCACGGCGAAATGACGCTTGCCGTGCCCGCATCTTGCAACCATAAACCTCACGCGACCTCTCGAACCGCGCGAGAACGTCGATGCCGCTCGTGCGTCAGTTCCGTCGCTCCTCGCCGTTTGTCGTCAAGCATGTCAACTGGATTGGCCCCGTCCGATCGAGACGGTGACTCACGTCGGCAAACGGCGAGGATCTGATCACGGTACACGGTGGGCATCGTTGCCTGGCCACGCCATTATAACCAAAACACATCGGTAAGTGGTCCGGCTTCCGAGCCCGCCTGTCAAGCCGAACTTTCACGCACCACGGACTTCATAGTCGTCCCCACGAGTCCTTCAATGTCGGTCAACTCTTCCAACACATCATCCAAGGCTAGGTCAATCGGCGACCCGTAATTTAAGCGTTCATCCCTCCCACTCGCTCGCAAGGTGCGGTGCTCCGCGTCCGCAACTCTTTCCGGCCGCTCCCAATCCCTCTGTTGCCGTGCTCCGACCTGCTGCGAAAATAGTACATCCACCACGTCCCAGTACTCGTCCGCTGCCGGCCTTCCCAATTGCCACTCGAGAAGGCTATCCGCGCTTGCGGCCCAAGACGTCACCGCACCTTCCGCCTCTAATCGGACCGCCGCGTGCGCAGAACTCGATGCCATCTCCTCGCTGTGAGTATCGCTTGACCAGATGTGGCCGTCCCATTTCGCCGGCGCTTCCCCAGCAGGCCCGTCAACCGTTTGCTTGTTTATGTGATTGATCACGATCAGAACGTCGCGCGCGTCCAATCTGCGGTCGCCGCTAACATCGAAATGAGGCAGACTCAGCGTGTCGACCGTGCGAGGCGGCAGATCGCGTACGCCCCTCCGGTTGATTTCGTTGACGATCAACAGTACATCGCGCGCCCAGATCACCCCGTCCCCGTCGACATCAACATGGTTTTCGGGGTTCTGCCAGGATACAATGGTGGCGGTGACAGACGCCAGCGGACCCCACACTCCCTTGTTGTCTTGGGCGCGACTAAAAATCGTATGTTCGCTCACGGGCCAACCGGGCGTATCGCCCGTCCAGGTCCAACCGTCACTACCATCGTCGTCGGTCCCCAGGAACACCACGCCTCGGTAAAAGGCAACACGCACCACAGTACCCTCCACATCATTGATGCCCACAGCTGTCACTGCGATTTGGTCCGGTTGCGTGATCAGGTCGGAAGCAGCCGAAAGGCTGGCGATCTCAGGCGCTGCGTTTTCGGATGTAGGGATGGCAAAGGTATAGACGAAGGAAATCCCGGGAGCGTCGCTCGTTTGCGCAGTTAGGGCCGGCAGAGACACCGCTCGGGCTTCGGCCAACCGCACTCGTCCGTCCGCCGTCCCCAGTAGTAGGTCCCACCGCCCATCGCTATTGTAGTCGGTCGCGTAAGGCCGCAATCTAGTCAAGCCAGCCGGGTCGACCGAATTGGCATTGGTCTCGACCACTTGCCAGCCATCGAACCGCGGCGCAGCATCCGTCCCACGGTTGCGGAGGAACAGGATCTGGCCATCGTGATTGCCTACGACCAGATCCTTGCGACCATCCTCGTCGAAGTCGCCCCCCGCGGGAAACGCCCGTCCGGTCGGAATGACGAAGTCTTGCGCACCGTTGTGAATGACTGTGGCTCGGCGGAAGTCGGGCGTGCCGGATATGGCCTCGTCCAGATACACACGGATGCGTCCATCTTGCCCACCTACGAGCAGGTCGGCACGACCATCATTGTTCCAGTCGAGAATGGCCACCGCAGCCTCGGCCCCCACGTCGATGTCCGCTTTGGCGCCCGGCTCGCCCACCTGGACATAGCCTGACGAGGCGAACAGTGGCTGGTGGCTCGTCCGGATGTTCCGCCACCATTGTACTCGTCCGTCAGCTAAGCCCAGTACCAAGTCCACGAGCCCGTCGCCGTCCCAATCGTGCAACTGCGGAGACACGCTGAAGAAATCACCGGCCGGAACCACAAGATCCCCCATGGGCGTCTGTGCGTACGAGAATGCGTTCCGAGCGGGTATCGGCTCCAAGCTTCGATTGAGATATACGCGGATCTTTGCTTCTCCGGATCCTGTCTTCTCGCCCACGATCAGGTCGAGCAGCCAATCGCCGTTGAAGTCAGCCAAGATAGGGATCGAGTCGCCAGCAACCTGCAAGTCATCCGCGCCGGTACGGACGAGTTCCACAGAATTCAATTCGGGCAGTTGGTGACGAATCATCACTCCGCCGCCCCACAGCGGGTTGCCGGCTCGGTCGCGCAACAAGCTTCCGTCCAACCGCAACTCGAAGGCTCCGCCAGGCAGGGGAACCGGTAGATCAACCAAGGACAAGACGTTCGCGCCTGCATCGTACACGAACTGGTCGGCATGCAGGCTGATCGTCCCAGTCGCGGCACTGGTCAAGGAAACCGCCGAAACAATGGTGCCATCGGCGATCATCCGCGGGATGTCCATCGCTTCCGAAAACGCGACGTGGATCGCATCGAGCGGGGCAGCGGTCGTGTCCACGGACATCACCAAGGGATTCGTGACATCGATGAAGATCTCCAGGAAGCCGTCCGCTTGATTGCCGGCTCCGTCGCTCGCCCGGGCACGAAGCAGGTGAATCCCCGGGGCGGTAAAGGTTGCCTCGTGTTCGAATTGTCCGCCGGCCACCGTAGCCAAGCCGAGATTTGTGTTGGTGGTCAGGTCGAACAAATCCACGACAAGCCCCGCCTCGCCCAACTGGCCGTGAATCGTCAGACTGAACTGGTTCGTCCGCCCGTCCGTGGCCGAGACGCCCGTGTCGGGCGAGATCGTCAGCCCACTTGGCGTCGCTGGCGGCGTCCGGTCGACGATCCAGGTGATGCCGTTACTTCCGGAACCCGGATTTCCCGCCGGGTCGCGCAGACCGGCGGCGCTGACGGTCAAGGAATAGACGCCTTCCACAGCAGTCAAATCGGCGAGTCTGGCGATCCGCCAGCGGGCTCCGCCAAGGTGCGTCAAGGCAACGCCGCCATCGATCAGGTTGGCCCCGCCGTCACGGGTCAAGGTCAAGGCATTCCGCGTGAAAGTGTCGGCAAGCACTGCTTCGGACAGGGTGACCTCCAAGCCGTCGATGGCTTCCCGGATCGAAGCGTCCGCGGGGCCGCTGATTCCGGCAATCGCCGGTGCCGTCGTATCCATTTTCCAGCGCAGCGTTCGACTGGCCAATCCCCGGTTACCAGTGAAGTCCCGGACACCTGTGGCGTTGACGGTCAGCGCATACTCGCCGTCGGAGGCCGTCAGGCCACCGAGCGCGCCGATCCGGTAGGTCTGCTCTCCAACTTGGAGTACCGTCAGACCGGATGCCAGAAGATCGCTGCCCCCATCGCGTCGAAGTTGGACGGCTTCCGAACCAAGAGATCCGAAGTTGATCGGTTCCGAAAACTCGATATCGATGAACATCACCGGCGTGTGTGAGCGCCCATCAGTGCCATGCTTGACGGCTTCCTTAAGCTGAGGGGTTGGCAAATCCATTCCCCTTTGACTGGAGGCAGATTGATGGCGAGAACG
>JAVYAJ010000278.1:0-1952 GCA_032229885.1 Candidatus Anammoximicrobium sp. | reverse complement strand
TTTCCCAACTTTTGCCGGAGCAAATCGCCTCGGTCGAGGCGGTCGCCATGGACATGAGTCCGGCCTACGTCAAGGCCGCGAAGCCGAGCATCCCTCTAGCAGAGGACAAGATTGTTCACGGTCGTTTTCATGTGATGCAACTGGCTACCAAAGCCGTCGGCAAGGCGCGTCGTGCGAGCATCGACGGCTGTCGCTGGACGGTGACCATCGCTTGGCGAGGACCAAGGACGTCTGGCTCACGAATTCGGAAAATCTCAGCGAGAAACAGAAGGCTCTGTTTGAGGAAGTGTTTAGTGTGAAGTTGGATACCGGGAAGGCGTGGGGATACAAGGACATGCTGCGGGATCTGTGAAAAGCACGATGATGCAGCTTCGGCCACGAGCTACTTCAAGGGATGGTATCAACGGGTGATTCCCACAAATCTGGCGCCGATGAAAACGGTTGCGCGGGCGATCAAAGACCGACTCCCGCATGTGGTCAGCTACTGCACCCATAGAATCACGAACGGCGTGGTCGAAGGGCTCAACAGCAAAAACATGTCGATCAAGAGGCTCGTCGGTGGCTTCCGCAATCGGGAAAACGTCAAGACGGCCATCGTTGGCCACCGCGGATAAATGAGGCAAGACGCGGTTCGAGCAACCGCGCCAGCACCTGGCCGCGCTGCCGCTTTGTGTTTGCAGCGATAGGGGCTATTTTGCTGTGCTCAGGCGTTTCAGGATGTCCAGCGACTGGCGTTCGATGATGTCGCCGGCCTGGATGGCGAGTAGCGAGTGTTCGCCGAACCACGTTTCGTAACTGCCACCCGCAAACGCGTTGGCCGAGGGCACGTAGCCGTACGCGCCGTTCGTCTGCTCTACGATCATCGTGCGTTGGAACGGCGATTTCTCCTTGATGCGCATCCCGATGGAACAGAACAGTTCGGTCGCATTTGTCACGAGGGCAAAGTCGTCGCCGATCCGGATGCCGGTCATGGGATATGGATAGGTTGGCTTTGCTCGGGTCTTCATGTCATCGAATGCCTTGCGGTAGTGTTCGAGCTGCGCGGGCCAGTTGCGGGTGATCTCGGCCTCTTGGAACTGTGGATTCTCGCGTCCCGGCATCGGAAATTCGCGGAACTCGACCGCGAGCGAGGGATCCGGGATCGGCGAAAGCCGCCTCAGGCAGCGGAGGATCTCGCCGCCGAGCTGTTCGCCCAGAAGCCCCCGCGGCCGCCATGCGCCGACCACGTTCACATCGCCGCACGCGCCGGTGAGGAAGAACACGGAGACCTCGTAGCCGAGTAGCTTGCGGACGCTCACTGCCACGTCACCGGGGAAATCGGCCGAGATCCGCGGCTCGACGTTCGCAGCCGCATGGCAAGCGAAGTTGTAGAGGATGGCTTTGTGTTTACCATCCCTTCCCGTGAGCGCAAGCACGTCGAACGCAGGGTCGTGAGGGCCTTCTGAAGGGTAGTTCACGTCTTCGCCCGGCGGCAGTTGCCAGCGGTTCCAGGCGTGTCCGTCCTTGATCACGCGGCGGCATTGGCTGACGCCGTCCACCACGCCCTCGGCCACGCCCGCCGTGCAGGGAGCGAGATCACTTACCGCACGCGTCACCGCGTCGGGGATCACGTCGACAAGTCGGTCGTCGTAGTAGGACCACAATGGTCCAGAATGTGTGTGTGATGCGCAGACGATCACATGCGTCGCCGGGATCCCGGTGGCCTGCTCGATCTTGACTCTCGCCTGCCGCGCGAGATCGTAGGGGTACTTCAGCGTGTCCACGGTGACGATGGCGACCTTTGTGCTGCCTGCCGACAGCACGAGCGCTCGCACGTAGAGCCGCGTATTGACGCCTGACGCCGGCTTGGGAACCGGCGAGCCCCTCAGCAAGATCGGTTCCTCGGGCGTGATATCCACGCGACCGACGCCGGCCTCGAGGAAACCGCTGGCCGGAGCCGGTTTCTCGTCGGC
>JAVYAJ010000277.1:0-18352 GCA_032229885.1 Candidatus Anammoximicrobium sp. | reverse complement strand
GGGTGAAGGGTGAAGGGTGAAGGGGGGACTCGGGGCGCGGCCCGTCTAGTTCCGGTTTCTAGTTTCACGGTGCGATACGAGGCTGTCCGATGGCGCGCAACGAGCAATTGATTCGTCAGCATAAGATCCTGCAGATCCTGGAGCGATATCGGTTCGGCCGGACGCTGGACGAGATTCGGCGCGAGCTGGTCGAGGATCTGGGTTTGACCTCGCTGCATGCGCGCACGGTGCGGCGCGACATCCAGGCGTTGCAGGCGGCCGGCATCCATCTGAACGATCAGGACGCGCCCCGCGGGCGGGTCTGGAAGCTCGACGCGACCGCGAGCAATGTCTACAGAGTCACCGCGTCGGCCACCGAGCTGATCGCGCTGTCGCTGAGCCGCGATCTGCTGTACCCGTTGGCGGGCACGCCGTTCTGGCAGGGAATCGAATCGTTCTGGAGCAAGCTGCGCGACCACTTGCCGGACGCTGTGTGGGATCATTACGAAGCCTACCGCGAGGCCCTGTTCGTGCGGGGGATGCCGGCCAAGTCGTACCAGCGCCAGCACGGGATCCTGCAGACGCTGCATCGGTGCATCCAAGAGCACCGGGTGGCCGAGATCGACTATCAGCCCATCGGCAAAGACGCCCGCCGCCGGAAGATCGAGCCGTACGCGGTCGTCTTTTATCAGTCCAGCCTGTACATCATCGCCGCGGCGTCCGAGATCGCCGCCGACCAACCGGATCGCATCCGTCACTGGAAGCTGGACCGCTTCTCGCGGGCCACCGCGCTGGATGTCTGGTTTAAGCTCCCGCCGGATTTCGATCTGGAAACCCATCTGGGCGGCAGCCTGGGAATCTTTGCCGCCGCCGGCCGTCCCCGCGATTTTCGCATCCGAGTCAGCGCTCGAGCCGCGCCGTGGGTGATCGAGGATCCCTGGCACAGCGATCAACGCGTCGAGCGCCAGGCTGACGGCAGCGTGATCGTGACCGTCAAGGCCGCTCACGAACTGGAGATCATCCCCCGCGTGCTCAGCCTGGGCAACGAAGCCGAAATCCTCGCCCCGCTCGCCTGCCGTCGCGCCATCGCCCAGACAATCCGCCGCATGGCAGAGCAATACGCCGACGCGTGATCCGGCCCTGCGCCCGCCATACAGACAGCGCGGTCGCGCGACAGCCCGGTCGAACCGGCTGAGGATGGCCCGCGGGAGATCCAGGGGTGACGACGCGAGCGGAACGCCAAGGCCTCGACGGCGAGGCAACGCTTTACACTGCGCCGAGCGGGCTCTACAAAGGAAGATCACGAGAAAATCGATCCTCGACATGGAGACTACTGAGATGCCCAGCCTGAAAGCGAGCCGCGCCCGGCGACGTAGCTGCGCGTATCTGAACAAGTCCGGACCGCTGAACGTTCGCCAGCAAGCCCTATCCACGCCTCGGTGCGCGGAGGACGCGCGCCGGCGACAGGGCCGGCAGTCGATGGCGATGGAGTGTCTGACTTTAGTCGGGACGCTGGTCTTTCTGGTCGCCAGCGCCGTGATGGTCAGCGCCGTGACGGCCAGCGCTGTGATGGGCGCCGAGAATCTGGTGGAGAATCCATCGGCCGAGGATGTGGCCGACAGCGGCATGCCCAGGGGCTGGGGGAGGTATGTCGGGGCGGGCGGCGTACGAGTGACGGCAACCAGCGACGAGAAACGCTCGGGCCAATCGGCGGCCTGCCTCGAGTTGGACAAGTGGTACACGCCCAAAGACGCTCCCGACACGCCCGAAAACCATAGCGTCAGCGGCGCCATCATCCTGGCGGAAAACAACGGCTACCGCGGCGACGGTGCTTTGTCCGGTGTCCCCGGAACGCGGTATGCTTTTTCTTTCTGGTACAAGGGGACGATTCCCGCGGCCAAAGTCATCGTCAACGGTTGGCCCGCGGACACGGCAGACCACGACCAGCGAATATCCGTTCCGGTCAGCGCGACCCCGCTGCGACCCGGCGACCAATGGCAGCAGTGCGCGGGCAGCTTCCGCATCCCGGAGGCCGTCGGGCGGTTCGCCGTGTTGATCCATGCTTCGGGCCACGAGGCCAAGGGGTTCCGGCTGGGCAAGCTCTACGTGGACGACGCCTACATCGCGGCCAAACAGTTTCCCGACGGCGAACTGCGGGGCGTGTGGTGGGGATTCGTCAAGGCCCAGGAAGCCGAGGCCGGGCGGCGCGAGATCGACGACAGCCTGGACAAGCTGAAGGCCGCGGGCATCAACAGCCTGTTCGTCTGGACCAGTTCGCTTTACCTGGCGGCATTGGATCGGCCCGAGTTGCAGGACATTCAACCGCAGGCCGAATGGGACGCCTACGGCGAAATCATCCGCGCGGCCAAGCAGCGCGACATGCAAGTCCACGCTTGGTTCTCGCCGTGGATCTACAAGAGCGCTTCGGGGGCGGTCGAACTGCGCGATCATCCCGAGTGGGCGGCCGTGAACGCGGCCGGAGTATCGGACACGAGGGGCCTGTGCTTCATTCGGCCTGAGGTCCGCCAGTACGAGCTGGATCTGCTGGCCCGGCTCGTGGATCGCTATCCGGACCTCGCCGGAATCCACATCGAGGAGCCGGGTTTCAACTGGGGGGCAGATTACTGCTACTGCGTACACTGCCAGACGCTGTGTCGCCAATGGTTCGGGATCGACATCCGCCAGGACTCGGATGCAGTCCGGCCGGCGCTGCACAACCTGGCCGCCTTCATGTGCAGCGACTTCTTTGCTCGGCTCCAGGAAATGGCGCTGGCTAAACGTCCGGGAATATGGCTTTCGGCTAACGGTTCGGGCGGACGCAACGCGGACTGGTACATCGGCCGCGACTGGACCACGTGGGCGCGACGTGGTTATCTGGACTTCTACGTGCCGCAACTGTACACCAAAAGCGTCGATGCGTTCCAACAGCGAGGGCTGGAAACCAAAAGCTGCCTGGGAGAATGCGGCTTGGTGACCGGCATGGCCGTCAGTTGGAGCAGCATCTACCCCGATCGACAGGATCCGGAGGTGATCAAGGCAGAGATCACCGCGGCAAGGCAGCTCGGCGCCCAAGGCTTTATCGTGTTCCACCGAGACCATATCTACGACGAGCACTTGACGGCGATTCGCGAGGCCGTCGAAGCCGCGGACGCGGCGCCGTCCGAGGCCGATTCTCAAACGCCAACCCCAGACCCCTGACGGCGGCTTCCGCTGGGAAGTCCCATGCGTCCTATGCGTCCTATGCGTCCTATCTGTCCCACTATAGCGCAAATCCCAAACCCCCGACGGCAACTTTGGCCCGGGCACGCGTTCGACCCCGAAACGATCGCCCAAACGGCGCCCCTGGGGCCGGGATTGCCGAGCGAACTACAGTGATGGCAGGTTTTCCCAACGGCAGTCGGCTTTTTCAGGAGCGGATCATGCACGGCGAGAAGAAGCGATGCGCGCGGCGCAGCGTTTTGAAGGCGGCGGCTGCGACCGCCTTGTCACCGATGATCGTGCGGGCGAGCGTCTTTGGCGCCCATGCGCCCAGCCAGCGCGTAACCCTCGGGTTCATCGGCATGGGGTTGCATGGCACGGATTGGAATCTGAAGGGATTTCTCAAATTCGACGACGCGCACGTCCTGGCGGTCTGCGATGTGATGAAGTCGCGATGCGAGCGCGCACAAGCCTTGGTGTATCAAGCCTATGGCAACCGGGATTGCGATGCGTACGCCGACTGGCGCGACATCCTGGCCAGAAAAGACATCGACGCCGTGATGATATCCACGCCGGATCACTGGCACGTGCCCATGGCCTTGGCCGCGATTCGAGCCGGCAAGGATGTCTGGTGCGAGAAACCGACCTATACGATCGAGCAAGGGCGGGTGCTGAGCGACACGGTCAAGAAACAGCAGGCCGTCTTTCAGACATCGACGGAAGACCGGTCGATTCCCGTCTATCACCGCATGGCCGAACTCGTCCGCAACGGGCGGATCGGGCGACTGCGGTCGATTCACGTCACTTTGCCGGCCGGCACGGTCACACCGCAACCGCCGCAGTTCGCCCCGGTCCCGGACGGCTTCGATTACGACATGTGGCTCGGCCCGGCCCCCGACGCGCCTTATGCCTCGAACCGTTGCGGCAATCAGCAGTGGCGCAACATCTTTGATTACTCCGGCGGCAAGTTCACCGATTGGGGCATGCATCAAGTCGATACCGCGCAGTGGGCGAACGACACGGAACACACGGGCCCGATCGAGGTCCTGGGCGAGGGCGTGTTTCCCGACAAGAGCAGTCTGTACGACACGGCCATGACGTACAAACTGCGGTACAAGTACGCCAACGGCGTCGAACTGTATGTTGAATCGGGAGGCACGAGTCTGCGGTTCGAAGGCACGGACGGCTGGATTGGCAACGAAGGCTGGAGAAAGCCGTTGAAGGCCAGTTCGCAGAAGATCCTGGACAGCGTCATCGGCCCAGACGAGACGCATCTGTACACGTGCGCCGGCGGCGAACATCGGAATTTTCTCGACTGCGTCCGCTCGCGAAAGCCGCCCCATTTCCCGGCTGAAATTGGACACCGCTGCGCGACGGTGCTGCACATTGGCAATATCTCGATGCGTCTGGGGCGGAAGCTGGCGTGGAATCCGGACACGGAACAGTTCGTCGCCGACGCCGAGGCCGACGCCATGCGTTCGCAACCCTTGCGCAAGCCCTGGACATTGTGACGCGGCTGGTTGCCACGGTCGACGCCGTCGGCGCGGGCGGCGCAGCCCGCCGCTTTGCCCGCGGTTCCCGCGCGGAACGCTTCTCCGCGCCGAGCCGAAAACGCTCGTCTTGGATGCCGCGGGCTACGCTCTATTTTTACGGCGCTGCCATCCCTGCTACGGTGCATCCCTGCTACGGTGCATTCCGACTATGGCGCAATCGTCTCCTCGCGGGAAATGGTCCAGGTGCGGCCGCGCCAGGCGAAGGTGGCCGCGCCAAAGCCGTGGAAGACGCGCACCTGCCGGCTGGTGGCCAAAGGTTGATCGTCGAAGGATTGGAGGGTGTACAGCGCACCATCGGGGTAGTCCTGCCCGCCCCATCGTCGAGCATAGAACGCGGCGAACCGCGGGGCCTCGACCACGACGCCCCAGGGCGGCAGCACGGCGGGGCCGCCCAGGCTCGTTTCGATCGTCGCGTCCCGCAGGCCAAAGTTGGCCACGACGGTCACCGCGTCGGCGGCCGAGCCATAGACGGCCCGGCGCACGGTGCGATCGGGGGTGAGGAACTCGAACCGCTCCAAACGCAGATGCGCCGTGGCGGCGTGCAGCGGGCCCAGCAATTGGTGGGTGTTCTTGATGAACACGTCGGTCGGGTGCAGCCCCTCGGCCCAGCCGTCATCGCGAACATAAGCGTCGCCAGAGGGCCGCGCGTCGTCGGCGGCGGCAGGCTCGAATCGAATCTCGGGATCGAGCACAAGGCGGCCGACGAGAATGCGATTCTGCCGGTCGCCGCCGGCCAACCGAGCCCGTGCGCCGACATCGTTCGGGCCGAATAGCCCGACGTACACGTTCACCGCCTTGTCTCGCACCGACGAGGGCACGCGGACGGTGTGGGGGCCGAACGCGATCGTCTGCCCCGCGCGCCACTGCGAGGTGGGTGGCGCGGCGGCATGGTCGTCTTGGAACAGGATCTCGTTGTCGCTGCCGAAATGCACGAAGATGCGCCAATCGCCCGCCACATCGGCCTCGACGTCCCAGGCATAGCGGATCTGGAACGTCCGCTTGTCGGTGGCCGTCAGTTCGACGACGCGCGGTCGAGCCAACGTCTTGGCCCGCAGCCCGGCGGTCTGTTGGGTCCAGTACAGATGGTCGGGGATGCTGTGGTAATAGAACGGGCGGGCGCACAGGGCATGATGTGCGACGCATTCGGCGGCTTGGTCGGCGGCGTAGCCGTACTTGCCATACGCGATCTGGCAGTCGTGGTACACCATTTCCCAGAAAGGGATGACCGTAGCGCCCAGGCTGGCCGGGTCCAGGTTGTGGTAGTAGCGGCCGCTGACGGCCACCAAGCCCTCGAAAAAGTCGCTGTGAGGCAGCGCCCACTCGCGGCCGCACTCGCTGCCGAACAGGCCGAACATGTCGCGGGCATAGTCGCTCAGTTTCTGCTTCCAAGCGATATCGCTGTTGCGGTCCAACGGATGCGCGGGGTCGTCGCACTCGCGCGGGCCGACGGCGTAGGTCGTGTCGATGAAGTAGCTCCAGGGCTTGAACAGCCGCGCGATCTCCGGCAGGTTTTGGGGCCGCTGGGCCAGTTCCAGTTGCTTGGGCGCGCACACCATCCACGCGCGACCGCCCAGCCAGCGCCCGCCTTTCTTGGGATTGCCCCTGGCGTCCTTCTCGATGAAGCTCAGGTCGAAGCTCTTGGCGTCGGCGTACATGTCCTGGACGTTGTCGTGAAGACAGCCGACGTAGTCAAGCTGTTGAATGCGGGCGATGGCGTCGGCCAGCGCGTCGTTGCCGCCGCACTCGGCGTTGGCGGGCAGGTTGTCGGGGTGACGGCAGTCATAACCGCCCTCTGTCCAACCGCCCATCATGAACAAGGCGCGATCGATCCCGATGTCCTTCTTCAGATGCTCGGCGTTCCGCGCCGCCTCGTCGAAGGTCCAACGCACGTTGACGGACACCTCTTGTTTGCTGTCCTCGCTCATGCGACGTGCCAGGCACGTCCACAACTTGACGTTCGACGCGCCGACGAGCTTGGCCAAGTGGGGATTGCGGGCGATCTTCTCTCGCAGGGTGATGGCAAGTCCCTTCTGTTCGGCGATCTCACGGTAGCCGGTGGCGATCGTGTTCCAGTCGCCGGCGCCCAGCGGCGTGAGGCGAACGGCGCGGGCCGTGCGCCGCAGGCGAAACGCCGTGACGAGCCGCTGATGCACCGGGCCGTCGTCCGCCCGCTCGCTCTTCACCTCGGGAAACGTGTAGGCGTCGTCCCAGTCGGCGATCAGCGTCGAACCGCGTTTGGCAAAGCCCAGCATGTTCATGTGGCAGCCTTCGTAGTCGCTCGAGCCGAAGGTGCGTGTGAACGTCGCGCCGCTGTCGGCCGGAACGAGCAGCCCTTCGCGGCACGGCACGACGAGATAGCCCTTCTCGGCGTCGGTGACGGTCAGTGCGTCGCCCAGGACCGTGACGTCGCCCACGTCCTTGCCTGCATAGCGGATCTCCAGCGACCGGCCGCTGCGGATCAACTCGAATGTCAGCTCGACGTCGCCCGCCGTGCGCAGAACCACGGCCCGGCCTTCCTGGATCTCCTCGGCTCGAGTGAAATCGTGGCCGAGTCCTTCCGCAGCGCCTGCGCTGGCCAGGCCTTCGCTCGGCCACCGCACGCCGGATCGCGCATCGGTCAGCGCCCAGGCGCCCGAAGCCCTGTCGATTTCGACGCTCAGCCAGCGGCTTTCTAAACGGTCTGCAGCGCCGCCCGTTGCAGCGATCCCCAACAACACGGCTATGACGGCGTAGATTCGGATCATGAAACATGCCTCCCATCTGTGTCGCGATCCATCTGTGTCGCGATCTGTGCCGCGTGACGCACCTTGCCAGATTTTACGACGATCCCGTGACGCCGCAAAGGAGTGCACGGATCTCACAGATGTCGCTCCGACAAATGTCGCTCATGCTTGTGGTCCGTCTCATCCCCGTCCGTGTCATCCGCGTTCGTGTCATCCGTGGCCACGTCTGCGGGCTTTGTCTGCCTGCCCGCGACGCCTCCGTGTCGTCGTTGCTGGCGACGGGTGCGGCTCGGAGATACAATCCAAAGAAATGCCGATTTCGCCCGGTCCTGGATTCGATCCGGCCATGAGTCTACAGACCAACCCGCAACTGGAACTTGCGTTCGACTACGTTCACAACACGGACAAGAGTCTTTTCTTGACCGGCAAGGCGGGAAGCGGCAAGACCACCTTCCTGCACCAAATCAAGGCCGAGGGAAGGAAACGGATGGCGGTCGTCGCCCCTACCGGCGTCGCGGCGATCAATGCCGGCGGCATGACGATCCATTCGCTGTTCCAACTTCCCTTGGGGATCCATCTACCGAGTGTCGAGCGCAGCCAGAACAACCAACAGCGACGTTTCTCGCGCCAAAAGATGCGGCTGATCCGCAGCCTGGATCTGCTGGTGATCGACGAGATCAGCATGGTTCGGGCCGATTTGCTCGACGCCATCGACGACGTCCTGCGACGTTTTCGCGGCCACGGTCGGCCGTTCGGCGGCGTGCAATTGCTGATGATCGGCGATCTGCACCAACTGCCGCCGGTCGTCAAACCGGAAGAATGGGAGATCCTGGCTCGCTTCTACGATACGCTCTATTTCTTCGGCAGCCGCGCGCTGCAACAGACCGAATACATTTCGATCCAGCTGAAGCACATCTATCGGCAGTCGGATCCGGACTTTATCGTGCTGCTGAACAAGGTGCGCGACAACTGCCTCGACGACGCCTCTCTGCAAAAGCTCAACAGCCGGTTTGTTCCGAATTTCCGCCCACCCAGCCAGGACGCCTACATCACGCTCACGGCGACCAATGCGGCCGCGCATCACATCAACACCGAGAACCTCAACCAGCTTTCGACGCGCAAGCACACCTTCTCAGCGTCCGTCATGGGCGAGTTCCCCGCCGGTTCCTATCCAACGGACGAGCGTCTGGAATTCAAGACGGGCGCTCAGGTCATGTTCATCAAGAACGACTTGCAGCCGGAACGGCGGTATTTCAACGGCAAGATCGGCCGCATCACCCGCATCGCAAAGGACATGATCTGCGTCCGTTGCCCGGGCGAGGCCGACGATATTCAAGTCGTCCCCGCCGAATGGCAAAATGTGAAATACTCGTTGAACGAAGAAACAAAGCAAATCAACGAACAGATTGTGGGTACGTTCACCCAGTATCCGCTCAAGCTCGCCTGGGCCATCACCATCCACAAAAGCCAGGGGCTGACTTTCGATCGGGCGATCATCGACGCCCAGGCCGCCTTTACTTACGGACAAGTCTACGTTGCCCTCAGCCGCTGTAAGAGTTTTGAAGGGATCGTGCTGCGCTCTCGCATCAGTGGCTCGAGCGTGAAAACCGATCCCGAGGTGCGTCGGTTCAGTCGGGATGCGGAACGCCTTGCCCCAAGTCCTTCTCAATTGCAGGAGGCCAAACGGGAATGCCAGGTGTCAACCGTGCAGGAGCTGTTTCGTTTCGACGCGATCAAGGCCCAACTGGAAGCATTGCGCGGCGCCTACGCCCAGCACGCGAAAACGTTGCCGCCTGCCGCTTTGGAACATATCGAATCGCTGTTGGAGCGGGCGCGGGCTCAGTTATTCGACGTGGCCCAAAAGTTTGCGCCGCACCTTAACGAGTACCTGGCGCAAGACGCCATGCCCGAAGCCAATGCAGCTTTGCAGGCCCGCATTCGGAAAGCGAGCACGTACTTTACCGAGACAATCACGGGGCTTGTGCGCGATACGGACGAGCTGTCCACGGCCGCCGATAATCAGACAGTCGCCACGGCGCTGGCGTCCGGACTCAGGTCGCTTCAGCTCGAACTCTTTGTGAAACGCGCGTGTTTCGCCGCTTGCGAGAACGGCTTCACCACCGAAGCCTACCATCGTGCGAAAGTCGACGCCGAGTTGGACTTTGCAAAATCCACCGCCGCATCCGCGCGGGCTTCGTCCGCCGTGCCGAAAGGCGTGCCACACGCGGCCCTGTATCGACAGTTGCTCGAGTGGCGCGAGCAGGCCGCCGAGCGAAGCGGCAGACCGCCAGGGGAAGTCCTGCCGAATGCAACAATGCGCGAGTTGGTGACCTACCTGCCGACGAGTGACGGCCAGCTTCGACAGATTCGCGGAATGGGCAAAGCGCGGCTACGGCGATACGGCAAGGAGATCCGCGCGTTGATCCGATCCTATCGCTCAGAACACCAGCTTCCTCAAGAACCAACCGGCTCGTCGGGTGCGCAACCGCGCACGTCGGAGACCAAGCAGCACAGTCTGCAACTATTCCGCGCGGGCAAGAGCGTGGATCAGATCGCGGCCGAGCGTGGTCTTGTGCGGGGTACGATCGAAGGGCATTTGGCCCACTTTATTGCACTCGGCGAGCTGGACGTCTATGCGGTGCTCGATCACGAGACGGTAGCCGAGATCCTGCAATATCTGCACGCCCATCCCGAGGCCACCATAGCGGAGGCCAAAGCCCACTTTGGCGGCAAGTATGGCTACGGCGAACTGAAGATAGCGATCGGCCACGCGCGGCGCCAACGGGCGACCCGCGATACAAACACGTCTGCGGAGTAGACGGCGATATGGGGCGGAATCCTTTGTTCCGGATGGTCAACGCAGTGACGACGAAACCAGCGTTACGATGGACAACGTTACGATGGACGATGATCGGGACGGTGACGGCCACGCTGGCGATGGCTCGGTGTTGACGCGAACTGATTTCGGCTACAATTCGGGTCGCTGAATCACTGTCTCGCATCCGCAAAGGAGTTGGCCATGGCCCGCCTGTCCCGCCGTGAGTTTCTTCGCGCGTCGAGCGTCGCGACCGGATGGACGATCATCCCTTGGAGCGGCACGTATGCGCGGGGCGAGTCGGCGGCGACCAGTTATGCGGCCAACGAAAAGCTGAACATCGCCGGGATCGGGGTCGGCGGCCGAGGCAGCGCCCACGTCGGCACGTCGCTGGTCGAGAACCTCGTCGCCGTTTGCGACACCAACCAAAACACGGTGGACGCCTGCGTCAAGCACGCCGAGCGGTTCTACAAGGAACACGGGATCGACCGATCACCGCCGCCTGCGTTCACCGACTATCGCCAGATGCTGGACAAGTTGGGCAGCACGATCGACGCCGTGTTCATCGCCACGCCGGACCATCACCACGCCCCCGCGTCGCTGTTGGCGATGCGTGCGGGCAAGCATGTGTACTGCGAAAAGCCGTTGACGCACGACATCGACGAGGCCCGCCAGATGACGCTGGTCGCCCGGGAACAAAAGGTCGCCACACAGATGGGGAACCAGGGCCGGGCCGACGAGGGCTGGCGACAGTTGTGCGAGTACGTTTGGGCGGGCGCGATCGGCGACGTCACCGAGGTCCACGTTTGGACGGATCGGCCGGGAATCGCCACACGCTTCTGGTGGCCCCAGGGCGGGACGCGTCCGGCAGGCGCCGATCCCGTGCCAGCCTCGTTGAATTGGGACGCCTGGCTAGGCCCGGCGCCCGAGCGTCCCTATCTGGGCACGTACAAGGACGGCAAGTTCCAGGGCAAGTCCGTGTACACGCCGTTCGTCTGGCGCGGCTGGTGGGATTTCGGCACCGGCGCACTGGGCGACATCGGGTGCCATTCGATCAGCGGGATCTTCTCGGCGTTGAAGATCGAACACGCGGCCGCGACGTGGCTGGTGCGGGATTCGGGCGACGGCAACGAGGAGATGTTTCCTAGCCGGTCGGTGATCAGCTGGGACATCCCGGCTCGTGACACGATGCCGGCCTGCAGACTGTTCTGGTACGACGGCGGCGAGTATCCGCCGCCCGAGGTGGGCGAGTTGGCGGAGGGCAAATCCTATGCGCCCAACGGATCGATCCTCGTGGGCACGAAGGGCAAGCTGGTGTTTTACGGCGGCGAGCCGCAGTTCCTGCCCGAGGGCTCGATGAAAGATTTCCAAAAGCCCGCGCCGCTGATCCCTCGGTGCGAAAGCGATCACTTCCGCGAGTGGGTCGCGGCCTGCCGCGGCGGACAGCCCGCGTTCTCCAACTTCGATCATGCCGGCCCGCTCACGGAATTCGTGCTGCTGGGCAATCTGGCGATCCGCGCGGGCGCGGGCCAGCGCGTCGAATGGGACGGGCCTAACCTGCGCTGCACCAACCACCCCGAGCTGAATCGGCTGGTCCGCCGCGAATACCGCGCGGGCTGGTCGCGATAGCGCATCGCTCGGATCGTTTCCACGACACAGCACAACGTCCCACGACCTTCTACCCTCGAGGCGAACCCATGCGCAGCGCATTGACGACGTGGCTGGTGATCGCAGCTTGGCTCTGTCTAGTACAAGCTCGACTCGCCGCACAGGATCGGGCCGAGCTGGAGGTGGACCACGACGTCCGTACGCGGTTCGTCACGCCGCACACGGCGTGGGCGAAGCCGTATTCGCTGGGGAAAACCCGGGTGTTGTTTTTTCTGCGAGCGCGCGATACCGAGCCGCGCGAGGTCTGCGAGCTGCTCGAACGATTCGATTTCGACGCGCAGATGGTGTTTTGGAATCGCATCATCGACAGCACCCAGGAGCACTGGCACGGCGACCAGCACGGCATCGAACGCATGGCCGATCTGCTCGCTCAGCGCTGGGACGCGTTTGTGTTCCTATCACCCGAGCCGCAGGGGATCCGGCCGGTGACGCCCGATATGCTGCCCACCGAACAGCAGTACGAGCTGCTCCGGGCGGTGACCGAGGGCGCGGGGCTCGTGCTCGTCGGCGTCGATGATCGCCGCGTGTTGAAAGAGCCCAACCGCTGGGCCGAGCTGCCGCCGATCCTGGGCGACGTCGACGGCGCGGCGGCCTACAAAGTGCTGGACGGACGGGCGGTGCGTTTGCCCAAACGGCCGACCATCGGGTATCGTCGCGGCTGGGAGGTGGACTACGACCAGTGGGCGATGCGCGTCGGCAAGGCCATCCTGTGGGCCGCTGGCAAGGAACCCAAGCTGAATTTGGACGTGCGCGCCATTCGCGATCCAACGTCCCGCAGCGAGTTGCCCGGGCCCGCGGCAACGCTGCGATGGCGCGGCGCACCCGACGGCGCGGCGGCCGAGCTCGTCCTGCGCCGCGACGATGGCGCCGTCGTTTGGCGCGCGAGCCGGCCGCTGGCGGCTCCCGAGGGCGACTCGCGGATCGACATCCCCGCGGCACCGGCCGGCCGATATGTCCTGGACGCGATCGTTCGCGACGATCAAGCGGTGGCCGGCTTTGGCAGCGCGTGGTTCGACGTGGCCAGTCCACAGCGGATCGACGAACCGACCCTTGAACAGGATTGGGCAGAGATCGGCCAAACACTCTCGGGCCAGGTGCGCTGGTCGCACGGATCCGTCACCGCGGCCGACCGAGCCGATCGGTTGCAGATCAGCCTGTACGATCGGCGCGGCCGGGAACTAGCGCGGACCACGCACGAGATCGATCCGGCCCAGGACGCGCCTAACCGCGCAGATGCCGCAGCGGCGAATAACTCGGACGGGGACGCAGCCAATGACAAGGCCAAGGACCTAGACAAGGACAAAGACAAAGACAAAGACAAAGACAAGGCCAAGGGCAAAGACGAGGACGCGGCTGCCGGGGCCATGCAACACGCTTTCGCGTTCGACATTCCGGCCTGGTATCCGATGTTGCTCGAGGTGCGGGCTACGTTGTCTCGCGGTGACGCCGAAATCGCCTCGTCGTGGCGGTACGCCCGCGTCGTCCAGCGGCATCGCGGTCGCTTCAATTTCGTGATGTGGGATACGCCTCACGGGACGCTGGCGCCGTGGGCCGGGGAAGCGTTGGCTCGCAGCGGAGTGACGATCCACCTGGCGCAAGGCGCCCCGCGGCTGGCCGTCGCGGCGTATGACATGGCGTGGATCCCCTACACGACGCACCTCGGCCGCGGATGCGATCCCGTCTGTTGGGCCGACGACGCGCGGATCCAGTCGCACGTCGACGCGGTCGTTGCCAAACAGGCGGCGGCCCGTCAGCACGGGGTGTTCGCCTATTCGCTGGGCGACGAGATCGCGGTGCGCGGCTCGTGTACAAAGCCTACGTGCCTGGCCGCCTATCGCGAGTACTTGCGCACCCAATACGGCAGCATCGCCGCGCTGAACGCCTCGTGGGACACTCGATACGCGAGCTTTGACGAGGTTCAACTGACCCGCGCGGACGACAAGGACGAAGCCGACGCGCTGCAGGCCGGGAATTTTCCCCGCTGGTTCGATCACCAAGCCTACCAATCCGACAATTTCTGCAAGCTGTGCGAGCGGTTCGGCGACGCGTTTCGCCGCCTCGATCCCCACAGTCGCTGCGGGTTCGAGGGCGCGGGCACTTTCGGCCACGGCGATGATCTGGACGGATTCGTGCGCTCCAACACGTTTTGGTCGCCGTATCCGGGCACGGCCGACGAGGTCGTGCGATCGATCGCTCCCCGCGATTTTCCCCGCGCCAACTGGATGGGATACACCAAGGACGCCGATTCGCTGCTGGAGAAATACTGGCGGATGGTCACGCGAGGCTGCGACGCCGTGTGGTGGTGGCGCTGGGACGCGCTGGGCCGGTTCCACGGCTGGCTGGCGCCCAGCTTGGATCCGTTCCCCGCTGTCGCCGAACTGCTCCACGACACGCAAATCGTCCGCGAAGGCTTGGGCGATCTGCTGCTGGCTGCGACGATGCAGACCGATGGCGTGGGCATCCTGTTCGCGCACGCTTCGGCCTACGCGGCCCGCGTGGAAACGTCGCCCAGCTTCGGCACGTACGAGGCCAACCACGCCGCGGTCCACCACGCGCTGCGCGAGTTGGGCCTGAATTTCCGCTACGTCACCGATCGCCAACTGCGGTTGGGCGAGGCGGACCTGAACGAGTTCAAGGTCGTCATCCTGCCCTTCACCCAGGCGCTGGGCGAGATCGAGGCCCAACGCTTGCGCGAGTTCGTGCGCGGCGGCGGCACGCTGCTGGCCGACGTGCGGCCCGCGCTCTACGACGGGCACGTCAAGCCGCTGGCGTCGGGTTCGCTAGACGACGTGTTCGGCATCCGGCGAACCAATCGCGACAAGGCGGCCACCGTCGATGCCCGCGTGGCGATTTCGGCGGCCGATCGCGAGACGCCGCCCGTGGAACTGGCCCAGGTTCGCGTCGATCCGGGGATCAAAGCCGCGCAAGCCGCCGCAGTCGGAGCGGCCGGACAAACGCCCGTGTTCTTGACCAACCGCTTTGGCCAAGGCCGGGCCGTGCTGTTGAACCTGCCGCTGGCCAGCTTTCCCTCGTTGGCGGCGAAGGACACGCCCGAGAGCGCCGCGGCGTTGATGTCGAACATTTTGAACAGCGGCGGAGTCGCGCCCGCGCTGCGTTTGGTGGGCAGCGATGGCCAGCGACTGCGAAACGTGGAAACGACCCAGTGGCGCAACGGCGCGACGCGGATCGTATCCGTGTTCCGCCACCTGGGCTTCGCCGAACGCGTCCGCCTGCTGCTGGACAAGCCGCAATACGTTTACGACCTCAAAGCACATCGCGAGCTTGGCCGCTGTGACGCGCTGGACGTGGACGTCACGCCGTGCCGCGCGTCGTTCTATGTACTGGCGGACGAGCCGCTGCGGCCCGTGACGCTGCGGGCCGCGCCCACGGTTGCCCGAGGCGGCGTGCAACGCATCGCGATCCAGCCTGCCATGGGGCCGGGGCATACCGCGGTCAAGCTCGAGGTGCGTTTGCCGGACGGGCGGATGGCCGATTGGGCCGATACCGTCCTGACGGCCGACGCGCAAGGCGCCGTCGCGGACGTGTCGGTGGCCTACAACGATCCCGCCGGAACCTGGACGGTTACGGCGACGGAATTGTGTACACACGCGGCGACCAGCGTCACGTTTGTCGTGGAATGACACGCCGTGCCGCCGCGCGGCGCGACGCCAGGTGGCGTGGTGTAACACAATGGCGCGCGACGTAACGCGCAACGGCGTGAGGCGATACGGCGTTTCGCATAATGGTGTGCAGTAGTGGGGTGCGACGCTGAGCGGACTGCCTGCGGCGCATGGTAAATGTTCACGGCTTGAGACCGTTCGCTCGTTTGGTATCCGATCGTTTACCGGGAAGGCGTGGCAATTTGTAGTCGTTCACGGGTTGTTACGCCAGCCTAATGGCGACAACCTGCGTTGCCAGACAAGCGAGCCTGGGAGAACGGTCATCGAGAATTGAAGCGGAAGGGGCGCGAGAATTGGGCCGGAAAGGCGCGAGAATCGAAGCGGAAGGGCGCAAGCCCTCCGGTGTGTCTGCTGGCGGTCGATCCAACTGGTCCGCTCCAAAGAACCCACCTGCCACCAAGGACCGGACGGCTTGCGCCGTTCCGCTTCCATTGGCGGCGCATTCCCTGAACGCTTACGCCGATTCTAGATTTCAACCGGACACTCATCGAGCGAACGATCCTTAGCATCGAGGGGGCACAAGATTAATGAGCGCGACGACTTGTCTGCTGTTGGCGTGGTGCGCGTGGTCGGCGGCCGAGGCGCGGCCGCGCGTGCTGGTGATGGATTCGGGCGTCTCGACCGCGACGATCGGCCCGGGTGCGCCCGCGCACACGATCGGCCTCCAGCGCCACCGCCAGACGATCACTTTGGACACGGGCGCCCGCACCTATGGCTTGTGCTATGTCGTCGCCCGCGATCCGAAACGGCCGAACGTGGCCATTCCGGGCGAAGGCTACATCGGGATGCCCGAACCGGCGGGCTGCAACTGGTACGCGGGCGGGTTCTTCGACGTGCGTCTCAATGGCTGCTCGATCGGCCCCACGCTGATCCACTCGTTGACCGGTCGGGCGTCGGCAGGGCGCGGCACGGCCGACTTTATCTTCGATGCGGAACAGGCCTTGGTCCGCGTGCGTTTCGTCGCCTTGGCCGGCGGCGATTGCCTGTACACGCAACTGCTGTTGGAACCCAAGGTCGAGATCACGTCGGCGCAGGTCCTGATCCGCTGTTACCCGTCGGCTTTTGTCAGCGACGCCCAGCGGCACGTCTTGACCGCGACGCGTGATTATGCCCAGGGCGAACGGGCGGACTTGGATCCGGCCCGCCAGTGGTGGACCCTGTATTACGACCGAATCTACGACGCGGGATACGTGTCGGCCACGCATCGCGGCGTGGGGCCCTGCGCCGCGTTGTGGACGCCCGACGAGGTAGAAAAAGCGGGCTTCACTGTGGGCAGCTATGGGATCGACACCCACGTGACGCTCCGCCCCGCCCTGCGGGATTTTCGCTTCGTTTTCTTCGATTGGGCGGGCATCAAGAACGACCAGGCCATCGCCGACCTCCGGACCCGCGCCGACGCCCTGCGCGCCGCGCTAGCCAGTTTCGCGTTTGCGGATCCCAATCTGCTGAACTGGCCGCTGGAGCAGAGGCACGCCGCGGTGCGCAAGGCGCTGGCCACCCAGACCCAGGATCCGCAAGCGGCCGCCCGCTATGAAGCCTGGGCGCGGGAGCTTGCCGCGCTCTTGGCCAAGCTGCGTGCCGGCGAACCCGGAGCGATCATGGCCGAAGCCGAGGCCGCTCGGATCGTCGGCCAATGGGAGACCGAACTACCCACGATCAAGCTGCGCGCACTGCTGGATCGAATCTGACGCCCCGTCCGCATCTTCGCAAACCCCGTAATCGATCACGTGGGCAGCGACCCGGCATGCCGATCACACGATTTCCTGCGCGGGACTTTTGGACAGACAATAAACTACGGTTTTCCCCCGGGACTGTGGCTTCGGCGGAAGAGGAGAAGGGGTAGACGACCGTGCAACGACCGATCCGAGAGCGATCGAAATGAACACCGCATACCACAGTCAGTACTGGGCGCACGCCCTGACCCTTCGCGGGTCCGGGGGCGACATTGCTGCGCTGTCGCGGTCCGTCACCCAAGAGTTCCTCCCGGCCGACCACGAGCAGGCCCTCTACGACGACAACACCGCCTACCTGCAACGAGAGCTCCTATACGCGCTGCCCGCCAGCCAGCGACAACTCATCACGATGGTGTTGCGCAAGCTGCTGGCCTCCTCGACCTTCGCCATCGCCCGCAAACTGCCCGTCGCCGAGATTGCGTTCGACTACACGAGCCATCCCTCGAAGATCAGCGTGATCGAGCCACTGGTCGGCCAGTCCGGCTGCCCGGAGGTTTCCAAGCTCACCGTGTCCGCGGTGGAGATTGAGGAGTTCCTAGTCTTCGCGGCCCGAACCGACCATCGGCAGGTCCTCGATGAAGAGATCTGCGGCAAGCTCCTGACGTTGCCGGCCAGGGTAGAAGAATCTCCCGCGGAGGCGCGGAGACGCGGATTTCCGAACGAGAAGCCTCTGAGCCGACATCTTCTTCTCCGCGCCTCCGCGCCTCCGCGTGAGATAATCAAGGACTAAAGATGGCCAAAACCAACACAACACTGGAACTGACCTGGATCGGCAAGGAGAATCGGCCACGCCTGGAGCCGCGTATTCTCATTGAAGAGGCGGACACGTCGTACCATGCATCCCGACGGGTCAGCGAGAATGACCTCTTCGACAACCGGCTGATCTTCGGCGACAACCTGCTGGCCCCAGCCCCTTAAAGCTGTCATTCGCGCTGCCGGCGTGTGGCCAGCACTCGAGCAGTCGAGACGTGTGACTTACGACCTGTGCGTTTGGGCGAGGGTT
>JAVYAJ010000276.1:0-11197 GCA_032229885.1 Candidatus Anammoximicrobium sp. | reverse complement strand
GGGTGAAGGGTGAAGGGTGAAGGGTGAAGGGTGAAGGGTGAAGGGTGAAGGGTGAAGGGTGAAGGGTGAAGGGTGAAGGGTGAAGGGTGAAGGGTGAGACGAACCGACCGCCGTACAACCGTAACGGCCGTTCGCCCCGTGCGGCGTGCCGGGTGAGATTTCGGTTTTCGGTTTTCGGGTCTTGGGGCTCGGGGCTCGGATCTCACGGCTGGGGCTGGGGACTGGCGATTTTGGACTGGGGCCTTCAGATCTGAGCTCTGAAATCCGCCATGTGCAATTGGGGTTTTGTCATTTCCCATTTGCCATCGGCTATCACGCCTGCCCCCTCTTGCAGAGCCCAACTTGACGCGTCTGCCCGTTCGCCTTGACCGTCGAACGCCTCGGATCTAGGATGCGATGGGATGCCGCGCCGGCGAACGCGACGGCGCGAGCTGCGCACACGGGCATGGTCCGCGCGGCGATCCGGCCGACGCTTGGAAAGGATGATTCACACCGATGGGAGACAACGCGAACGCCGTTGGGCCGGAGACACAGCTCCCGGACTTGTTTCGGACCCATCCGGAGACTCGAGCGATCTTCAACCGGCACGGGTTGCGCGGCTGCGGCGGCCAGCACGGACCCGCGGAATCCGTGGGCTTTTTCGCCGAGGCGCACGGGCTGGACACCGAGCGCATGTTGGCCGAGATCCGTCAGGTCATCTCGGACCCGGCGGCACGCCAGGCGGCACGAGACCAATTGGCCGCCGACCGACGGCCGCACTTGGGCGACACGATCTACCAGCCGTTCTTCCTGGCCGGTCTGGCCGTGATCGTCAGCGTTGGCGCTGCGTGGGGCACTTGGCTGCTGGTGGAAATCGGCCGGGCCGAATCGTTCACGGGCATCTCGATCCACGAAGTGAACGCGCACGGCCACGCCCAAATCATGGGCTGGGTCGGGCTGTTCATCATGGGATTCGCCTACCAGGCCTTCCCGCGGATGTGGCAAGTGAACCTTCCCGCGCCGCGCGTGGCCCTGCTGACCTTGGGGCTGCTGCTGGTTGGAATGGCGTTTCGCTGTACGGCGATGGCTGCCGCGGGCGCATCGTGGTCTGTGGGCGTACATCGCATCGGAGCCGCGGCCGAGGTCGTTGCGGCCGCGGGCTTTGTCGGGTTGGTGGTCACGACGTTTGCGCGAAGCAAAGTGCAATGGACGCCGTATCTGGGCTTCGTCTTCACCGCGCTGGCCTGTTTTCTGATCCAGGCGATCTACAGCGCGTGGCACATGGACCGGCTGTTGACAGCGCCCACACGCGAGACCCTGCTGTATCAACTGCGGGTGTATCAAGGCTCGTTGCGCGACTTGCAGATCCACGGGATGGGCATGCTGATGATTTTGGGGGTCGGCATTCGTCGCTTTCCTACGTTCTTCGACCTGCCGGAGATTTCACCGCGCCGCGGCTGGACGGCGTTCGGAATCCTGCTGACGGCGTTGGTGTCCGAGGTCGCACTGATGTTGGCCTATCAGGCCAGCGGCGATCACCGGCTGGCGGCGGCTCTGTTGGCGCCCTGGCTGATGCTGCCCGTAGGGGCCGCCACCGCCATCTGGCCGTGGCGGCTGTGGCGTCGGCTGCCCGCGTCCGTGGCTCACGACCGGAGCGGCAAGTTCGTCCGCGCGGCGTTCGCCTGGCTGTTCGTGTCGCTCGCCATGCTCGTCCTGTTGCCCGTCTATCAAGCGGTCAGCGGAATTCCGTTCAGCCACGCCTATTACGGCGCGGTCCGCCACGCCATCACCGTGGGCTTCATCTCGATGATGATCGTGGGGATGGCCAGCCGAGTCGCCGCGACGCTGCGCGGCTTTGCCCCCGAGCGGCTTCCCGGCCTGTGGTTCACGTTCATCGTGCTGAACGTCGGTTGCTTTTGGCGCGTCGTTTCGCAGGTGCTGACCGACTCGCTGCCGGGGTTTTATACGGTGATCGTCGTCAGCGGGGCGCTCGAGTGGACGGCGCTGACGCTGTGGGCCTGCCATCTGTGTGCGCTGATGCGCGGTTGGGGCCGATACGCGGACGTCAGCCCGACGGAGCCGGCCGCCGCCGAATCCGCCGCCGAATCCGAATGGGGGCCGATCCCGTCGCAGATCGAGCCCGGGCACCGGGTGGCGGCCGTGCTGACATGGCATCCTGAGCTCGAAGAAGTGTTCTTCGAGCACGGGTTCGAGATGCTCCGCAACCCGATGTTGCGGAACACCGTGGCCCGCGAAGTCTCGCTCCAGCAAGTCTGCCTGATGCGGGGCGTGAACCTGGACCAGTTCCTCGAAGCGCTGCGCGCGAAGCGCACGCATCGTACGAACTGAAATCCGGGCGCTGATCCTCGCCGTGTGCCGGCGCGTGTTTTCAGGTTATGTGGCCACGAACCCGCGAGCATCGCCGGGCTCGGATGCCCGACGCTGGCCATCGGGCACTTCAGGGTGGATGGCTCAGATGAGAACCGCTCATTAGCCTGAAGTTCCCCGACGAGAATTCACGCAACATTCTACTCAGAAAGGACTTATGACCTATCCATGGTGCAGGTCGTGCGCATGTAAGCCCACCGTAAGTTGTTTCTACATCGAAGGTTACAATTGGGTATTTAGGCAAGCCTGCGCAGTTGGATTTGCCGTAACTTCCTATCACAATGGAATTTACAGCGAAACGGCTGAGGAACTTCAGATTAGCCTGAAGCGTTCAGCGACAAGCGGCGACGATCGACGCTTGCCCGGTACGGTCTGCTCGCGTGGCCGGTTTGCCTCCATGACTCGACGGCAAGCGTCCAGGATGGGGCATCACCAAATTAACTTACCGCGGGCTTTGCCAGCAACCCAGGAGTGTCGTGAACAAACGACTGTGCAAGAGACGCGGGTGACGCGCGCATTGCACAGGACAAGATTCTGTTGTGCGAGGGCCATCCCGAGCGACTCAGCCCGTGATATCAGTTTCGAGCATTCGGGCAGACTTTTAGCACGCCATCGCCACGGGCATCAGGAACTCGGCCGCCGGGGCCAGTTGCACGTTTTCGCAGCGTTCCAGATAGAACTGCCGAGGCTCTTCGCGGCTGAGGCACAGCGCCAAAAAGCGATCCGGGCCCAGGAACCGGATCGGGCTCACCACGCGGTGGGTGACGGCCCCTTTGGCGTCGGTATAGGCGAACGTGACAACCAACTCGTCGGACTGATGCATGGCGCGAGAGATGATCTGACGCATGATTCGACCTCTGTTGTGCGATTCCTGACTCACACGAACATTATCGCCGCCGGGGCGGACACGGTTGGTCAAACGGACGATCGCGCGCCATGCGGGGGGGCGTCGAGCCGTCTGCACCGCGCCACAGCTGATCGGCGCCTCTCGTAACAGGCACTCGTGGAATGCCGTTTGCAAAATAGCGCCACGGAGGCTGGCGCGTGCGGCGCACGCTTGCTGTGCTACGGGCGATGAATTGTGAACCGGTTGCCCATTGTTCAGACGTGTCCGGATGAGCATGTCGTTTGCCCGTCGGTGAGACTGCCGCAGGGCTGGGCCGAGCGAAGGCGACGCGGGAATGTTGCCGGGCGGAACGTAGCCGCGCAGCGGCACGCGAAAAAGAGACCCAGGTCTGTGCGCCGCGCGCGGCACGGCTGGACAGCGACGCCGCCCGCCGTACCCTGGTCGAGCGCACGCGACGCCGCAGTCATCGTTCGAGCCGGAGCCAGTCGCCTGCGCCGATGGTCGTCTTGACCCGCAACGTGTCGCCTTGGCGATCGATAGAGGTGGACGTTCCGGTTATCGACGCCACGTTGCGATAGGCCGGCGCGTTGTGCAGTTCGACGACCACGGTCTGGGGGGAACCGGTCCAGTTGGACAGGGCGATCAGATCCGCGCGGGGCGACTCGATCCAGTTGGCTTCGATCCGATAGTTGTCAGTGGTCAACCGCGGTGCAATGCCGCTTTCGACGAGGACCTTGTGCAGCCAGTTGCGATGTTCCGCGGCGAACTCGAGCGTCGAATGGTCGGCCCCTTCGGGTCGCTGTGAACCGGCGATGTAGCTGATCCCGGGGAAGAAACCGACCAGGATCACCTTGCCCTTGCCAGCCGAGACAGTCTGACAATAGGGCTTTTGAGTCCCGCACAACAGGCGCATTCCCTCGAATACGTCCAACTCTTTCAAGCTGCGCATCTCGTATTCGGAGCGGCCGGGATCGTCTCGATAGTCCAGCGGTTCGCGGTGAAACCCCAGGCTTTCGTCCAGTCCGAGCGGCGCATCGAACTCGTCGCGAACCAAGGCGCCCGCGCCGAGGTACAGAACGCCTCCGTCCTGCACCCACTGGACAAGCCGCGGCAACGCCGCGCGTTCGAGATGCGAATCCGTGGCAAACAGCATCTTGTATTCCGCCAATACGTCAGCCAGGTCGGCTTCGCACAGAACGTCGCAACTGATGTTGCAGTGTCGCAACAGCAGGTTCAGCCACGCTCGTTCGCGACCGTACACATTGTCCCGGGTCGCGTACCAGATGTCGCCGGTGACGCTCAGCAATTGAGCCACATCGGCTCGCGCGGGCCGACCGGCCAGCAGGTCTGATTCGACGGCGCCCGTCGGAAACGTCACTCGTTTGATCGCTTCGTACACCTCCGGCCGATGGCTGTTCGAATCGCTCGTGATGCTGTAATACGGGCCATAGTTGAAAAAGCTGATCGCGCGGACGCCATGCCCCATCGCGAGAAAACCGCGGGCCTCGATCTCCCAGGCCGGACGCCCGAGCACGTTGTAGATCCCATAGTCGATCCCGGGCCGCCGACAGGCCGAGCGCATCGCATCGATGTAATACCCGTTCACCTGCCGGCTTCGCGCCCAACCGCCCCAGTCCTCGTTCCAGCCGTAGGTCAGCGCGCCGCTGGCGAAGATCTCGTACCAGTCCACTCCGCGAGAGACGAGATTGCCCGAGATCAGCTCGCACGCAAAATTCGCCGTCGTCGGGACGCCGGGCAGATGTTCGGCCGCGCTGTGCGTGGCCGTCCGGAACATCTCGGTCATCAGGTGATTGACGTACCGACGGGTATAGTAGTACGACGTTTTCTGGCTCGCGCCGTCCGCCCGCGGATCGTTGTTCAACGCGAGGCGGGCGATCTCGGACTCGGCCAGTCCCAGACTGCGGAGATACGCCGGAAATCCGTCCCGGCAGGCCTGGCAGTCTTGGATGTGGTCGAAACCGAAGCCCGGCTCGTCCATCAGATTGACCATCGTCCAGCCGGTGCGATCCGGATGCTTGTCGGCCAGCGCCTGGGTGTGTTCGTCGATTCGCGCGGTATCCGGCTGGCTCAGACAGCCGGGCGCCTTGGTCAAATGAAAAAAGAAGTTCGACGGCCGTTGTCTGGCGCCGTCGATCCCGATCCGCCGCAGCGCTTCGCGTTCGTTGGCGACCGCGCTGGCCGTCGAACGCTGCTCGGTCAACGACATGCCGGTGAAGAACGGAAACTCGTGCGGTGCGCGCCCTGCGACCTCCGGCGTCGCCTGGGCCATTTCCAGCGACACGGCGCTGCCGTCGCGCTCGGTAATCAAGCGATAGTCGACCAGGTCCACCGCAAAGATAAACCCGTCGCCCGTGCCGCGCCGCTGGTCCTTTTTGATCAGCCCGTCCTCGGATGGCGTCTTCGAGAAGTAGACCTCGAAGAACGCTTCGGTTTCCGGTTCGTAATAGGAACGCATCGCGTACAGGCTCAGGCGATTCAAGCCGCCGTAGGCTAGGTACGGCGAGATGTCAACCCAGGGGCTTTCGTCGCCGGCCGCCATCCGGACGCCCGGCTTGTTCTCGGCCCCCGCGCTGATGCCCAAAAAGATCCCCTGCCGATTGATATTGGCATGCGGGGTGTACCAGGGAGAAAACGGGCGTCGGCCCCAGAAATGGATCGCAACCGGCTCTTTCTGCTCGGGCAGCATGCGGATCTTGATGTAGACCGGCGCGAGGTCGGTGACCCGCGGTTCGTAGTCCAGATCGTCGGTCAACACCAGTACGTCCAGCGTTCGCGTACAGCCGTGGACCGAGGCCAGATGGATCTTTTCGATGCGCGTCTGCAGCGGGCCTTGCGCCGCATCGAACTCGACAAAGTCCCAAACCCAGCGGGCAAAGCCGCTGCCCCATTTCTTTACGCCTTCGGGAGTCGAGCGAGGCGAGGTCTCGGTGTTGTCGAAATCCTTCTTCAGCCGGGGCGTCTCCGCCTGCGATCCGGTGATCAGAAATCCCGACTTGCTGCGGTAGTTGACCATGTCGAGATAGCGGATCCAGATCCGATATCGGCCCGGCGCGGGGATTTGAAACGTTGTCGTCGCCACGCCTTGCTTGTTGTTCTGGCCGCCCAGCATCTGCCCCACCGGGCGACTGGCGTACCACGCGTCCGGAGAGTGTTCGCGGACGGTCCAACCATCGCCCTCCAGCGCCAGCGACTCGGCCTGGACAACCTGAGCGCCGGGCGGCAGCGTCGCCCACGCGCTGGCGGCCATCCAGTGTCCGACCAATAGACTCGACAACATGATCTGCGCGAAAGTGGTTCTGTTCATGGTGGACGGATCTTGTGAGATGATGGCTGGGGGTGGGCTCGACGCAAGCGAGGGCCCTCGTTGCGGCTGGATTCACGCGCATGTTCGACGGCGGTCGGCGGGGGGCTACCGCCGGCGGGCGCCCCGGATGCGCGGCGGCATCACGCCGCTGGGTTACGCTGGGGTGCACCGTCGGCGTCGCCTCGAAAATCGAGCACGGGCTGGCGCCGATGACGTACGGCCGCGGCGACGGGCGCCGCGCCGTCGGCGCACCCTCGAGAAGCGCACAACGGCTGCGAAAATCCGGCCTCGACCGCGATCGTCCGGGCGCATCCTACCGAGATCAAAGCCCCTGCGTCGCGAGATTCCGTTACGGGCCGTGCGACGCCCTGTCGGCTCAGCGCAGCCAAGCGATCCGGTTTGTCTCGAGCAGACGCGCATAGTCCGCGGCGATCGTCAGCGCCTCGTTCATATAATAGTCGCGTCTGACGACTTCGTCGCTGGCCACGGCTTGGTCCTCGAATTGCTTTTCGTCCTCTTTCTCGGCGTCCAATTCGGCTCGTTCGGCGAAGAATTCCTTCTCGTTGAGCGTCACCGATTTTCGGGCCTTTTGTTCCTTATAGCGATCGATCCGCTTGACCAGCTTGGCAAACTCGTCCGAACCCGCGATCCGCTGTTGCGATCTCGCGCGGAGCGCCGCGACGCTCTGAGGATCGACCATGTTATATGGGGAATAGTTAGCCGGGCGCACATGATCGAACTCTAAGGCATAGTCCAAATCGGCCTCGCTGACGTCCATGTTGTCCGTGATGGACGGCAGCACGATGTCCGCGAGCACGCCCCTTTTCTGCGTGCTGTCACCGTTGGGGCGGTAGAACTGCTGCATGGTGATTTTCAACGCGCCCAGCGAGGGCGGATTGGGAATCCGGAACAGCGTCTCTCCCAAGTCCTTCAGGCTCTGGACGGTGCCCTTGCCATGCGTGGACGAGTCGCCCACGATCAGCCCGCGATGATAGTCTTGGATCGCGCCCGCGAGAATTTCGCTCGCGCTGGCGCTGAACTTGCTGATCAAGACCACGAGCGGCCCCTTCCAAGCGACGCCGCGATCCGTGTCGTCCAGGACTTCGACGGCGCCATCGGAATTCTTGACCTGGACCACCGGACCTTGGTCGATGAACAAGCCGGTCAGGCTGATCGCCTCCGGCAAGCTGCCGCCGCCGTTGCGGCGCAGATCCAAGACGACCACGTCCACGTTGTCGCGAGAAAACCCGTCCAGGATCTTGCGGACGTCGCGGGTTGTGCTCTTGTACTGGTCGTTGCCGTTTCGCGCGCCCTCCATGTCCATATAAAAGCTGGGCAGGTCGATGACGCCAATCCGCATCGGCGTTCCGTCTGCCCGCTTGCCATCCTCGACGATCTCGGCCCGCGCTTCGCTATCCTTCAGTTCGATCTTTGCGCGGGTGATGCTGAGGATCTTTTTCTCGTTGCTGCCAGCCGGTAGAATCCCCAGCTTGACTACCGTACCCGCGGCGCCGCGAATCATGTCGACGACGTCGTTGAGCTTCATATCGACGACGTCTTGCATCTCGCCCTGTTCGTTGCTGACGCTGACGATCCGGTCTTTGGGTTTCAGCAATCCCTGCTTGTCGGCCGCTCCGCCGGGGATGATTTTCGAGACGACCGTATATCCGTCTTCCATCTGCAACGCGGCGCCGATGCCATCGAGATTCAATCGCATCAGGATCCGGAAATTCTCGACGGACTTGGGTGACATGTACGAGGAATGCGGGTCGTAGCTGGTCAGAATCGCGGTGACGAACATCTCCAGCAGCTCGTCCGCATCGATCTGGTGCATGCGTTTCGCGAAGTTCTGGTAACGGCGACCGAGCTTTTCCCGTGCCTCGTTGCCTTCTGTTTTGTCGCTCTTAAGAACGAGCAAGTCGTACTTGATCCGCCGCCGCCAGCGGTCCTGAATCTCCTGGGCGTCCCGCGCGTAGTCGATCGTCTTCGAATCCGTCGCCAGCGTCTCTTGGGCGTCGAAACTGAAGTCCTGTTTCAGCAGCTCGTTGATCAACTTCAATCGCTCGTCGACGCGCGCCAGGAATCGCCCGAAGACCGTATAGGCAAAACTGATGTCCTTGTTCATCAGCATGTCGTCGAGCTCATCTTTGTGCTTCATGAACCCGTCGATATCCGACTTCTCGAAGTACATTTTCATCGGGTCCAACGACGATAGAAACGACTTCAGGCCGCGCTCGGAGATCTCGTCGTCCAACGGGTGCTTGGACAGATGTTCGCGACGCAGCAGGGACGTGATCGTGCTGACGACGTACCGATCGCTCGGCCGAGGTTTGACCAAGTCGGCGGTCAGCAACGCCCACGTCCCGAACAGGCCGACGAGCACCACGGCGAAAGCGAAAACGGCGATACGACGAAGCGGACGCGACGCAAGACAATTCAACATCAGCTCACAACCCCCAGAAGGCACGGGTATCGGCGGTATGCGGGCTCAGGCCGCAAAACCAGATGGCTGCTGACATAGTAGACGGTATCGATAGCGACGGTCAAGAGAGATGTACGCCCGGACGCGCGGCGTTTCGCGCTCCGCGGATCCGCGGTTTGGTTACGGCTCGGTCGCGTTGCCGTACGACGGAACCGCCGTTTTCTGGCTGGCGGCATCTGGACAACACGGTCGGATCTCGTGTATGTTAGTGGTCTTGCGGCACGGACATCGAGCCGCGAATGCCGGGTCGGTACGGAGGTGCTAGCGTGAATCGAGAGCATTTTATAGAGGAGGACTGATGGTCAAGTTGATTGTTCGGGACCGGGAATCTATTCAGGAGGCAGTTCGTCGCTTTCGGAAACTAGTGGAACGAAGCGGCATCAAAAAAGAAATGCGCCGTCGCGAGCACTACGAGAAACCCAGCGAGATCAAGCGGCGGGCGCGTCTACGAGCCGAACGGCGTTCACGCCGGCTCCGCATGACCCCGGGGCTGTAGACGACAGGCCGTCAACCGAGGCCGTCGGCCCTTGCGAGCCCGCAGGCGCAGGTGAACCCGCGACGCAGGTGAACCCGCGACGCAGGTGAACCCGCGACGCAGGTGAATCCGCAGGCGCAGATGAGCCCGTTCACCGCGTTGATGCGTGAATGCCGCGCTCGGAGATTTGCGGCGTCGGGCGCGATCGGGCAGGTGACAGGCCCACGGCCGAAGAGACCGGGCATCACGATCGGAGGCCGACGTGATCGGGGCCGGGGCGGACGGCGAGCTGTCGGGACGGTGCGCTCGGGCGAGCGGCCGGCGGGACCAGCGGTCGACGGGGCCAGCGGTCGACGGGGCCAGCGGTCGACGGGGCCAGCCAGCGGCGATGGCCCGAACATAGACGCACGGGCGCGACGGCGTCTCGACACGATCTGGCGCCTCGCGAAAATCCGCTCTGGACTCTTCGCAGCCGGTACGACGATACTATCCGGAGATCGCCACTATCCGGAGATCGCCACTATCCGGAGATCACTGTGCGATGATCGCCCGGCGGCGGTCTCGGTTCAGACGGGTGTGCGGGTTCGCGTCGCGCGGCTGCCCTATGGAAACATCGCTTCATCGACAGCTCAAAGAAATCTATGCGGACGGAGACTCGCAATTCGAGGCGCCGCTTGGCAAGTTCCGCATCGACGTGGTCTGCGGTGACGAGTTGATCGAGATTCAGCACGGCTCGCTCGCCGCCATCCGCGACAAAGTCCGGCAGCTCGTACAGGCCCATTCCGTCCTGGTCGTCAAGCCCATCGTTGGCCGCAAGTGGATTGTGCGCCAGGATGCGCGCGGGGGGCGTGTGCTGGGCCGACGACGCAGCCCGAAACAAGGCCAGATCCTCGATCTCTTCCACGAGTTGATCTACTTTACTCGGGTGTTTCCTCACGCCAATCTGTCGCTCGAAGTCCCATTGGTGGAAATCGAAGAGTGGCGTTATCCAGGGCACGGACGGCGGCGGCGGTGGCGGGCGAACGATTTCGAAATCGAAGACCAAAAACTCGTACGCGTCCAGCGAGTGCACCGTATTCGCTCCGGGGCCGACTTGACTCGTTTGCTCCCCAGCACGCTGCCATCCCCGTTTCACACGGGCCAGTTGGCGCAGAGCTGCGACGTCTCGCGTTGGGCCGCGCAACGAATCGCTTACTGCCTGCGAAAAATGCGGTTGGCCCACGAAGTGGGCAAGCAAGGCAATGCCCGGCTGTATGAACTGGCAATCCCACCCGCCCGGCGTCTGCCGCGCGGGCGGGCAGCATAACGGGCCGGGATGATTCGACGGCGCAGAACGGCGAGGCGCCCCAACGTGTGGCGAACGTCAGACGGGGCGGCGAGATCTCAGCGTCCTCAGCGTCTCCGCGTTTCCAAAACGTATTTTGATGTAGCCCGGCCAGTTCGTCCGCGCACGGAATGTCGCTGAAACGCACAGACGCAGAGGACACAGAGCTACTGCAAGCACAGAATGTAATCCCGCACCAACTTAACGCGGGCCAGTGCCCGCAACCCAAGAATCTGTTTGGCCGAAGGCCTGCGATCACCGTAGCCTGGGGCAACGCCCCAGGGCTGGCGCCGCGCGCCCGCCTCTTTTGGCCGAAGGCCATATTCATCCGGGCCGCGGTGACACGTTGATGTTGGCCTTCGGCCAACACGGTTGCT
>JAVYAJ010000275.1:0-4833 GCA_032229885.1 Candidatus Anammoximicrobium sp. | reverse complement strand
CCGATCTGTACACCGAACCGGGAACGCACTTTCGCCACGGCGGCCGGACCGCCTGTGCATCGTTCCTGGACGGACACGTGAGCACGGTGACCTTGGCCGGCCCGCCCGCGCCGGCTTCGTGGCCCGCCGACGCGGTTGAATTGAAGCAGCGCCTGGCGATCGGCTATATTTCAGATGCCAGCGTCGAAACGTACCGTCCGAATTAGCCTCCGAGCGAAGCGACGTGCATAGGCCAGCGAACTGCGTCAATCTACGGTCACCGGAATCCGGCGCGCCGCTGCCGCGACGCTCAGCGGACGCGACGACTCGCTCGCGCGCGGCAGTCCGCCGGGCGCTCGTACCCACGCTGGCACTGACTTGGTTCGCGATCGTGACGACGTGTTCGTTGACGCGAGCGACGCCATCACCCGTTGCACGAGCCGCGGATCAGGCGACCAACCGCGAGGCATCGACCGTGCCCGGCGAGGCATCGGCCGCGTCCGACGAGGCATCGACCGCGTTGGGCGATGCGTCGGCCGCTGCCCTGCCGCAAAAGGACCGAGCGAAATCAGACAAACCGCGCGCCGAGCGGGCGAAGGCGGACGAGTCGAAAACCGACGAGTCGAAAACGGACAACTCGAACGCGGACGACGAACCCAGCGCGTCTGGCCAGGCGGCGGCGAGCGACCTCGCTCGACGCGGCGCCCCCGTGGAATGGGCGTTGGATGAACTCGAGCTGCGCGACGGTTCCACGTATCGCGGAATGCTTCTCGATGACGCCGATCACGAGCTCGAGTTCGCCGAGATCTTTCGCCGGCCGGGCAAGCCCATGTTCGCGGTCGTTCGTCCGATCCCGGCCGATCAAGTCGTCCGCAAAACGCTGCTGCGCGGCGACGAGCGCGTCCGCCTGGCGGCTCGGTTTCAGCAGTTTCGGAATCGCGCGCAAATCGAAGCGGGACGGATGGAGGACGTCGAACTACGGCGGTCGAACGACGTCGAGCCGCCGCGATGGCTGTACGAGGGTCCCTGGTTCCGCTTGGAAAGCACGGCGGACGAAGCGATGGTTCGCCGCTGTGTCGTGCGGACCGAACAGATCTTCCGCGCGTACCGCCAGTTGCTGCCTTCGGCGCGTCGAGACGGGGCCGGGTTGCGGCTGTTGATCTTCGGATCGCACGACGAATACCAACGGCATCTGGCCCGACACGGCTTGACGCTGACCAGCCCGGCCTGGTTCTCGCAGACCCAAAACACGGTTGTGGCCGGCGGGGAATTGAACGCCTTCAGCCGTCGCGCGCGCGAAGCGCAGGCCCAGAACGACGAGACTCGCCGACAGTACAAAGCCTTGAAGGCCGCCTTTCCGCAACGGCTCGCGACGCTGATCCAACAGATGAAAGACCGAGACTATGCCGCGGCCCAGATCGAGCAGGAAGTCAAGCTCCGCAGCGCCGCCTGGCAGCGCGAGTACGACGAGGCGATGACTCGCTTGGACCAGGCGGCTGTCCAGAACGAGGCCGCCCGGGCGCGAGTCACCGACCGGATGTTCGCCCAACTGTATCACGAGGCGTTCCATGCCTATGTCGAGAACTATGTGTGTATCGACGCCGATACGACACTTCCGGCGTGGCTGAATGAAGGCCTGGCGCAGGTCTGCGAGTCGGGTCAGATCGAGGCGGAAGGCCTGCGGATCGATGCGCCGGATCGGTGCCGGCTGGCCGAATTGCAGCGCGACCTGCGCGGCGCCCAGCCGCTCGCGCTGGCCGAACTCGTCCGCGCCGACGCTCAGCGATTTCTGAACGCGGCGTCCGATCGAACCGCCCAACGCTATTACCTGTACGCGTGGGGCCTGGCATACTACGTCACGTTCGAGGGCAACCGCTGGCAACCCGGCGTGATCCAGGCATTCTTGAGAAATTCGGACGACGTCGAACCCGGCGCCCGGCTGGCGCAATTGGTCGCCATGCCGATCGACCAGTTCGAGCCGCTGTGGCGGGCAGCGATCCTGGCGATGAAATGACCGTCGCCGGCCAGGAACGCCAGCGCACGCCTTGCGCCAGCGGACCGGCGGCACTATCTTGCGGACGACGCTTCAAAGACTGGTGGCGATTGTTCGGAGTCCGGCGCGGGGGCGCACGAGGGCGCTCAGCTACGCTGCGACCTCGGGCTTTGGTATAGTGCGCTGTCGGCGCACACGCGAGAAACACTCAGCTTCGGCAACTGACGGACGCCTGGCAACGCGCCGTTTCAAGCCAGACGCAGCACGGCAGAAGTGGGGGACGGGCAATGACATACGCATCTCGTTTCTTCCGGACGGGGCATGTTCGCACAGGTCGATCCGCAACCACACGCGGGGCGGTTGTCGCCCAGTGGGCGCGGATCGCAGGGATGAAACCGCCGTCGTGCGACACGGGCGCGGCACACTCGACCCGTCATGTCGTCTGGCGCTGTCGATGGCTCGTGTGCCTGGTCGCGTGCGGACTTGTCGGCGGCTGGGTCGCGGTTGGCGATGCGGCCGAAGCGGGCAGGCCGAATGTGTTGTTCTTCTTTGCCGACGACATGCGGGCCGATTCGATCGGTGCGTTGGGCAACCCGGACGTCAAGACGCCCGTGCTCGATGCGCTTGTCGAGCGCGGGTTCGTGTTCCGCAACGCCTACTGCCTCGGCGGCAACTCGGCAGCGGTCTGCACGCCCAGTCGCAACATGTTGCTGAGCGGCCGCGCCTATTTTCGCTGGAAAGACTTCCTTGCGCCGGGCGCAAAGCCGCCGCGTCGGGGGTCGATCGCGCCGCCGGATCCGCCGAACTGGCCGCTGTCGTTTCGCGAGGCCGGCTATCAGACCTATCATCACGGCAAGCGTGGAAACACGGCGCCGCTGATCCAGGCCTTGTTCGACGTCAATAAGTACCTGGCCAACGAAGCCGACGAACGGCGCAGCGGCGAGCCGGGGCGCGAGATCGCGGACGCCGCGATCGAGTTTCTCCGACAGGGCCGAGACGATCGGCCGTTCTGCATGTACCTGGCGTTCGGCAATCCCCACGATCCGCGCATCGCAGGCCAAAAATACCTCGATCTCTATCGACGGGACGCGCTCGCGCTGCCCAAGAACTTTCGGCCGGTGCATCCGTTCGACAACGGCGAGATGACGATCCGCGACGAACTGCTGGCCCCGTGGCCGCGCTCGCCGCAGGTTATTCGCCAACAACTGCTCGACTACTATGCCGTGATCAGCAGCCTGGACTACCACATTGGCCGCGTGCTGCAGACGCTCGAGGAACTGCGGCTCGACGACAATACCATCGTGCTGTTTGCCGCCGACCAAGGCGTGTCGCTGGGCAGCCACGGCCTGCTGGGCAAGCAGAATCTGTATGACGAGGCGATGAAGGCGCCGCTGATCCTGGCCGGTCCAGGCATCCGCCGAGGGTCGAGCGACGCGCTGATCTATCTGCTGGACATCTATCCGACGCTGTGCGATCTGGTTGGCGCGCCGTTGCCGGCGGGGATCGACGGACGCACCTTTCGTCCCGTGATCGACGGCGTCGGTCCGGGACCGCGACAGGAACTGCTGCTGGCCTACCTCGATCTCCAGCGAGCCATCCGGGACGAGCGGTATAAACTGATCCGCTATCCGCAGGTCGATGTCACGCAACTGTTTGACTTGCGATCCGACCCCGACGAGATGCACGACCTGGCACATTTGCCGGAACAGGCGGATCGCGTCGCGCGGATGCTCGAACGACTGAAGCGGCTGCAACCACGTTTCGGCGACGATCTGCCGCTGAGCGTGGATCAGCCGAAAGAGCCCAACTGGACGCCGCCGACGGGAGCGACGCTGCAAGCGCTGTACGACCGTTGGGGCATCCAGCGCAATTGAGCGGATTGGGTGGTCGATGGCCCGCTGCGACGCGGTCGGCACGACATCGTTCGGGCGACATGGTTCCGGCAGCGGACTCGCTGCGCTCGGGCTGTCCCAGATTTTTTCAAAATGTTAATTTGCGCGGCTTGACTTCCGTCGGGGATGCCTGCATAATTAGCTGCGTTGACAACTTGAATTGTCCCCCCACACTGTGCGCGCGGAAAGCGATATCCATCAGCACTTCTGGGCACTTCGGAGAGTCCCTATTCGTTTTCACGTCGCGCGTTCCAGCGAAAAGATCGGCGTCCCACCTCGTGCGCTGGAATACCTAAACCACAAAGTCATACACGATGCGTTGATGCGGTTGCTCGCGGCGATGCGAGTTCGCTGAGAGAGTTGACCCCAAGACCTGGACTTACAGACACACGTTTTCAGATACAGATTTCCGAGACACGATTTTCCATTTCACCCACGATTGGAGGTGTTAGACTGCAATGGCGATGAAGAACGTTCGAAACGTGTTCGAAGCGATTCTGAAGTATGGACATGACGAGGATTTTGCGCCTCTGGCGTCAAACGATTTTCGGCCGACGGATGCTCCGGCTGGATCGCCAGAGAAGATCGAAGTGTTGCGGATGCGGGTCGAGCTGGGCCTGCCGCTGTGGCACGAACGGGATCGCGTGGATTACACGGGTTTGACGGGTGCGGTGCGGCCGCGAGAGTAACGGGCCAAAACCACCGACGCGTATCGAACAACTAGCATCGGCCCGAAGTGATGCTATGTCGAACCGGGAAAAGGCGTCCGATTGGGACGCCTTTTTTCGTGCGCTGTACTACCAACCTCAAACATCGTGAACTTTTCGACAATGTTTTTCAGACAGCGACAGCGTCGAGTTGTTGAAGGATTGCATCTTGTGCTTGCCGTAGCTCTGTGTCCTCTGCGTCTCTGCGTTTCATCGACGTCCTTGCGCGGGCGAACTGGCCGGGCTACAGGAAAATACGTTT
>JAVYAJ010000274.1:0-36605 GCA_032229885.1 Candidatus Anammoximicrobium sp. | reverse complement strand
ACTGACAACTGACAACTGACCACCCAGCATCGCGTCATCTGCGGACAACCGATCCGCTGACCGGCATGTGTGACGCGGCTGGTCGAATTGACCCACGAGCGAGAATGTCTGTTTCGATTTCACTTTTGCCGAGGAGACCGCGAATGTCTGTACACCCTGCTGTGACGACGAACCGGCGAGATTTCTTGAGTCGATCGGTCGGCCTGGTCACCGGGCTCGGGTTGGCTGGCGTAGCCGGACGATCCGTGTTCAGCGCTGACGAAGCCGGTGCGCCGATCCTGCGGATCGGGCTGGTGACCGATATCCACTATGCGGATCGCCCCCCCGCTGGCAGCCGTTACTATCGCGACAGCCTCGTCAAGCTGGCGGCCGCGGGCGACGAGTTTGCGCGGGCCAAGACGGACCTCGTGGTCGAGCTGGGGGATTTCATCGACACCGCGGAGACGCTCGAGGCGGAACAGGGATTTCTACGGCGGATCAACGCCGAGTATCAGAAACTGCCGGGGCCGCGATACTATGTCCTGGGCAATCACTGCGTGTTCGCGTTGACCAAGGCCGAGTTTCTGGACATCGCCGGCTTCGACAAGTCGTACTACTCGTTCGATCACGGCAACGTCCACTTCGTGATGCTGGACGGCTGTTTTCGCGGCGACGGGACGCCCTATGGCCGGAAAAACTTTACGTGGACCGATTCGTTCATTCCGCCGGACCAGTTGGAATGGCTCCGTCAAGACCTGGCCACTGGCGACGGCCCGGCGTTGGTGTTCGTCCATCAGTGCCTGGACGTCGAACCGCCGTTCGGCGTGAAAAATGCGAGCCAGGTCCGCCAAGCGCTCGAAGCCTCGGGGCGAGTCAAGGCCGTGTTCCAGGGGCACAATCACCGGGGCGCGTATCGGCAGATCAACGGGATACACTACTGCACGTTGCGAGCGATGATCGAAGGCCCGGTGTCCGAAACCAATGCCTTTTCGATTCTAGAGGTCCTGGCGGACGGACGGCTGCAGCTGACCGGCTTTGGCGCCCAGCCTTCGCTGACGCTGGGCGGAGACGCGGTCGACGCGAAAATCCGATGAGGCGGGAAGTCCGGAGACAAGCGGTCGCCGCGCCGGCGGGACTCGCCGGAGCCGCGCAACGCTGCACGGACCTTGCGATCGCGGAAGATCCGTCGGGGGCGAACGCCTGGCGTCCGGCATGCGCAGATGGCTGAGCGGTCGGCGCGTCTACGTCCGGTTCGGGCCGTTCAAGCGGCCAGGCCCAGCACCTTGCGAGCCACATCGACTGCGCTGGCGGCGTCTTTGGCGTAGCCGTCGGCGCCGATCTGGTCGGCGTAAGCTTGGGTGACGGGAGCGCCGCCGACCAGGATTTTGGTGACCGTGATGCCGGCCTCTTTGAACGCCTCGACCGTTTTTTTGATCGACGGCATTGTGGTGGTCAGCAGCGCCGATAGCCCCACCAAGTCCGCATTGTGCTGCCTGGCCGCCTCGACGAACTTCTGCGGCGGGACATTGGTTCCCAGATCGGTGACGTCGAAGTTGGCGCCTTTCCACATCATCGCCACGAGGTTCTTGCCGATATCATGCAGATCTCCGCCGACCGTGCCGATCACCGCGCGGCACACCGGCTTGACGCCGGCTGCGACCAGCAGTGGTTCGAGCTTGGCGATCGCCTCTTTCATGGCTCGCGCCGCGATCAACATCTCGGGGACGAAGATCTCGTTGTTTTGGAACTGCCGTCCGACCACGTCCATGGCGGCGGTCATCGCATTCAGGATTTCTTGTGGCGGAATTTGGGCGTCGATGGCCTCGACGGTAATCGCCACCGCTTGCTCTCGATTGCCGACTTTGACCGCTTCGGTTAGCTGTTGGAGATCAGGCATACACTAGCGACCTTTTCACAAGGAACCAGAATCATCGTCCGTCGGCGCTCGCCACGACACGGCAAGTTGTCGGGTCGCGCACACAGGTCTACGCGGGCATCGTTTCCGACCGGGCGTGCCGCCTTGCAGTCGAAGCGACCGACTTGCCGACCGACTTGCCGACCAAGGCGCTGACCGGCGCGCACCGCCACGGATAAACCGGCGTGCGTTGCCCAGGCTGCATTATGCCGCCTGGTCGCGCGGCGTCAACTTGCGACCGACAAATTCTGAGCGGATCCGGTCCGTCGCGGGACGAGGACAGGTGTCCGTCATTGGGCGGCTTGCTGCTCGCGCCAGGGGCGAGTCCGAGGCGGGCTTGCGAGGCGCGATCTATGCGTGGGACGGTTGCCGATGCCCACGGGCGTTGCTCCCAAGTGGACGCGGCATCCTGCCGCGTATCGGTTGCCGATGGGCGTGCGGGGCGGCGGGCGAGGCGCTGGATCTATCCGTGCGGCGTCCCGGGCGTCTGGGCCGTGCGGTAGACCGCGTCCGTATCGATCAGACGCGACGTTCGGCCGGGCGGCGCGGCGGCGCTCAGGCGAGGCACGAACTCGAGCAGGCGGCGCACGATGTCGTCGGTGGACACGCCTTCGGCGTCGGCATTGAAGTTGGTCTTGATGCGGTGCCGTAGGACGGGCAGCGCGACCGCGCGAATGTCGTCTTGGCTCACGTGGCAGCGCCCCTGCAGGATGGCTCGGGCCTTGGCGCCCAGCACCAAGCACTGACTAGCCCGCGGTCCGGCTCCCCACATCACATACTGGCGAACGAAATCGGGCGCGTCGGGCAACTGGCGGCGAGTCAGTCGGACCAGTTGCAGGGCATACCGGGCGATGTGGTCGGCGATGGGCACGCAGCGGACGATGCGAGCCAATTGCATGATCTGCGCGCCGTCCAGCGTAGGCGCCACCTGGTTCTCGGCGTCGATCGTGGTTCGCAGGACGATCTCGAGTTCATCCTGCTCGTCGGGATAGTCGACGAACACGCTGAACATGAAACGATCCAACTGGGCTTCCGGCAGCGGATACGTGCCCTCCTGTTCGATGGGGTTCTGCGTGGCCAGCACAAAGAACGGCTGGGGCAGCTTGTGACGCTGGCCGCCCGACGTCACCTGATGCTCTTGCATGGCTTCGAGCAATGCCGCCTGCGTCTTGGGCGGGGTTCGATTCACTTCGTCGGCCAGCACCAGATTGGCAAAGATCGGCCCCGGCACGAAGCGCAGGTGGCGTTCGCCCGTCGCTTTGTCCTGCTGGATCACCTCGGTTCCCGTGATGTCGGACGGCATCAGGTCAGGGGTGAACTGGATGCGGCTGAAGTCCAACGACAAGGCGTCCGCGACGCTGCGGATCATCAAGGTCTTGGCCAGCCCCGGGACGCCGACCAGCAGACAATGCCCACGGGCGAACATGGCGATCAGTAGTTGCTCGATCACCTCGCGCTGTCCCACAATCACTTTGGCCAGTTCGCCAAGGATCTGCTGGTAGGCTGCATGCAGTTTGTCGACCGCCTGCAAGTCGTCTTCGGGTGTCATGAGCAGATTCCTCTCGGGCGTCTCGACCCTGCGCCGCGCATTCATGGCCCTTGTCGTGGAGCGGGCCATTGGACAGCCTATCGTCCGCGGGCGTGTCGAGCAATCCGGCGTCCGTGACGCTCGCTGCGGCGTTCGGCAGGGCAGTGGATCGTCGCGTCGCGCCGCGACACGGCTGCGTGCCGCGGCAGGGCTGGGAACGGAGGCGGCCGATGCGCCGCGACACCCGCGGGCAAGCAGCTTTGCTGCGATCTGCTTGCTTGACAGTTCCCGACCGGCTCAGGCGTCTGGCCGCGGCGGACGCCGCGACGAGGCGGGGCGCGCGACGCCTTGCCACGCAACCATCACGTCGAACCGCGAAGCCTGCCAACCGAGCTCGGCGAGCACGGGCGGTCCGCACCAACGTTCCAACTGGCCGCGGTTCGTGGCCGTGCTCGGGTCGTCTTCCGCCGGCGGACGAGGATGGTTCAGAACCAGACCGGCGACCTCCAGGCCGTCCCGGTATACCGCAGCCGTGATCAGCGTTTGCAGCGCCTGGTTGACGACGCCCAGCGCGTTGGCGACGACGACCAGGAGAGGAAAGCCGAAGTCATCGGCCAGATCGGCGACAAAATCGTCGTCCGAGACGGGCGACATCAACCCGCCGACGCCTTCGATCAGCACCAGGTCCGAGCGTTCGAGCCAGTGCCGCAGCCCGGAGCGAAGCAGGGCGGCGTCGACCATCCGCCCCTCGGCGGCCGCGGCCAGCGGCGGGGCCAGCGGAGCGGCGAAACGCTGGGGACAGACGGCTTGCCATGTTCCCGGGCGGCCGGCGGCCTCCCACAGTGCCATGGCATCCTCGCTGATCCACTGACCGTCCCGCGCGACGCAGCCGCTGGCCACGGGCTTGTACACGCCGACGCGCAGGCCCGCGCGATGCAACGCCTGGGCGATGCAGGCGGTCACGCGCGTCTTGCCCACGCCCGTGTCGGCGCCGGTTACGAAGATGCCGGGGATGGCTCGCGAACTCATCCCGATGGTTTTACCCATTCATTTCCGATTCGCCCAGATACATGTGCAAGATTTGGCTTTGCGTTCGAATCGCGCGAATCAGCACCCAGATCTGTTCGGCCGCAAACTGTCGCGGGTCCGTGCCCGCCAATTCAGCCAACTCGTCGGCCATCGCCGCGTGCTGATCGGCGGTGGCTTGCATCCGGAGATAGGCCTCGCGCCAGGCGGTTGTCAGATGTTCATCGTCGTCCAGGCGACCTACGTCGGGATTGGCGTTGGCCAGGAGCAGGCAGAGCCGAGCCACGTTGCGGACGTCCGTCTCGGGTTGCAGGCGTTCGATGCGTCGAGCGAGTTCCTGACAGTTCATCGACAGCTCCTCAGTTATTCCTTGACGACTGGCGTCTCGTTCGGCAGGCGCGATCACCAAAACGTGCCCGCGCAAAATTGCCTATCCGCTCGTGACTCGCGTTGTACGTAGGGGCGGGATCGGTCGTCCGACGGCCGTGCCAAGGCCGTGTCCGACGGACGCCCGGGGCGAGTTCGCCGCCCACTCGCCCGTCGTCTGGATCATCCCGACAGCGACGAAGTCGGCTCGGAAAACGCGGTCACGTCCGTCCCGATCCCGCGTCTGCCCCGCGAGACATTCGCGGATCGAAGGGCGATGGCCGATCGGACCGACGCAGCCCACCGAATCCGTGCAATCGGCATCGCCGAGATGCGTGTGTTTCGCATCGCCCCGCGGATTTGTCCGGTGGTCGAAACCTGCTTGTTCTTCGCGCGAATTCTGCTTCGTGCGTTCGCCCGAGCGCAGGCAGGGTCGAGCGCAAGCCGGAAAATACCGCGCAGCCCGGCTCGATTCACCTACGCCAATCCGTCGATTCGCTTACGCCAACCAATCACTTCGCCCACGGATCGTCAACGCCGCCGCAAAACTCTAGGTCACAAACGGCGCGCACCGCGGAGGCCGGCACGGGCTCAAGCACAATATCGCGTTTGCGGCACGCGGTTCCGTCCGCCCCGATCCGCGCGGCCCGAGATGAAAGCGTCGCCCGCCAACTTCCCAGCACGGCGTGCTTTGCGCACGGCGCGCAGCACGGGCGTGACCAGACGTGTCCGGCGGACATGGATAATCCGAGCATGGCGAGCGGCGCCACGGTCCGCGGCGCCGACGGGCGAAAACCGGCCATCCTGGCCGGTCCTCAGGACTTGCAACTTGCCGGATCATCGCTCATAAAGAACGTGAGAATCTTGGGCGAACCCGTGGAAGCGAGGCGAATCATGTCGAAGAAGGCCCCGAAGAGCGGCGAGACGTTGGAAGAAAACGCGGCGGCTTCGAAGACCAAGTCCGTTTTCGAGGACAATGCCAACCTGCGGACCGCGCTGAAGCAGATCGAAAAGCAGTTCGGCGAAGGTTCGATCATGCCTCTGGGCGCGGACCAGCGAGGCCCCACGCCGGGAATCTCCACGGGCAGTCTATCTCTAGACATTGCCCTGGGAGGCCAGGGCATTCCACGCGGGCGGATCATCGAGATCTTTGGGCCGGAATCGAGCGGCAAGACAACGCTCGCCCTGCATGTCGCGGCTCAAGCTCAGAAGGCGGGCGGCATCGCGGCGATCATCGACGCGGAACACGCCTTTGACCCGGTCTGGGCCAAAAAGCTGGGCGTCGAGCTCGATACGCTGCTGGTCAGCCAGCCGGGTTCGGGCGAAGAGGCCATGCAGATTGCGGAACTGTTGATCAAATCGAACGCCGTCGACCTGATCATCGTCGATTCCGTGGCGGCGCTGGTCCCGAAACAAGAATTGGAAGGCGAAATCGGCGATTCGCACGTCGGCTTGCAGGCGCGGCTGATGAGCCAATCGATGCGCAAACTGACGGGGGTGATCGCGAAGAGCAAGACGGCGGTCATCTTCATCAATCAGATTCGCGAGAAGATCGGCGTGATGTTCGGCAGCCCGGAAACCACGCCCGGCGGCCGCGCGTTGAAGTTCTATGCGTCGTGCCGGATCGACGTTCGCCGCATCGGACAGTTGAAAGAAGGCGAGGACGTCGTAGGCCAGCGGGTTCGGGCCAAGATCGTCAAGAACAAAGTCGCCCCCCCGTTCCGGGTGGCCGAGTTCGACATGATGCAAACCTGCGGCATTAGTTACGAAGGCGATTTGTTGGATCTGGGGGTGGCCAACAAGATCATCGCCCGCAGCGGCGCGTGGTTCAAGTACGGCGAGACATACCTGGGGCAGGGCAAAGAAAAGGCCCGTGCGTTTTTGATCGACAATCCGCAGGTCACTGCCGAGATCCACGACAAAATCCTGGGCACGGGCGGGGCAGACGTGGCGACGGCGGTGGGCGACGACGGCAGCGAATGATTGCTGTCCAGCAGTGGCGTCTGGCTGAATGGATAGCCCCGCGGCTGTACGGTTCGACCCGAGTTTGTCGTTTGTTTCTGGAACGGAATCCGGCTGGCGCGGTGTGCGCTGCCGGTGTATCGGTGACGCCCGGTAGGCTGGACGTCCGGTTGGGCCTGACGGATGGAGTGTGGTTTCTGCGCGGTCGGCCTCGATCGTGGCTGGTCGTTGCGCGAGGACGGAATCGGCAGGCATGCACCGCATTTTCCGATCGTCGGCGTTGGGCGTCCGGCGTCGTCAAGCAGTGATGCATCGCGTGCGCGTTCGACGCGTCGAGTCGGACGGATCCACACACGCCACACCTGGGGAAAGCTGACGAAGAAAACGCCAGGGGCCAGCCCAGCCGGTACGCTGGTCAAGGCCCGACGTTGACGAGACGCTTATGATCAGAATCGAGCGATCCAAGCCGCGGTCCGAGGCTGGCGAAGCCTGGTGGCGCGCGGGCCCGTGGTTCCAATTCAAGGCTGCCGCAGTCTTGTCGCTCGGCCTGTACGCATCCTTCACAAGCCTGGCCTCGGCTCAGGAGCCGTCAGCGTTAGAGGCGGCTCGCGCGTTGGAAAAGACACTCGGCGACGCCATCTCGCGAGCCGAGCAATCGGTGGTCGCCATCGCCAGGTATCGCAAGGGGCGTCTGCCCGCCAACGCGGCAGATGGCCAATCGCAGGCCTTGACGCCGCCGCGCGTCGGCAGCCGAGACGAGATTGCGCCGAACGAATATGCCGCGGGCGTCGTGATCGATCGGCAAGGCCATATTCTGACGAACTATCACGTGCTGGGCGATCCAGCGGAAAACGACTATCGTGTTTGGATCCGCCATCGGCCGTTCGACGCCGTCGACGTACGAACCGTAGAACACGTGGCCGCCGGTGATCCGTGGACGGACTTGGCCGTGTTGAAAATCGAGGCGAACGACTTGGAACCCATCGCTTTGGGCGACGCCAAGGCTTTGCGCAAGGGGCAGATCGTCATCGCGTTGGGCAATCCCTATGGCATTGCCAAGGATGGCGACGTCAGCGCGAGTTGGGGCATCGTCTCGAACTTGGGACGCTCGCTGCCGACGGCCGGGGCCAGCCCTCCGCCGGTCGGCGATTCGTTGTACCGGTACGGCGGACTGATCCAGACGGATGCCCGGCTGAACATGGGTTCCAGCGGCGGAGCGCTGGTGAATCTTCAAGGCGAGATGGTGGGGCTGATCACGGCGGTGGCCGACAGCGACGGGTACGAACGATCTCTGGGACTGGCCATTCCCGTGGATGATCTGTTTCGCCGCACGGTCGAAACGCTCCGGAGCGGGCGCAAAGCCGAGTTTGGCTTTTTGGGCGTCGCGCCGGAGGACCTGCCGGACGTCCAACGCCGGACGGGTCGGCAAGGCGCCGTACTGAGTCATGTCGTCGCCGGAACGGCCGCCGCCACGGCCGGCTTGCGCGAGGGCGACGTCATCACGCACGTCGACGACGTGCCTGTCTACGATCGCGACATGCTGATGCACGAGCTGGGAAAGCAACCGGTCGCGGCGCAGATCCGCCTGACCGCCGAACGCGGCCGTTCGGCTGATCGCCCCGGGCGCACGGTCCAAGCCATCGCCAAGTTGTCAAAGCGGCAGACCAGGGGCGGGCAACGTCCGTATTCGCTCGTCCCGGACCCGGTCTGGCGGGGGCTCCAAATCGATTATGCCACCGCGCTGCCTCAACCGCTGCTTCGCCAGATCCAATCGCACCTGTCAGCCGACGTCAATCTTGCCGCGTTTTCCGTCGTACATGGATCGGCCGCGTGGAATGCCGGGTTGCGCCCCGGAACGCTCGTATCGCATGTGGACGGCGTGCGAGTGGCGACTCCGGGCGAGTTCTTCGCGGCCGTCCGCGAAAAATCCGGGCCCGTCCACATCCGTCGCGTCGCCGAAGACCCCGCGGAAATCATCGTGACGGCCGTGAAAGACGCGGGTCTCGAGCCCGAATAGGCCGGATGCCTAATCTACCGGAGGTCGTTCGGACATCCAACCTGCGCGCACGGGGTCGATGCGATCGGCGTTTTCCAGAGTTTGGCGGCAGCGATCTTCAACGGCGCCACTCGCCGCCGAGACTAATGCCTTGCGCGTACAGCGAGGTCGTATCGCGAGAGGCTTGCGGGTACATCGCTCCACCGCTGGCGCCCATGGCAAGGTCCACCTGATCGCCAGTCCGCATGGCGTCGGTCAAGCACATCAAGGTGTAGCCCGCGCGCACGCTGAACGAAGACGTTAGGCAATAACCGATGGACGCGTCCAGTTCCGGCAGGAATGCGAACTGGGTGTCGCGGTAGCGGCCCCGATTGCTGCTCTGCACCAACAGGCCTTCGTCGGAAACCGCCTGACCGATCTGAGTGCGTCCGTCGGCCTCCAACCGTTGACGGACTCCGCCGAACGCCAACTTGGTCAGCACGTTCAGCGACCACCGGCCGCGCACGAGCTCGGTGTTCAGCCCCAGATCGACGCCGTGAAAATCGTTGTCGACCGCAAAGTTGTCATGGACCTGCCGCGTGACCCCACCTGAGTCCGTGCGCAGATCATCGATCGTCAGCCGCTCGTAGAACTGGAAATACCGGTAGCCGCCCAGCAGGGCCACGCGTGCGCAGTCATCAGAGAACCAAGTTTTTCGCAGCAGGGCGCCGGCAGAGTGGATGTCGCTGGTCGTGTCGATGGCGATTCGTCCCTGGTACAGCCCGGGAGACGCGATTACTTCCGCGCTTGGCAGACCGGTCGACGCGTCGATCAGGGGCCGATTCAGGTAAGGCATGGATGACGAATCGACAGCGTACCCCCCTGGGGAGTCCCCCAGGTACAGGTAATGCGCCTCGACCGCCCAATCCTGCTGGTCATCCAGCCAGCGGCCGACGTTCAGCCGAACCCCATGGCGCACCTCGTCGCCGGCCCAGCGACCAGCGGACGCCACGGGATCGATCTGGGTGGCCGTCTGGCCCGCCGCGACCAACGGGGGCACTCGATTCCGCTGGATCCATGCCAGCAAATAGTCGGCGCAAACGTACCAGGGGGTCGGACAGACACGATCACCCGAGTCTCCCTCATCCCACGGTTCATCGATATCTTCCGGCCGCTCGTCCAGCGTCTCGTCGCCACAGCCCGCGGGGCCGCAGGACACGTGATGTGCCACATAGTCGTCGATGATCGCCAGTCGCTGCGAGACGGTTAAACCCGACTCGGCGATCACCGCGTCGCTCGCAAGAATCAACCAGATTGCCACGCCTGCGCTAACGGCAAACGTGAGCCGCGAAAGATTTCGGGCCATCGAGTGAACTCCTTTTCCACAGACTCCTCGGGTCCCTAAAGGTGGTAGACCAATTGCATCATCGTGAAAGGACGATCCCCCAGAAGAACCCTTTTGTTCCGGATCTCGTTATTACGAGCGGTGCGGATGTGGCGAATATACGCGGCGGACCTAGGGCGCCGTCCGTTCCGGCGGATACTGCTGGAACGAAGAGTGCGAGCGGTCCGTTGGTAGCGGACGATCCGCCGAACCCTGGTCTGCGCGTAATCCGTGTGAGCGATACTGGTTGCAACTGAATCTGCGACAATTGCCGCCGCGGGGTCGCAAGCCGCGGATGCAAGTGGGAAACCGAGTTACGCCGCTGCGGGCGTTTCGCGATCACCAGTGAATCCCGACATGCCCCCGGTGTGTGTATTCGATGGGCACGTTGGGTTGACCACGCGAACGACAGACCTCGTGTGGCCAGGGCGAACAGTCGGTTCGCCGTATGTGGGAGCGAGTGGCACGGATTAGAAAGGACAAACGGCGCCAAACGGCGCCGTACAGGCATCGTGCTCAGAGGACAGCGGAACGTACAGGGCCGACAAACTGTATCGCGAACGAAACGCGGCGCGAGCGTCGCGCCGTCCGAACAACTGGAAAATGCGTTCGAGGCGGCAGAGCCACGTGACGGCGTCCAGACGCCTCACGCCCGCCCAGCGTCATTTATGTCAAGGTCTGGATTTCCAGTTGAGGGTCGTTTGCGAAGACGCGGCGGTCGCGTTAACCGCATTCGATCCGGGAACCGATGCAGAGACCGGGGCGTCGGCCGCGGCAGTCGTTGTTGCCGGAGGCAGTTGTGCGATTTCGATCGGCGTTCCGACCGGGACAAAACGAGCCGGTTCTTGCCCCGATCCACCGGTGGTCGCGTCGTTGACGGGCATTCCAGCCAGGCGAAGCGACGAACCAGACAGCGACGACGTCGACACGGGATTAGCCGCAGGCGCCGTTTGATACGAGGCCTGCTGAACGGCAGACGACCCGAGCGACGCCAACGACGGCTTCAATGCGCCATCGACGCCTGGGGCTTTGGCCGACGGCGCCCAACTACCGCCGGCGTCGGCGCTCGCGTTGGGCGGCAGCGCCTGGGCGCCGATCGTGCCCGCCGGCGACGCTGCGGGCGCCGCCCCTGGGGCCACGGGGCTCGCGGTTTGCACGGGTGCGCCGCGATTGTAATAGCCGCCGGCCGCGCCAAAATGGCTTGTCGAAGGAGGCGAGATCCGGGACGCTCCGAACGGCGCGAGGGTATTGCAGGACGTCTGCGAACCTCGGCATCCAGCCATCCCGAGAATAGTGATCGCACTGATGACAAGCCATTTCATTGACAGATCCCCTTTCGCCAAACGCATGCACAGACAAGACGGCAATTGGGCGAGCGGCTACATTACCGTTTGAGGATCGAGCTTCCAAGGTCATTTTTCGCAAAATCTGGCTAGCCAGGCCTGGTGGCGCGGGTGGTGGCTAACGCGAGGCTCGCGTCGCGCGGCAAGATGCGATTTTTGTCCGCACTTTACCCATGTTCCAAGGAGCCCGACCGTGTCTCGATCTCGTTCATCCGCGCCAGACGATGCAATCCAACTCTCTCGTCGCCAGTTTCTCGTCGGCGGCGCGCAGCTAGCGGCCGCTTCGCTTGCGGTCGGCGCCGCGGCCGCTCGAGTCCGAGCCGGCACGGCAGTCTATCCCGCCTACGAAAATTGCCTGCGAGACCGCCTTTGGATGTGGGGGCATGATCCTGGGGTCTACGATGGTCCCAACGGGGTCTACAACATTCCGCTCAGTGCTCCGATGAGCATGGCTGAAGGCATCCGCTCGATGGGCATACCCAATGTCTGCGTGATCCGCGGCGGGACGCCCGACGAAGCGTACCGCAGCCAGTTCCAGGACGTGAAACGGGTCGCCTGGAATCTGTCCGGGGGATCCAACGCGTCCTATCATGCCTTGAAGGACTACGTTTTTGGTTTACGGGACACGACGCCCAACCTGACAGGTTATTTTCTCGACGATTTTTTTCATGGCGGAAACGCGCCGGGTTACGACCGGAATTCTGAGGCTCAGCCCGCGCCCGCGTCGCTGTCATTGGAGGAGATGAAGCAACTGCACGCCGAGACCGTCGCCTACAAACGACGCCTGGATCTCGCGATCGTGCTGTATACCGCCCAGTTGTACGCGTCGATTAAACCCGTGATGAAGTACGTGGACGTCGTGTCGCTCTGGATCTGGAGCGGCAGCGACATCCAACAAATCGAGGACAACTTTCAGCGTTATCGCAGCCTTGTTCCCGACAAACGGACGCTCTTGGGCATCTACATGTGGGACTTTGGCGGCAAGCAGGAATTGAAGGTAGACTTTATGGCAAAGCAACTTGGTTACGCGCTTCGGCTATACCGAGAGGGGCAGATCGAGGGCCTGATCTTCCACTGTACGCCGCTGGGCAACAAAGGGTTGGCAGCCGTAGATTACGCGAGGGACTGGATCGCCAAGCACGGGGACGAGAGCCGCTGAAGGGCATAGCCGAGCGTGAAAAAGAGCGTTGGAGCGAGACCACCGGGTCGATCGCGGTCGGTGGCAACGGCAGACGACGTAGGTCGGCAGGTCGAAACGAGGCGGGCGTCCGGCGGCCGTCTGACACCCGGCCAACAACGAAACCTGAGCGGCAACAGTCCAAAGGATGCGGCGAGCAAGCCTCTACGGTGCGCGAGCGAGAATTGCCGCGCGAACGTCGAGCTTCGGACGGGGCGGACGGCCCGCTGTCCGGCCCGGGTTTCCTGCCCGTCGGCACAGTGGCGAACGCGCGCGGGGCAGCGATCGTTGTCGCGTTGCGGTGACACCGCGGCCGCTCACCCGGCAGTCCGCGTGCGTCCGTTATGCTGGTACGGGTGGACGATCGTCCCGCTCGGGAATGGATGATGGGCCTGACATATTTCAAGCGATTCCTGATGGAGATCGACGTGTCGAGCGTGCGCTTCAGCGACGCTTGGCTGCCGCCTGACCATCGCCTGGTCGCCTGGAATGATTCGCTGCTCGAAGCGCACGCCTGGGTAAAATACCGCTGTTTTTGCCACGAGATCGACACGCACATTTTCCCTTCGCTGGGGGACTTTGCGGGCTGCCTGCGGCTGATGCGGGATATCGCGTATGGCGAAGGTTTTCTGTCCGCGGCCACGTGGCTGCTGGCGCGCGTCGATCCGGCAAAAGGCGGACTGGACCATTGTGGCACGATCCAAGGGGTCCGCTCGGGCGAGGGGCGAGGCTCGATCCAAAATTTCGGCATCGTGCCGGAGCAACGCGGCCACGGATTGGGGACCGCATTGCTGTGGAGAAGCCTGGAAGGGTTTCGTTCAGCCGGTATTGGGCGCGTGACGCTCGAGGTCACGTGCAAAAATGACGGGGCGCTGAGGCTGTACGAGCGGGTCGGCTTTCAACGCGTGCGGACGGTCTACAAAGTGGCAGAGATTCCCAGTGCGTAAAGCAGGTCTGAAAACAACCATGCCTTGGCCGCTCGGTGCGTGAAGCTGCCCGTTTTCCCGAGGACGTGTCCCACGCTCCGCGCTCGAACCCCCAAACTTATCTTGGTGAGCAGAGCGGTCAGAGTCTCGGCCAGTACGATGCGGGGCGCCAGTGCGGATGTTGGAAACCCGAACAACACGGCTGAAAGAAACGCGGCGAGCGATATTTCATCGGCGGGACGCGCGGGGCCGTGGCCCGGTCTCGCGTTGGTTGACCTTGTCGGGTTGCGCATCGGAGTCGGCGTTAGGCACGGCAGGCCGTCCGAGATGAAGTTGCTCGTATGTCGGTTAGAGTCGAACGGCAAACAGGCGCTGGAGCCTGTCCTACGCGCCCTAAAATGTGATATCCTGAGCCGCGCACGATGCCGCACGGAACGAGAACGACCACCGGAATGCGAGCGGCCACCGATCGGCGAACGCGCGCCGACCGCCCCTCGCGTGCGCCGATTGGGTTGCCGCGGATGCCGGATGACGCTCTATCCGGCCGAGATGGGCGGCGGACACGATTGACGGGGGCGCGGGACAGATTCCGAGCAACGGGCGGCGAGCCGCGCCGGCGAGCGCCAGAGGATGACCAACACGATCCAGGTCGGCAGGGCGAGACAATCCGCCCGGTCGAAACCGGCACAGAAACGTTTGAAGAGGCGACTATTGGGACAAGCCATCTATACGGAACAGTTCGACAACGGCCTGGTATTGGTTGCCGAGGCGATGGATTGGCTCGAGTCGGCGGCGTTCTGCTTGCTGACGCCCGCCGGGTGCAACCGCGACCCGGACGATCGTCCGGGGCTGGCCAACTTGACGCGCGAGCTGGCCGAGCGCGGCTGCGGACCGCGCGACAGTCGCCAGTTCATTTCCGCGCTCGAGTTGCTCGGCGCAGACACGTCGGCCGCCGTTTTGGTCGCCCATACGAGTTTCGGCGGCACGATGCCGGCCGAGAGCCTGTTTCCGACGTTGGCGATCTACGCCGACGTCGTGCGGCGCGCCCACTTGCCGGCCGACCAGTTGGACGATGCGCGGCTGGTCTGTCTGCAGGAAATCCGCTCGCTCGACGACGATCTGTCCCAGCGGGCGTTTCTCGAGCTGCGACGCCTATTGTACGGCGAGCCGCAGGGCCGCAGCGCGTCGGGCACGGCGGACGGAATCGAGGCGGCCGACATCGACGATGTGCGGCGTTGCTTCGAGGCGACGTATCGTCCCGATGGCGCCATCTTGAGCGTAGCCGGCAAGTTCACGTGGCCGGCGCTTCGCGACCATGTCGCCGCCTTGTATGCGGACTGGGCGCCCCGTCCGCCGCGCGAGCTGATCGACACGCCGGAGGCCGAGCGCATTTTACATCTGCCTCACGATTCGACCCAGACGCATATTGCGATCGGCTATCCCAGCATCCCCTATCGTCACCCGGACTATTACGAGGCTCGCGCAGCGATCGGCGTCTTGAGCGACGGGATGAGCTCGCGGTTGTTTACCGAAGTCCGCGAGAACCGCGGGTTGTGTTATGCGGTGCAGGCCCACTGTCACTCGTTGCGGGACCGCGGCAGCGTGTTGTGCTATGCGGGGACCACGAACGACCGGGCGCAGGAAACCCTCGATGTCGTGCTGGCCGAGCTGCGCCGTCTGGCTGCCGGGATCGCCGTCGACGAGCTCGAGCGACTCAAAGCCGGGCTCAAGAGCAGTCTGATCATGCAGCAGGAGTCGAGCGCTGCGCGGAGCAGCGCACTCGCCGCGGACTGGTACCATCTGGGGCGGATCCAGACCGTCGACCAGGTGCGGAGCGTGATCGACAACCTGTCGTGCGCGCGGATCAACGCGTACCTCGCGTCGCATCCCCCGCGTGATTTCCGCATCGTCACCGTCGGCGAACAGCCTTTGGAGACTTCCCGTGGAATTTCGTAAACAGACGTTGGACAACGGCCTGGAGATCGTCGCCGAGTGCGCGCCACGCGCTTACTCTGCCGCCCTGGGATTTTTCGTCAAAACAGGCGCCCGCGACGAATGCGACGAAAACCATGGCGTCAGCCATTTTCTCGAGCACATGGTTTTCAAGGGAACGGCGACCCGCAGCGCGGCGGACGTCAACCGCCAATTGGACGAAATCGGATCACACTCCAACGCCTACACGAGCGAAGAGCAGACGGTCTACTTTGCGGCGTTCTTGCCCGAATATCAGGCGCGGGCCGTCGAACTGCTGAGCGACATTCTGCGCCCCGCCCTGCGTCCGGCCGACTTCGAAACGGAAAAGCTGGTGATCCTGGAAGAGATCGCCAAATACGAGGACCAACCGCCGTTCGGCGCGCACGAAAAGTGTCTAGCGGCCCATTTCGGCGGGCATCCGCTGGCGCGCAGCGTCCTCGGAACCGCCGCCAGCGTCGCGCGGCTGTCGCGCGACCAGATGATGGAATACTTCGAGCGCCGCTACAGTCCACGAAACATCGCGCTCGTGGCCGCGGGGAATGTCGACTTCGACGCCTTGGTCGCGTTGGCCGATCGGTGCTGCGGGGCGTGGACGCCGTACGACGCGCCGCGCGAGATCTACCGTGCGCCGCCGCACGCGGGCGTCGAGGTGTTCTGCAAGCCGAACGCCGCGCAGGAATACATGATCCAGGTTTGCAACGGACCGGCTTCGGAGGACGAGGACCGCTATGCGGGTCGGCTGTTGGCGACCGTGCTGGGCGACGAATGCGGCAGCCGGATGTTTTGGGAGTTGGTCGATCCAGGCCATGCCGAGAGCGCCGAGATGTCCGTCTGCGAGTATCAAGGCGCCGGGCTGTTCATGACGCAACTGTGCGGCCCGCCCGAGGACACGGCCGACAACTATGCTCGCCTCAATCAGTTGCTGGCCGAGACCGAGGCCGACGGGGTGACCGAGGCCGAGTTGGAACAGGCCAAGAGCAAGATCTGTTCGCACGTCGTGCTGGGGAGCGAACGACCGGTCAATCGGCTGTTCGCCGTCGGCGGCACGTGGCTCACGCGACGCTGCTACCGCACCGTGCGCGACGTGACCGACTGCTATCGGCGCGTGACCAGCGAGGATATCGCCGCCCTACTGGCCCGCTATCCGCTGTCCGTCCAGACCGCCGTAGCGGTCGGCCCGCTGCAGGACGCCGAACAGGTTGTCGGGCCGCGGGAAACCCGTGCTCTGCGGACTGCGACAGCGCGAAAAAAATGATTGGACAGCGCACGAGCCCGTCCGGTAAAAGACACATTTCGCGCGCCCTGTCAACATGGATGACGACGGCACAGCGCATGTCGCGTCAACGGCCTTTCGCGCCAATCGCCTTCGGACGCCCCGAGACAGCGAAGCCGCGCTGCGCTCGACAAAGAACCTCGGGAGAAAGAACCTCGCGACGCAGAAGCGCACGGACGCCGAAACGCACGGACGCTCGGCCCGAAACGATCCCAGCGCCTTCGAAGATTCTTCCGACGGTCTGGAGGCAAGTGTGCCCGCGCCGCGCAGTCGTTTGGTCGGACGCCGCCGCCATGCTTTCGGGATCTCCAATGTCCGGATGGCGCCGGGCGCCCTCGTCGAGGCCCCTGCGTCCTGAGCGCGCTTGCGGACGTGACGCGTGGCCAAGCTGGAAAGCGACGTCTTCGTGACGGCCTTAGGCCTCGACCGGCTTGTTCGCCGCGGGCGATCGACGGGCGATGTCGTCGACGGCCTCGAACAGCGCTTCGGCTCGAATCGGTTTGGCCAGATAGCCGTCCATCCCGATGCGCAGGCATCGTTCGCGATCGCCGTGCATGGCATGGGCCGTCATGGCGATGATCGGTACGCGGGTCCCGCGTTCGGTGGTCCGGATCGCGAGGGTCGCCTCGAATCCATCCATCTCCGGCATCTGGACGTCCATCAGGATCAGATCGAAAGGCCCCGCGACAAAGGCCTCGCAGGCCTGTTTCCCGGTGTTGACAACGACGACGTGGTGGCCTCGTTTGCGAAGCAGGCCCAGGGCCAGTTTCTGATTGGCGGGGCTGTCCTCGGCCAGCAGAATTCGCAGGCTGCGAGTCGTGTGCCCATCCGCCTTGTCCCCGCTTCCGGCGCTCAGCACGACCGGTGCGGCGTCCAGCGTCGTCGCCGTTCGCGGTCGATCCATCGGCAAACGCAGCGATACCGTAAAGTAAAACGTGCTGCCTCGGCCCTCTTCGCTGTCGACGCCGATTTCGCCGTCCATCGATTGAACCAGACGCGAACAGATGGCGAGCCCGAGACCGATGCCGCCAAATCGGCGTTTGGTCGAGCTGTCGGCTTGTTCAAACTCGGCGAAGATCTTTTTTCGTTTATCGACGGGGATTCCGATCCCCGTATCCGCTACCTCGAACCGCAGCACCACCGTATCCTCGATCATGGACACGGTCTGCACGAAGACACGGATCCCGCCTTGGTCCGTGAACTTGATCGCATTGCTGACCAGGTTGACCAGAATCTGGCGCAGGCGAAGCGGATCGCCCAGGACGGACTCGGGCGTGTCCGGCGAGAACTCGAAGCTCAGGCCGATCGCTTTCTGCCGGGCTCGGTACATGAACGCACGAATGCTCTCCTGGACGCACTGTGGCAGATTGAACTCGATTTCCTCGAGATCGACGCGGCCGGATTCGATTTTGGAAAAATCCAGCACGTCGTTCAGGAGCGCCAACAGCGAGTTGCCGGACTCGAGCACGGTCTGCAAATAGTCGCGCTGTTCGTCGTCCAAACGCGACTCCAACACCAGCTCGGTCATCCCGATGATGGCGTTCATCGGAGTGCGGATTTCGTGGCTCATGTTGGCCAGAAACGCGCTCTTGGCTCGATTGGCGCTTTCGGCAGCCTCCTTCGCCTCGACCAATTGCTCGGCGGCGCGTTTGACTGCCGTGATATCGCGGACAAAGGCCGCAAAGCCGGTGGATCCGTCGGGCAGCGGAATGGGCTGCATCGCCATCTCGACCGCGAACGACTCGCCGCTCTTCCGGAGCATCGACGTCTCGAGGCGGCGCCCGAGCATCGACCCCAGTTCTCCGACGCCCCTGTAACGCTCGACGTTGGCCTGCTGTCGCTCGCGCAGCTCGGCCGGGATGAAGAGATCGATCAGATTCTTGCCGATTACTTCCCGCCGCGGGTAGCCAAACGTCGTCTCGGCCGCACGGTTGAACTCGATGATCCGGAGCGACTCGTCCGTGAACAGGATGCAATCCATCGAGGCCTCGAAAATCGCCTGTTTACGCGCCTCGCTGCGCCGCATTTCGTTCAGCGCGCGCTCGCGGGCCGTAACGTCCCAGAACAGAATCTGGACGCCCACCACGTTGCCCTTGGCGTCCAGCAGCGGAGTTTTGATGATTTCCACCCAGATGCGCGTGCCGTCGGACCGTCGGTGTTCCTCGATCGCCTCAAGGTTGGACTTGGTTGCCATGACGTGGGCATCGTCCTTGCGGTATTTGTCGGCCAGTTCTCGATCGTACAGCTCCAGATCGGTCTGGCCGGAGATCTGCTCCCAAGGCCTGCCCAGCAGTTCGCACACGGATTGGCTGGCAAAGGTGAAACGCCCTTGACGGTCTTTGCGGATGACGTGAATCGGCAGGCCTTCGACGAGCGAGGTGTATTGCGTTTGCGCGTCCCGCAGCGCGCGTTCCGTTCGCTGACGCTGGACGATCTGCGCCTGCAACTGTTCTTTTGCGTGTTCGTGCGCGGCGTCGAGCGACGCGCGCGCCGCTTCGATCTGTCGTCCCAGGCTCGCTTGGCTGTGCGCCAGCTGCGACTCGACATCGGTCAACGCGCGCTGCGAGTCGGCCAACTGAGCCTGCAGTCCGGCTGCGCGCTTGTGCGCCCGGAGCAAGAGCACCCTGAAATAGACGCCGATCGCAGCCGCCCCCAGCAGCAGCATGATGATGACGCCCGCGGACGCGACGGATCCCAACAAGGCCGATCTGGGTTCTGATCCTACTGCGGGCGCCACAGACGCCGCGGCGAGAGTCAGCCGAATGGGCAAAGCAAGACTGTTCATGCCAGTGCCAACGCATTCTAGACCGGGCGTGCTGTGCTGGCATTCGCAGCGGGCGACAAATTCGCAATCCGTCACCGCCTTCAGCCTGTGGACGCGCCGGTTGCGCAGTGCGGACCCGGAGGAAGCGTACGGCGGCGCCCGCCCTTCGCTCAGGCCGTCCGGTTCTTGATCAGGATGATCTTATTTCCCGTCTCGTTGAACCTTACATCGTCCATAAAGGTTCGGATCAGCAACAAGCCTCGACCGCTGATCTTGCCGATGTTCTCCGGAATGGTCGGGTCGGGTAGACAGCTCGGATCGAAGCCGGGCCCTTCGTCGCGGATGACCACTTGCAGTTCGTCGCGCGTGAAACTCGCCTGTACATGAACCTTTCGCTCACAATAGGGAAGCTCGCCTCGTCGAACGTCGGCCAGACGGTGATACTCGCCGTCCATATCATCGCGAAGGTCCGACGGCAACTCTAAATTGCCGTGTTCGACGGCGTTGATAAACGCTTCGTGCAACGCAGTGCCGATGCGGATCAGGTCCGCGTCGCCACAGAACCGCCATTTCCTCAATTCGTTCTGGAGATAACCCACGAGCGGTTCATGCGCGCCCTGTTCGACGCCGACGACGAAGTACAACTCGCCTTTTTGGAGGCATGACAGCGCTTGCTGTTCGCCACGTCGCGTGCTGGCGATGGTCAGCACGTCGCGAATTGTATTGGCCAGGTCACGGGCCAGAACGAGCTTGGGCACGTAGCTCGCAGCCCCTACCCGCAACGCTTTGACGGCGATCTCTTCGCTGCCATGGGCGGTCATCAAGATCACGGGCGTCGCCGCATAGTCGCGTTTGATCTGTTCGACCAACTCGAGGCCGTCCATCTCTGGCATCAGCAAGTCCGTCAGAACCACATCAGGCAGCCGCTGCTGCATGCTGGCCAACGCCTCTTTGCCGTTGGTCGCGAAGCGCGTCTTCATCCCGACCTGTTCTACGATATGCGCGGCCCGTTGACGGTCGACCGCGTTGTCGTCAACGATTAGTACGACAGACAAGGTATTGGCCCTCTACAATGAGTCCGTCTGGACCTTTTCCTGTTACACCTCGTTCCAGTCTGTGCGCATCGACGAACGAAAATCCCACGGGATCCCCGCGCATCGCGCCGCCCTCCGTCTCCATCGTCCCGGGCGGTTTCCCTCGCCGCGAGTACGCACGCAGGCCTACGCAAGTTTTGGAAAACCGCACGAGACCGGCGCCGTTCCGGATCTGCGTCGTTCACCGTACGCCGCGCACAGCGCCCTGATCCAAGCTGCGCAGGCGTAAGTCTATCATACTTGCCCGTGGGTTCCCAACTAGTATCCCGCGCTAATTCCGCGTGGATCGCGAATGCGTCTGGCGGCCCGCTCGGCGCCGTTCGATGAACGTCGCTTCGCTTCCAAATCTTGTCCGAAAGCTTGGGAAAAGTCCAACGCCGAGGCCACGTCCTCCGCACGAACCCACACGCAGGCTCGCCAGCCCGCGAGCCTCCAGCACTTCGCGCCAGCGATAGACGTGCCGCAAGGTTGGCGGTGGCGTTGGCTGAGCAGCCTCGATTCGATCCGTGACAAGAACCCGCCGCGCGTGGCCGCGGCTTGGCGGTCGCCTTGGCCGAGACTTAATAACGTGTCCGTTACCCTCTACCGACGGGAACGTGCCCGTCGGTCGTCTGCCGCGCGCCGAGTCGCTCGGTTCGCCGCGGCCGAACCGAACTGCGCATCACCTCGGATGCGCGCCCTGTCGATGGCTTGGCCGGTCCGATTCGTGTCGACCCGCGTCGCAGAATCACGGTGCGGGCGGCAGCCGTTGACCGAATCGCCGCGTCGCAGGGACACGCTCGTGCCGCAGCCTGAAATCGCGGCCCGAAACGTCAACCGGCCATGCTCACTTTTTCGCGTATTCAGACGCGAAAAATTCTTTGCTCCCCTCGATGGTCTGTTTCATTCCCTTCGAGCCTTCGTGCCAGTCGGCGGGGCAGACCTCGCCGTGAGTCTCGAAGAATTGCAGTGATTGGACCATTCGCAGCGCTTCGTCGACGCTCCGCCCCAGAGCCAGATTGTTGACGACCTCGTGCTGGACGATCCCGTTCTTGTCGATCAAGTAAAGCCCGCGCAGCGCGATCCCGGCGGGAATCAAAATTCCGTAGGACTTGCTGATTTCCTTGTTCAGATCAGCGACCAACGGATAGTTGATCTGATCCAGACCGCCATCCGTGCGCGGCGTGTTCCGCCATGCCAAGTGCGTGTAGTGGCTGTCGACCGAAACGCCCAGGATCTGCACTCCCAGCTTGGCGAACTCGGCCTCTCGGTCAGAAAACGCGATGACCTCTGTCGGGCAGACGAACGTGAAATCCAACGGATAGAAGAACAGCAGGACGTATTTGCCTTTGTAATCCGACAAACTGATCTGCTTGAACGACTTGTCCGGCATCACGGCCTGAGCGGTGAAATCTGGGGCGGGTTGAGTTACGAGCGATGTCATAGCAGCGTCCTTTCCTTCGTGAACGGTAAAAAAGAGGTTCCGACTGGGGGCCTGTCATGTTCCAGTCCAAACTTAGCCCAGTTTGTCCTATTCTAGCGCGCGTGCAAAGGGGGGCGCCGGGCGGGCGTCCACCTTGACGTTCTCTCGTCACGATGGCATGGCCTCGGTGGGACCGTCTGCAATTCGGCGATCGAGTCGCTCGATCGCCGCCACCAATTGGATGTCTTCGCGCGGGAACACCGCCCGCAGATCCAACAGCAGCCGATCTTTATAGATCCGCCCGAACAGCGACGGCGTCGCTTTGCGCAAGCGCACGGCCAGTTCGTCTACGCTGCCCTGTTTGGGCTCGATGGCGATGGCCCAACTGTCCAAGGATTGCGAGGGCACACTGCCTCCGCCGAGATACGCTTGCGACTGGATCGGCTCGGCCGACTTGATCGCCGGACACGCAGCCAACTGGGGCGCCAGACGTTCGGCGCGCTGTCGCAGATTGGCCGCCGAGGTCGTCAGCAGCGACAGGAGGGGAACGGCATGCTCGGCGCCCGCGCTGCGCTGATGCAGACGCAACGTTTCCAACAGAGCGGCCAGCCGCAGCTTGTCCATCCGCAGGGCGCGCATCAAAGGGTGCTTGTTGATCTTCTGAATCAGCGTTTGGCGGCCCAGGATGATCCCGCATTGCGGGCCGCTCAGCAGTTTGTCGCCGCTGAACAGGACGATGTCCGCTCCCGCTCGCACGCTGTCGAGGACCTGTGGTTCGCCGCCGATCCCGTAGGCTGCCAGATCCTGGAAGGCGCCCGAGCCGATATCATCGATCAGCGGCAGTCGGTGCTTGGCGCTGAGCGCGACGAGTTCGGCCAGCGAAGGCTGCTCGGTGAATCCGACGATGGCGTAATTGCTCGCATGGACCCGCATCAGGGCCGCCGTATCCGGGCCGATGGCCGCCCGGTAATCCTCGATTCGCGTCTTGTTGGTCGTGCCCACCTCGCGCAGCCTGGCCCCGCTGGTCTCCATCACTTCGGGCAGTCGATAGCTGCCGCCGATCTCGACCAACTGGCCGCGAGACACGATCACTTCCCGGCCAAAGCCCAGGGCCGCCAGCGTCAGCATGGTGGCCCCGGCATTGTTGTTGACCACCGTCGCGGCCTCGGCGCCGGTCAGCCTGGTCAAGGCCTCGGCGGCGTCCAGCGACCGATCGGAACGCTGGCCGGTGGCGATGTCGACCTCGAGCGCGCAATAGCCGCGGGCCACGTCGCCCATCGCGTCGATCGCCGACTCGGCCAGCGGAGCGCGGCCCAATCCGGTGTGCAAGATGATCCCGGTGGCGTTGATCACCGGCCGCAGATTGGCCGTGACTTCGGCGTCGATCCACGCGGCGATCCGCTCGGCCAATTCGCTCGGCGTCGGGATTTTCACTTCCGCCGCCGCGGACTGCATTTCCGTCCGCAAATTGTCGAGAAACCGCCGCACCTCGGTCACGACCGCGTTGCGGTTGACGCGCTCGACCACCTGGCGAAGCGGCGGGCTATCCAAGAGCTCGTTCACGGACGGGATGTTGCGAAACATGCTCGACATGACGGCCTCCGGATTCAGGGAACGATATGTCCATGCGGACAGCGCGGGCAAACGTCGGCGGCGCGAACGCGGCTCGGCCTCGTCGGCCCCGCGCGCTGGTGTTCGATTCTACACGCTTGCGTTCCGGACCGACAGGGTCCGCTTGCCGTCCACAACGGCGGATGACACAATGAGGCGGGTGACAGAAACGCTTTACCAAGGCGGGCCGCACGTGGGCGTCGATCGGCGTCCGCGAGAACGGGCGTCCGCCGGAATGATTGGCGGCCGGAACGATTGCGGGACGAGACCCTGCCGGCGCGGGACTTCGCCACGGGAGGATCGGGACCAACGGCATGAGGATTTCGGACTTCACGGCTCGCATCGTGCGCGGCGCGCACCTGAACATCGACGAAATGGCGGCCGTGATCGACGCGATCATGCAGGGTCTGTGCGGCGATGGCGAGATGGCGGATTTTCTGTTGGCGCTGCGAACCAAAGGCGAGACCGTCGACGAGGTCGCGGGCGCGGCGAGGGCGATGCGCCGGCACATGCGCCGCGTTCGCACGGCGCGGCCCCGCGTGCTCGATACGTGCGGGACCGGCGGCGACGCCTTGGGCACGTTCAACGTCAGCACGGGGGCGGCATTGGTGGCCGCCGCGGCTGGCGTGGCGGTCTGCAAGCACGGCAATCGCAGCGTGACCAGCAGGTCGGGTTCGGCGGACGTCCTGACCGCGCTGGGCGTCAACATCGAAGCTCCGGTGGAGGTCGTGGAACGCTGCCTGGACGAGCTCGGCATGTGTTTCTGTTTCGCCCCGCTGATGCACCCTTCGATGCGGCATGTGGCGGCGGTCCGCAAACGCTTGGCCGTGTCGACGATCTTCAATCTGGTGGGACCGCTCTGCAACCCGGGATCCGCGCCGTTTCAACTGCTCGGAGTGGGACGCCCGGCGTACCGTCGAATGCTGGCGGCCGCCTTGCAGCGATTGGGCGGCCAGCGGGCGGTTGTGGTCTGCGGGCGCGACGGGCTGGACGAAGTGACGCTCGGCGGCCAGACAGATGTCACCGTGGTCACTCCCGACGAGATCATCGATACGACGTGGAGCCCGGAGATGTTCGGGTTGCCGCCGGCCGAGGTGGCCCAACTGCGAGTGGACGGACCGGAGGCCAGCGCGGCGCTGATCCGCGAGGTGCTCGCCGGGCGTCGCGGCCCAGCGCGAGACATCGTCGTGATGAACGCGGCGGCGGCCCTGTGGACGATCGGACGAACGGACTCGCTGCGCACGGCCGCCGAGCTGGCCGCCGAGGCCCTGGACAGCGGCGGCGCCGCACGACTGCTGCGAGCCTTGGTGGATGCCACCCATAGCCAATAGCCAAGCTTGGCGACGGATTTCCACCGCACGCGGTCGCCCTTGACCGTAACCCGAAGCGTGAGCGAGGGAAGGTAACCCGAGGCATGAGCGAGGGGATAGACTGCTCCCTCGCTCACGCTTCGGGTTACGATGGGATGGGCCGTCCTCCGCCGCGTGCGGCGGCTCTGTCATCGCCCCAAGGCGCCGCGGTCCGCCCGTCCGCCTCGAAAACGCACCGCCGAGGGACTTGTCAAGCGCTGGACCGCTCGGCCGGCCGAGCGACCGACCGCGACACGGCGTCCGATACGGCTCGACCAAACCAAGGACCACCGCGAAAACAGCCAGAGAGGCAACGGAGCATGTTGGATTTATACGACAAGATCGAAGAAACCGTCGGAATGATCCGGGCGCGCTGGCCCGTCCGGCCGCATGCGGGAATCATCCTGGGCACCGGGCTGGGCGGGTTGGTCCGGAGCCTTCGGGTGGAAGCCGAGTTCGACTATGACGACATTCCTCATTTCCCCCATTCGACGCCCCCGACGCATCACAGCCGCCTGGTCTGCGGGCATTTGAACGGGCTGCCGGTCGTGGCGATGGCGGGTCGATTTCATCGCTACGAGGGCCATACGCTGAAACAGATCACACTGCCCGTGCGCGTGATGCGGGCGCTCGGCGCCGAGCTGCTGGTCGTCTCGAACGCCTGCGGGGGCCTGAATCCACACTACCGCTGCGGCGACATCATGGTGATCGAAGACCATATCAACTTGATGGGCGACAATCCGCTGATCGGGATCAACGACGACCGGTTGGGCCCCCGATTTCCCGACATGAGCGAACCCTACGCGCGGCGTTTGGTCGACCGTGCGCTGGCCGTCGCTCGCCGCTGCGATCTCGTGGCTCACCAAGGCGTCCTCGTCGCCGTGCCCGGTCCCAATCTGGAGACACGAGCCGAGTATCGATTCCTCCGGGCGATCGGGGCGGATGCGGTCACCATGTCGACCGTGCCGGAGGTGATCGTCGCCGTTCACTGCGGCCTGCGCGTCGTCGGCTTTTCGATCGTCACCGATCTGTGCCTGCCCGACGCCCTGGAAACGGCGGACATCAACCAGATCATCGCCATCGCCAACGACGCCGAACCCAGGTTGTGTGCGCTGGTGTCGGGCGTCTTGGCCGAGGAAAAAGGAGCGGCGTAAGACGAACCGCAAACGGGCAGGTCCGCCGGCTCACGTTCCGGTTCGAGATGGGGCGCCAGGACAGCCCGCGACCGGTGCTTGGCGGCGTGAAGGTCTTCGGCCCGCGATTCCGCGAGGCTCGGCCGTAAATGCGGCGCGGGGCCGGCGCTCGAGACGAGCCTGTCGCGGCAAAACGCTCACTCACCGACGTCGTGTGCCCATGACGATGCCTCACGCTATGGACGATGCGCTGGTCGCGCGAATCGAAGCCAGCGCAGCGGCGATTCGTCGCCGGTGGCCTGTCCGCCCCGAGGCGGCGCTGGTGCTCGGCACGGGCCTGCACCGGCTGGCCAGCCTGGTTCACCCGCGAGTCGTCCTACGTTACAGCGACATTCCTGGCTGGCCTCGTTCCACCGCCACGGGGCACCGAGGTCGGCTCGTCTGCGGGCGGATCGGCGAGCGGTCGGTGATCGTCATGGACGGTCGCTGCCACGGATACGAAGGGTATGCGCGCATCGAACTCGCATTGCCGGTCTTGACGATCGCCGCGTTGGGCGCGCGGACGTTGATCCTGTCCAACGCCAGCGGCGGATTGAACCCCGCTCTTGCGCTGGGCGACGTGGTTGTGGTGGCCGACCATCTCGACCTGCAGGCCGGAAGCGGCGGCCTGCTGAACCGAACTGGAGCGTCGGCTATGCCCATGCTGCCGGGCGTGGCCGGGGTCCGGCCGACCGGCGCCTGCCCGACGGATTCATCGGGCCGCCACCTGGATGTGCGAATCTATGATCCGGAGCTGATTGCGCAAGCGCTGGCGACCGCGCGTCGCGGCCATTTTTCGGCGCACCGGGGCGTCTATGTCGCGGTGATGGGCCCGAGTTACGAAACACGAGCCGAATACCGTTTTTTGCGACGAATCGGCGGCGATGTGGTCGGCATGTCCACCGTCCCCGAAGCCGTGGCGGCGGCCGTGTGCGGGGTGCGCACGCTGGCGTTGTCGATCGTCACCAACGTCGCCCGTCCCGATATGCCCGAGGCCGTCTGTGCGACGGACGTGATCCGCGCGGCCTCGCAGGCGGAACCGCACGTACGGCAGATCGTGACCGCGGTGATCGCCGGGCCGTGGCCTCGCGGGGCGCGGGACGGCTGACGAAGCCCCTCGCTGGGGCGCGTCGAGCCGCGCGGCTCGAAGGGCGGGTTGCCGGGGCGGCAGTGGCGGCCTGTCCGTGGGGAGGCCACGGGCGTGGCGAAACGCGACCCCATGCGGGCTTCGCGACGCGCGAACGATTTTCGGCGCGGCCTCGCCGCGCCTTTTTCCAGACCGCCCCTAGAGTTCTCGCCCCGTTTTCGCCACACTGTGCTGTTCGACATCGAAGACCGCTTTATCGAAGACCGCCTTGGGTTTACCCCGGACAATTCATGGAACTGCATGCCACCACCATTTTGACAATTCGCCATCGTGGACGGGTGGCGATGGGCGGCGACGGGCAGGTCACGCTGGGCACGACGGTCGTTAAACATGACGCTGTCAAGATCCGTCGTCTGGCGGAGGGCCGCGTTCTGTGCGGCTTCGCCGGCGGAGCGGCGGACGCCTTTGCGTTGCTCGAACGCTTCGAGGCCAAGCTGAAGGACCATCCGGCGAATATGCCGCGAGCGGCGACCGAGCTGGCTAGAGAGTGGCGCACGGACCGCGCTTTGCGTCGTCTGGAGGCTCTGTTGACCGTCGCCGACGCCGGGCATTCCCTGCTGGTCAGCGGCAACGGGGATGTCATCCAGCCGACGGACGGCGTGATCGGCATCGGATCCGGCGGCAGCTATGCCGTCGCGGCCGCGCGCGCGCTGGTGGCGCACTCCGATCTGGACGCTCCCAACATCGTTCGCGCAGCGCTGGAAATCGCCGCCGGCATCGACATCTATACCAACGACAAGATCCTCGTCGAGGAATTGGAGAGCAGCTCGTGATCCCACGGAAACCAGAGGCGGCGCCGCGCGAAACCCGCGTTCTGACGCCGCGCGAAATCGTCGCCGAGCTGGATCGGTACATCGTCGGTCAGGCCGCCGCCAAGCGCGCTGTGGCGATCGCCATCCGCAACCGTTGGCGACGGCAGAACGCGCAGGAAGACATGCGCGACGAGATCGCGCCGAAGAATATCCTGATGATCGGCCCGACCGGCGTCGGCAAGACCGAAATTGCCAGGCGACTGGCGCGCCTGACCGGCGCGCCGTTCATCAAAGTCGAGGCCACGAAGTACACCGAGGTCGGCTACTATGGTCGCGACGTGGAAAGCATGGTCCGCGAGCTGGTCGAAAACGCGATCGGGTTGGTTCGCGAGCGCGAGCGCAAGAACGTCGAAGGGGCTGCCAAGACGCGGGTCGAGGAACGGCTGCTCGACCTGCTCGTCCCGCGGCCGGCCGCGGATTTTGACCCCGACGAAGACGATGCGAGCGCGGGGAGCCAATACGAACGGACGCGGGCCAAGATGCGGGCGATGTTGGCCGCGGGCGAACTGGAGGAACGAAATGTCGAGCTGGTGATCGAGCAGAAGTCCATGCCGGTGATGGTCGGCAGTCTCGGGCTCGAACAGATCGATATGGACTTGCAAGGCATGTTTGAAAAGCTCCTGCCGCGGAGCACGTCCCGCCGCGAGATGAGCGTGGCCCGAGCCCGCAACGTGATGTTCGACCAGGAATGCGATGCGCTGTTGGATCCCGAGAAGATCAACGCGGCTGCGATCGAACTAGCCGAAAACATGGGAATCATCTTCGTCGACGAACTGGATAAAGTGGTCGCCAGCGAGGCGCGCGGCGCCGACGTGTCGCGCCAAGGCGTACAGCGCGACCTGCTGCCGATCGTCGAAGGCACCACCGTCCATACCCGCTATGGCCACGTCCGCACCGATCACGTCCTGTTCGTTGCCGCGGGCGCGTTTCATCGAGCCAAGCCCAGCGACTTGATGCCGGAACTGCAGGGCCGCTTTCCGATTCGCGTCGAGCTGACCGACTTGACGAAAGAAGACTTCGTTCGCATCCTGACCGAACCGCAAAATTCGCTGGCCAGACAGTACGTGGCTCTGATGGACACCGAGAACATCAGGCTCGCGTTCACCGACGATGCGATCGACGCCCTTGCCGGGTATGCCTACAAGGTCAATCAGACCACCCAAAACATCGGCGCGCGGCGACTGTACACGATCATGGAACGCGTCCTCGAGGAACTGAGCTTCGACGCCCCAGATTCCAAACAGAAACGGTTCACCATCAACGCCGCGTACGTCCGTCAGCGCCTGGAAGACGTGGCCGAGGACGACGAGCTGAGCAAGTTCATCCTGTGAACGGCGGCGCGCGAACGAGCCGCCGAAAAATGTGGTCCGGTCCGAGCTGGTGGCTCGCGGGACCGCTGCGCTGGCTGTTCAATCTGCTGCAGCCTGCGCAACAGCGATCTGGTTCCGGGTGCGCGGGTCGCGCCGCCGCGAACCGGCCCAGTCGCGAACCGGCCCAGTCGCGACCTCGTGGCGATGGCCTCCGTCCGCTTCTCCGACCGCCCGTGCCGCGAAAGGCGCGGGCGGAAAGCGTCGAAGGGGATGGTCAGAACGTCAGGATGGCATCGACGGCAAAGGTCGTCTGTTGATCGCGATCCCCGGCATCGAACGGCAAGGCCGGCTTGCCGGGCATCCAGCTCGGCGCCCCGTCGTACCAGTCCCAGCGGATTTCGGGGCGGATCAGCCAGTTGCCCGTGGGCCGCCAATTCAGTCCGGCCGTCAGCGCGAAGAAGTTGCCCGCATAGCCAAAGCCATCCCAGGCCCGAATGCCCGGTATATTGCCCGGGCCACCGATCCTCATCCCGTCGTCGTCCCGCATCCACTCGAAACGCGCGTTGGCGGACCAGCACTTGTTGATCGTGTACAGCAGATACTGGTTGACGCCGTACCACTCCGCGTCGACGCCGTCGCCGAGCGGGTTTTGTTCCACGCCCGCATTCTGGACGAGCACGTATTGCAGCGCGTCGGTGACCTGGCGCTGGAAGACGAGGCTGTAGACGAAACGGTTGCTATCATCGAACGGAAAGCTCTGCTTGCCGCTCGAGACGGCATAGCGCAATTCCGTCCGTTGGTCGTCGCTCTTCCACTTGATTCCCGCCATCACGTCCCAGGCGTCATTGTAATCCTCGAACTGCATCCAGCCGCGATGCGCGCCGCCCTGGACGGACCAATTGTCGTTCAACTTGTAGTCGGCCAAGGCGCCGGTCACCAATTGCGGCACGGTATAGCCGTAGCTGTACGAGTGCGAGTAGAACGGATTGAAGGGGCCGGGAACCATTTCATAGTCCAGGATTCCCGCAAAATGCCCCAGCTTGACCGAGAGGTTGTTGTAAGCCAACTCGAGATAAAACTGCGGCAGCACGATTCCGTACGTCTCGTTGTGGAACCCGTAGATGCGGTCTTCCAAGCCCTTGTTGATGCCGAACCGGCCGTCGGTGCCGTACATGATGTCGATATGGCCGCCCCACGCGAATCCGCAGCCGCCGTTGTCGGCCGGCCGATGCAAGTACAGCCACATTTGGTTCATCTGGTACTCGGAGGCCAGATCATTGGTCGCCACCGGACCGTTGAAACCATCGTCCGGGTTGTTGGCATTGAACGTGATGCCCTGTTGCAGCCAGCCTCCGAGCACGATGTTGTGTTTTTGCAGGAAACCGGGCTGAGGCAATTTCCACGCCTCGCGAGGGCAGCAGGGAAACCAGGCGGTCCCGCAGCCACCGCATTCGCAATTGCCGGCGCCGCAAGCATCCAAAGCCGCGTCTCGATCCTGGTCCCAGCTCGAAGCCTCGTCGGAGGGCATGCAATCGCGAACCGAGGGCGCTTCCTGGGCGGGGGGCGGCGGCGTGTCGCTGGGCGAAGCGATCGCGTCGTCGGCTGCCTGAGCCTCCCGCGCCTGCGATGCGGCGGCGGGCGGCGGCGTCGCAGGCGAATCGGGGCCGTCTGCGACGAATCTCGCCGTCGATCGCGAAGACGGGAAGGTCACCCGAGGCGAGTCGCCGCTGGGTGGGCCGCTGACGCCAGCGACCGATTGCCCCCACGCGATCCCCGTGATCGACATCGTAAATAGGGTGATTCCTACCAGCTTGGTGAACTTCATCTTAGCTGCTCCGGGCGAAAGAGGTGCAGGCTGTTTAGGGTCTAGTCGCAGCCGCCAGCCAAGGGGGGCTGTACGGTAAAACGGGTTGGGTCGCGGAAACGATCCGCGGCGAGATGTCGATGGCGGGTGTGCACGACGCGAGGCGATTGAGCGAAAACTCGTCACTCGCGGACGACGGGCGCCGTGCGCGGGGAAGAATCCTCCCCAGTCCCTCGCTGACGCTTCGGGTTACTCGGCAGGCGCCGAACGCGGGGAGGAATCGCTCGTTTGGGCAGTCTGTTCAAACCAGGACGATAAGGGCGTATGTTGCGCGGCTGAGTCTTCGTCTCAACCGTGTGTGTGCGCCGCGAATCGCATGGACTTCCGGTCGGGGATCGATGACGACGGTACGGGCGAATATCGTTCGCCGTGTTCTCTCCCTGCGGTCGGAACCTTTGCGGAATCCCAACCACAGGCTCGCACGAGGAAAAACCGGGGATTTCCGCCGGCGGCTTCAGCGGAGCCCGCGACGGCGTGCGTCTTGGCCGCAGTGGGCAGGTCCTCCCAGTTTTTCCGCGGCTGATCGAGACGCCGAAGTTGCGGAATCTGTCGCTTTTTGCGCCGTGTTATCACTAGTCTGTTCGGTTCGTCGGTCGTGTCGGATTTACTTGTTGCACGGCACGTATTGCATCTTCGGTCTGTGCTAGCTCGACATGTAATGTTCAGGAAAACTTTGACGATTATGTCGATTCGCAAAAGTTTGGAGATTCGTCGGTCGATATGAAGCTTGCCGATTGCTCTGCTTGGGGTAGTGTGCGGATGACGCCGCGACCGTCGCAGACGCAAACGGTCAAGGGGGGCCTTGAAAAGTCGACCACGCCGTCCAGCTAGCAGGCTGGCAACGTGGGGATTGTCCGTCCTTGGCCGTTGGCGTCAACGGTCCGACGAAATGCCACTAGTCTAGGAACGATCCATTGATGAGTCGGCAAATCACCTCGCGCGTCACTTGGCTGATGCTGGCGCTCGTCCCGCTCGCCGGTTGCCATCCTACCCAGCCTTTCTATTTCAATAGTGACGGCGACCTATCGCACTATCTCGATCGCGCGATGGAGATGGAGTATCCGGACGTTCACACCGAATCACTGCCGGATACAACACAGTCGTTGGCCCCGATGAGCGTGTCGAACCCCGAGTTTCAAGAAATCTGGGATTTGACGCTGGAGAGCGCCGTCACCATTGCGTTGCAAAACAGCAAGGCGATTCGAAATCTTGGCGGCGTGACGCCGTTCGGGTTCGGCGATGCGCTGATCGAACGGACCATGGGGGCGAACACGATCTACGACCCGGCGATCCAGGCTTCCGCGGTGGGTTCGGGACGCCCGGCTTTGGAGCAGGCCGGAGGCGTCGAGGCCGCATTGGCGGCGTTCGATGCCCAGTTCTCGATGGCCGGAACCGCCGGCAACGGCGCAATCTGGAACCGCGTCGACCGGCCGCGAAACGCGGGCAGCAACCCGTTCTTTCCGGTCTTCCAGGACGAAGACGTGGGCGGCCTGCGGACCAGCCTGACCAAGCCGACGGCGAACGGATCGCGGTTTACGATCAGCAACCAGACGGATTACCAGCGTTTCAACAATAACACGCGCGGATTTGCCGCGTTGGACAGTGACTGGCTGACGTCGGTCGAGGTCCGCTGGGACCAGCCGCTGTTGCGCGGCCGTGGGACCATGGTGAATCGAATCCCCGTGGTCCTGGCGCGGATCAACGAGGATATCAGCCTGACCCAGTTCGAATCCGCGGTGCGCAACCTCGTCCTGGATATCGAGAACACCTACTGGGATCTGCATCGGACTTACCGCGCCCTCGAGACGTCGAAGACCGCGCGCGACAGTGCGTTGGTCACCTGGAAGATCGTCTATGAAAAGTGGCACGAGGGCGTCGAGCCGGTTCAGGCGGAAGCCCAAGCCCGCGAACAGTACTTCAATTTCCGGGCAGGCGTCGAACGCAGCCTCCAAGAACTGTACAACACGGAATCCCGCCTGCGGTGGCTGCTGGGCTTGGCGGCGACCGACGGACGCTTGATCCGACCGATCGACGAACCCACGATGGCGCGCGTCGACTTCGACTGGTCGGCGATCAGCACGGAAACCTTGGTTCGCAGCCCGGAACTACGACAGAAAAAATGGATAGTCAAGGCGCGCGAACTGGAAATCATCGCCGCCAAGAACAACCTGCTGCCGCAGCTCGACGTCGGCGCTCTGTACCGCTGGGTCGGCCGAGGCGACGACCTGATCCATGCCAACCATAGCGGCGTGACCTACCCGCAGACCGGGTCGAACGCCATCGAGGAATTGACTCGCGGCAATTACCAAGAGGCGGCGTTGGTTTTCAATTTCGCGATGCCGGTCGGCTTTCGCCGAGAATTGGCCGGCGTCCGCAACGCCCAACTCAGGCTGGCTCGTGACAAGGCTCAACTCGAAGACCAGGAGCTGAACGCCATCCATTTGCTCAGCACGGCCGTCCGCAACGTCGACAGCTTCTACATTCAGACGCAGACGCATTTCAATCGTTGGTCGGCTTCGGAAAAGGAAGTCGAATCCGTCAATGCGCTGTATCGTGGAGGCAAACAGACCGTGGATCTGGTGCTGGAGGGCCAGCGGCGACGGGCCGAGGCTCAGATGGCGTACTACACGGCGCTGATCGACTATAACAAGGCCATCACCGAGGTCCACTTTCGCAAAGGCTCGCTGCTGGAGTACAACAACATCGAGCTGGCCGAGGGTGATTGGCCGCAAAAAGCGTATTGGGACGCCCTGGGATTGGCTCGTCAGCGCGATGCCAGCTATTACTTGAATTACGGTTGGACGCGGCCGAACGTCGTCAGCCGCGGGCCGATGGATCAAGGCGCCGGCCGTACCGCAACGGTCGAAGACTACGGCCCGACCGGGGCGATCCCGTCGCCGACGCTGGCCGAGCCGCAGTCGATCGAGACGCTGCCGACGCCGGAACCAAGCGCGATGCCGAACGCCAAGCCCGCGCCGCAGACGCCGTCGGGTTCCGACCTCGGCCCGGTCACCGGCGGGCCGCGGATGCCCATGCTGAATGCGCCTGTGGCGCCGACCACGACCGGATCCCGCGTGGCAATGGACAATCCGCTCCGCGACGGCTCGAGATCGCTCGATCTGCGCGGTCTGGAATCGCTGCGACCGGGCACTGCGGCGGGCAGTGCGAGTCCGCTCGGAGGGCAAGCGCTCGCCGGGGCCAACGCTCCGTCGTCTGTTCAACCGGCCAGCTATGGGGCGCCGAGCCGCACGAAGCAGACGCGGTAAACTGCACCCCGATATGTTTGGAAACCCGAACACGACGATTGGGCAACGCACGAGTCCTAGGATTCGGCGTCTATCCGCGCGCAGTTTCCCGCGTCGACCTGGACAATTCGCGGCTGATGCGCGCGAGCTTCCTGTTCGTCATACGCGCCGTAGGCCGCGATGATGACCAAATCGCCCGGTCGCACGAGATGCGCGGCGGCGCCGTTCACGCAGATCGTGCCCGAGTCGGGCGGGCCGGCCAAGGCATAGGTTGTCAGACGCGCTCCGTTGGTGACGTCGTAGATGTCTACCTGTTCGTGCTCGATGATGTCGGCGGCTTGCATCAGGCGACGATCGATCGTCACGCTGCCGACGTAATGCAGATCCGCGTCGGTCACGCGAGCACGGTGTATTTTTGATTTCAGCAGAGTACGAAACATTCGTTCAGTCAGACTCCCGATCCGGCGGCTAGCCGCCATTGAATCACCCACGAAAGCCGAAACCGGACCCCGAGTCCGTCTGCCGCTTGCCACGCGCTCGCCAAAACGCGATCGCTTTTCCCCGCCGACATCGTCCGCTCCTTGGCTCGGCAGGCCCTATTCTACGTCACCATGCTGGTGATCGACCAGGGCCAGAAATCGGAATTGATGGGACCTGAAACGCAAGGTCGTCACCGGATTGCCAGAAGAACGATCCGGGCGCATCAGCAAGGTCAGCGAAATAGCTGGACGGCGACCGTACAGAACGACGCCGCCCTGGAGGGACGCGCTGCGTCGCGTCCGTTGCATTTCGTCGCGTTACGTTTCGTCGCGCTGCGTTTTGTCGCGTTGCGTCGCGTCCATCTGGCTACGGCCACGACGGAGCGTGGCCCTCCAGCGCGGTATGGGCGTGCCCCGCGGCCGGCTCGCGACGATTTGCGTGTCTTCGTCCGAGTTGCTATACTTCGCCCGAGTTGAACCTGGATCCTGCAAGACGTGTTCGCGTCTTCGTGTGCCATGCCGAACGCGATGTCTGGACGGTCGCTCGCACCCGAGCTACGGGATGTGGTCTCGCAAGCCCAGGTGCGTCGCAGGCCGCTTCGACGGACAACGAGGCGTGCCCGGGAGGCGAGCGAGCGGGCCTGATGCAGGGTCGCCAGATGCGCCGAACACGTGCGCCGAACACGTGCGCCGAACACGTGCGCCGAACACGTGCGCCGAACACGTGCGCCGAACACGTGGGGCAGACACGTGGGCCAGCACCGCTTTGCCCCGTCGAAGACGGGGAAACGTCGCCGAAGTTCGCGCGACGGACATGGCCTCCGAGCCCGCGAGGTGACGTCGCACCGGGGCGAGACGAACCGCGCGACTTTGGCCGCGTCCACGTGGACGGCGTCGACGGTAGCCACCTGGAGGTTTCAGATGTTGTCGCCGGACGTGTGAACGTCGAGAGCCAATTTAAGGACGATCTCATGCGCTGTACAGCTTATGGTTTGTTGCTTGCGGTTGGTTGCCTGGTGTGCGCCGGGTGCGGCTCGGCGAAGATCGGCGAGTTGACCGCCGAGGTCGAGCGGCTCAAGGCGGCGGTGGCGGATCTGGAGGCCAAGAACGCGGCGATGGAGGCGGAGCTGACGACCTCGCGACAGGCCGCGAGCGAGTTCGACGCGATCAAACAAGGCTATGACGAGGCCCGCGAGAAGTTTGCCGCTGCGTTAAAACCGCTCGCCCCGATTCTGGGCTTCGGCGAATCGCCTTTACCACCCTTCGAGGGACTCAAGGACAGCAGTTGGGTCGCCAAGCTGTCGTCGGCCGCCAAGCTGGCGCCCGACGTCAAGGCGCTGCAGAATGAATTGAAAGGCCTTCTGGGCGAAGGGCTGACGCTTCCTGCACCGAAGCCCGCGCCGTGACGTGGTGCGCGCCGCGACCTGCTGCGCGCCGTGACGTGGTGTGCGCCGTGACGTGGTGTGCGCCGTGACGTGGTGTGCGCCGTGACGTGGTGTGCGCCGTGACGTGGTGTGCGCCGTGACGT
>JAVYAJ010000273.1:0-9935 GCA_032229885.1 Candidatus Anammoximicrobium sp. | reverse complement strand
TTTAACAGCGGGGTTGATCGAGGCTGCATTCCACCCAGAGGTGCGTCGTGCTGGAGCCGCGGTGGGCGAAGAGCGCGCCAGCGCTAGCCTCGCCAGCGCTAGCATCGCCAGCGTTCGCGTCGTGATTGGTCGCCCCTGTTCGCTGCCCCGCGGGTTCCCTGATTGATCCAGCCGTGGCCTGGCCGAGCGCACAAGCGCGTAAAAACACAGAAACATGGCGAAGGCGGCCGAATCACCCTTGACCTGCCAACAATGTCTTGATAGTTAACCGCACCGCTGAAATCGGCGCAGAATCGTCAATTCGCAACGGGTGGCGTAAAGCCGTGGCAAGACACTTCAGGAACCCACTGACCAGCTTCTGTTGGCTCGCCATCGGCCTGCTAGCGGCTGCGACAGTCTCGGGGCAACAGACGTTCAATACGGCGCCACCGCTGAGCGGTGCGCCCAGCCTGGCCCCGCTGAGCCCGGCGAGCCCCCCCGGAGGGACGCTCCAGTCGCCGACCTTCGATCCGTACGCGAGCCAACCAAACGCATCGTTCGGCATTCCGTCGCTGCTCAGCCAGCCCCCCGCGAGCGGCGCATTTGGCACGCCGCCGGCCTACACGCAGCCCTACAGCCTCCCGTCGCCGGGCGCGCAACCGTATGTCGCCCAGCCGGCTCCCGGCTTTGGAACGCAAAGTCCGCCGACCCTGTTTCCCTACGGCTTGCAAGGCCCGAGCCAACCTGCGACGGGATTCGCCTCGGCGAGCCCCCTGAAGTTCCTGCAGAACATCCGCGTCAGCGATGACCTTTTGTTTGGCAACAGCAATCGGTCCGGCGACATGCGGATCAACGACGCATTTGTGACGACCACGATCGCCTTTCCCAATTTTTTCTGGACTGGGCAACCCTGGTTCGTATCGCCGGGATTTGGTTACCATGCCTGGAGCGGACCTTTTGGAACCTGGACGGACGCCAACGGCGTGGATCAGTTGATGCCCGACTTGCCGCCCGACGCGTACAGTGCGTTCGTCGATATCGGTTGGCGCTCGACGCCCGATCGGGCTTTTGGCGTCGAACTCGGCGGCCGCCTTGGGCTCTACAGCGATTTTTCGGGACTGGACCAACAGAGCTTTCGGCCGATGGGGTTGGCTTTGTTGCGATACAACCTGACGCCGACGATCGCCCTGAAGGGCGGCGTGTCCTATATCAACCGGGCCGACATCAAGATGTTTCCGGCCGGTGGCATCGTGTGGACGCCGACGCCGAAAACTCGCTGGGACATCTTCTTTCCCCAACCCAAGCTGGCGACCTATCTGACGACGCTGGGCAACAACGACCTCTGGTTCTACGTCGCCGGCGAGTACGGAGGCGGCGTCTGGACGACCAAAGCCGCGGCGCCAGATCTGTCTACGCCCAATCCGAACGATCGTCTTCCGCCAGAGCGGACGTTGATGGACATCAACGACATCCGTGTCTCGGTCGGCTTCGAGTTGGGCCCGGCGGCCAACAACAGCGTTGGACAACGAGGGATGTTTATCGAGGCTGGTTACGTGTTCAATCGCGAGATGGTTTTGGTCGTGCCGGTCCAGGAATTCTCGTTGCGCGATACGTGGATGCTCCGCGGCGGCCTTGCTTTCTGACGATGGATTGGCCGATCGCGAGCCATCCCGCGCCGCCACGTCCCGCGGCGTACCCACGACTGCTCGGAACTCGTCACGGAATGGTTTATGCGCGTCAATCTGCGGAAGGCTCGCCTCGGGTCGAACTCCGTGCCCGCCCAACCGGCCGCATGGGCGAAACGTCCTCGCTGGAGGCCGCGGATCGCGCGGACCATCCTGCTGAGTCTGGCGGGATTGTGCGGATTGGGCCGTCCGTGCCCGGCCCAACCGCCGGGGATGATTCGACACCTACCGCCGATCGACGCAGCCGCGTCGCTGCTGCCGCCGGTCGCCCCCGATGGCCCGCAGGCCCATTTGGCCAGCGACCCGCGCGAGTATCAGGTTCCACAAGACCTGCTGACGCCCGAACCGATGGCGTTGACCTCGCACAAGGACGGTTTTTTCCAGAAGCTGTCGTTCACCGCGACCGAAGTCTTTCCGGATGGCAGCGGCGGGTTCGGGGTATTGGAGACCGAGTTGCTCGCGGCGTTCGCTCTGCCCGCTCCGACGACCGAGATGCCGCTGATCATCATTCCGATGTTCGAGGCGCAGTTCCTCGACAGCCCGTCGTATGTGGAACTGCCTGCGACGCTCTACGGACCGAATCTGGATCTGATCTGGATGCCTCGGATCGGCCCGCGCCTGAAGGGAATCCTCTCGGTCGGGGCGGGCTGGTACAGCGATTTTGCCGGATCTGACGATGGCTTTCGCTTGACCGGCCGAGCCATCGCCCGATACGACTGGACGCCGGATCGACTACAGGTGGTGCTCGGCGCGTTGTACATCAATCGGTACGACAATAAGGTGATCCCGGCCGTGGGCCTGATCTGGACTCCGAGCGACGATGTGAACTTCGAATTGGTTTTCCCTCAAACCAAGCTCGCGAGGCGTCTGAGCTGGGGACCTCGTTCAGAGAACTGGATCTATCTCGGAGGCGGTTTCGGCGGGAATACCTGGTCCATCGTCGATGCCGCCGGCGATCCCGACGTCCTGATCCTGCACGATTGGCGGATCACGCTGGGATGGGAGCACAAACGCAATGGCGGCGCGAAAGTGGGCGTCGAGATCGGCTATGTGTTCTCGCGCGAGATCGAGTTCGCCTCGCAGCCCGGCGCGTTTCGTCCTGACAGCACGTTCCTGGCGCGAGCCATCGTGGCGTTCTGACGGTGCGGATGATGGACCGCCGGTTCATCGGCGCCCGGCCGGCGATTCCGCCAAGACGCCGGGCCACAGCCCCTTGCAACCGCGTCGAGGTTTGCCCACAACATAGGTCGTGCGCGCCCGATGCGGGCCGCGTCGACGTGACGCGGCGCATGACGGCGAATCGAAACGCGCACAAGTCGATGTATCGGGTCGCACGGCCCGCGGCGGGGCCGCCGGCCGCAGTGGCCGGCGTTTTCCTACGGCGCCGGTCGAGGGGGGCAAGAGAGACATGAATCGAACGGTGCGCACCGCAAGCGGCTCGTCGCCCGCGATCCCGTCGCCCGCGTTGCGATTGTTCGCGATGCTGTTCGCGGTGATCGGGCCGGCGGCGGGTTGGCCGCCGCGCGATCCGGCGGCTGCGGCTGAACGCTGGGGCCCACCGACCGACATCGAGTTTCGATCGGCTCGCGACGGCAGCGCCCAGCGGTACGTCGAGATGGTCCCCGAACCGGTCGATGACGCGCACTCGCCGCGGCTGCTGGTCGTCCTACACGGCCACGGCTCGGATCGCTGGCAATACATCCGTCAGGATCGCGGCGAATGCCGTGGGGCGCGGGACGTGGCGTTGAAATATGGGCTGATTCTGATCTCGCCCGATTACCGCGCGCCCGACTCGTGGATGGGACCGGCCGCCGAAGCCGACGTGGCGCAGATCATTCACGAGGCTCGTCAACGCCATCGCCGGGCTCGGCCGAACGACGGCGCGTCCGCGGGCGACGCCGGGCGACCGAGTGGATTGGGCGACGCGAACGCGAGCGCCGACCGGGTGATTTTGGGCGGCGGCTCGATGGGCGGCGCCAGCGCGCTGATCTTCGCCGCTCTGCATCCCGAGCTGGTCGCCGGCGTCGTCAGCCAGAACGGCACGGCCAACATGCTCGAGTACGATCATTTCCAGGATTCCATTCAGCGCTCGTATGGCGGGACAAAGCAGGAACACGCTGCCGAGTATCGCAGACGAAGCCCCGAATTCGCCGCCGACAGATTTACCATGCCACTGGCTGTGACCACCGGCGGACTCGATACGCTCGTTCCGCCGGCCAGCATTTTGCGGCTGGTCGACCGGGTCAAACAACACAATCCGTCGATCCTCTTGCTGCACCGCGAGCAGGGCGGCCACAACACGAATTACGACGATACGGTGCGGGCCTACGAATTCGTCGTGCAGGCTGTTCAAGCAGGGCCGCACGGCAGCCCGTGAAAACCGGATCCCGAGGTTGTCTCATTTTGGATTTGCGGCTGGCCCAGGGTTTGGTCTCGACGGCGCACTACGACGTAGACCGACCGAGGATCCAGCGCAGCGGAGCGTTCATGACGCGCGAGTCCGAGCCAGCCCGCCCCCAGCGATATGTGGCAATCTTTGCCGGCAATGTTCAGGGCGTCGGGTTCCGCTACGCGACCGCTCGGCTGGCGGCCGAGCGCGAGGTGGCCGGCTATGTCCGAAACCTGCCGGACGGGCGAGTCGAGATCGTCATCGAAGGCGATACAGAAGAACTTGATCGCTTTCTGGCGGCAATTCAGAGGCGGATGCACCGTTTTATCCGTGGGATGACGACCCGGATCGAGTCTCCGACGGGCGAGTTTTCTCGATTCGAGGTTCGCTATTGAGGACTCGCAGACAGTCGGCGGATCGTGCGCGGGCCGCGCGCGGATCGGCAGGCGCGGTCGCTCCGCCGCCGGACGCGGCGATCGGCGGGTCGCGCAACCTCGCGATTCCGCAGGGGGAATGGCAAAAAACCCGCTCATTCGACGGATCGGATGAACCGATTGGCAGGTTCTTGCGTAAAGTTAAGATTTGGCAGTGTGCATCCGGGCAAGACGTCGCAACCGCGTGACAGGAAGAAAACATGACTGCTTGGGGGATTCCGGCCGCAATTTCTCCGAACCTCAGCAACTGGCTGACCCCGCTGTGGCTGCTGAGCGTCGGCGTGTTGCTCGGGTTGGTGCTGCTGGCCGCGCTGTGGCTGTTGGTGTTCATTGTTTCGCGGGCAATTCCGACGGGAAAGGCTGGCGACAAGGCTTCGACGGCCGGCGAGAACCCGCTGATCCGACTGGCGCACCTGCCGGGGATCATCTTTTCGCGGCGCACCGCCAGCGAGATCCCCGCGGCGGTGCGCGAAGGCGGGCTGTGGCCAGCCCTCATGGCGATGGTCGGCCTGGCCGTATTCAGCGTCATTGGCTTCCCGTTCGTCCAGCAGCCGCGAGAATTGTTGCGCTCGCTCGAGCGGTTGCCGGCCGCGGGCACGACGACGGTCGAAAACACGATTCCGATCTCCGGGCCGGAGGTTCCGAACGACGAGTTCTCCGAACCCGTCGCGCACGAAGTGACGATGGCGGTCCGCCAGAGCGAGGTGCGCAGGATCGTATTCCGGTCCACGCAGAATCTGACGATCACGACGAAGCCGTTTCGCGAGATGAATCCGGGGGCGGAGATCAATCTGATCGCCGGCGAAGACTATGTGTGGGCGGCCGATGAACATGGTCCGAACCGGTTTATCGACCAGGACGTCGATCGTCTGTACGTGCGCAACCTGGGCAGCGCCCCGGCGACGCTGACCAGCGTCATCACGACGTCGCCCCCGCACCCCGAGGTCGCGACGGTCCCGTTGACCGCGTTGGCGATTGTTGCCGTGTTCTTGTTCTATCTGCTGCACCGATTCGCCGCTCCGCGGCTGTCGGCCATCGCGCTGGCAACGTACAAATCCGAAATCGCGCAACCCCTGTTCTCGATCATCGTCGCGCTGGGAACCGTGTTGTTGATCCTGTTCATCTGGATTCCGTACAACACGTTCGGCGAAGACATCAAAATGCTGAAGGACTCGGGGCTGACTTTGATCATGGTTCTGGGCATCGTCCAGGCCGTCTGGGCAGCCAGCAGCTCGATCAGCGACGAGATCGAAGGTCGCACGGCGTTGACCGTGTTGTCCAAGCCCATTGGTCGCCCGTCGTTCATCGTCGGCAAATTCCTGGGGATTTTCTGGACCGTCGCGGTTCTGTTCATCGTCTTGGGCCTGCTGTTGTTGATCGTCGTGGCGTACAAGCCCATCTATGATGGCCGCGAGTCTTCGACCCAGGACATCACGTGGCAGCTATGCCATCTGGAGATGACCAGCGTGATTCCGGGCTTGGCGTTGGCCTTCATGGAGACGATGGTGTTGGCCGCGTTGAGCGTGGCGATCTCGACACGTCTGCCGTGGCTGGCCAATCTGGTGATCTGCTTTACGATCTACGCGTTGGGGCATCTGACGCCGCTGATCGTCCAGTCATCGATGGGACAGTTCGTGTTCGTCCAATTCTTTGGCCAGTTGATCGCCACGATCTTTCCCAACCTGGACCATTTCAACATCCAGGCGGCCGTCGCCGCGGGCGTGCCCGTTCCCCCGCTGTATTTGGCGTGGGCTTTGGTCTACTGTCTGATCTATAGTGTGATTGCGATGCTGTTGGCTTTGGCGCTGTTCGAGGACCGAGATCTGGCGTAGGACGGAGTCGCGCGCTGCCGTGGGAAGAGAGGGGGGCGTGGTGATGCGTTGGGCTTCGTTTCGCAGAGCGGCTCGTCTTAGCGCGGGCGGGCGCTGGTGGAACTACGGTCTGGCGTTTGCCTCGGCCTTGGTCACCACGCTGCTGGTCGCGGACGCCGCGCTGGTTCTCGACCTGATTCACAGCCCGCACAGCACCGGACAGACGCCCGCCAGTTGGGCGTTTTCCACCTGGCTCGGCTGGCCGGATGTCTCGCGAGATTGGCTGGACCGCTACGAATACTACCTGCTCGGCCTGCTGGCGGCCCTGTTGGTGTTGGCGACGGTCGAAGCGGGCCTGTTGCTGATGTTGTTCCGCTCCGGCGAACAACAGGCATGGGAGGCGGTTTCTCGACTGCAGATCGCCGTCTACGAACAGGTGCGGCGGCTGGGAGTCCCCGATTGGTTCGAGCGCGAAGGACGCCAGGCCGAGCAGCGCGTGTTGGCCGACTGTCTGAAGATCCGCGAGGGGCTGACGGCGTACTGGTCGATGATGCCGCGCAGCGTGTGCGTCGCGACGCTGTTGTTGGGCTTGGCCGCCTATCTCGATTTCTTCCTCTCGCTGTTGGCCGTGCTCTTGGCGGGCTTCGTGTGGCTTCTGTACCAAAAGGTGCGGACGCAAGGAATCAAAGCCAACGACGATGTCCTGACACAGTTGGCGCGCCGCCAGCGGACCGTGCTGGACGCTTTTCGGACGACTCGGATCATCGAGGGCGTCACGGCCACGACCAGCGAAGACGCGTCGTTTGCCGCCGCGTGTGATCGCTATCGACGCGACACGCAACAGGATCTTACGATCCGTACGGCGTCCGGGCCCTGGCTCTTGTGGCTGTTGGGAATGGGCGCGACGCTGCTGTTGGTGGTGGTGGGCCTGTCGCCGCGGGCGATGCCGGCCAGCTTGGCCGTGCTGGCCTTGGCCCTGGCGCGACTGGTCCCGTCGATGCTGGGCCTGCGGCGGGCGACGCAGATCATCCGGCAGGCCGACGACGCCGCGGCGGACGTGTTCGCCTATCTGGATCGGACGCCGGTCATCGAGCAGATCGCCGGAGCCTTGGCGGTCGACAAGTTGACGCGCGAGATCCGTTGGGAAGGCGTCGCGGTGGGCGGCCATGCCAGCGATGTGCTGTTGTCGGACCTGTCGCTGACGATCCCCGCCGGCTCGCGAACGGCGATCGTCGCTTCGGATTGCCACACGCCGTTGACGATGGTCGGGCTGTTGTTGCGCTACAAGGATCCGTCGGCCGGAAGAATCTTGTTCGACGGGACGGATCTGCGTTCGCTCGAGCTCCGGCCGTTGCGCCAGCAGGTTGCCTTTGCGGCGGCGGATGGCATGTTGTTTTCCGGCACGATCGCCGACAACATCCGCTGTGGGCGCGCGACGAGCACGCCAGAGCGGATCGACGAGGCGGCTCGCGAGTGCGACGTGCTGGACTCGATCAAGAGCCTGCCGGCCGCGTTCGAGACGATTGTCGGTCCGGGCGGAACCTATCTGCCTGCGCCGCAGGCCTTTCGCCTGGGCTTGGCCCGCGCGATCCTGCTGAAGCCGTCGGTGTTGGTGATCCAGGAGCCGCCCGAGGCAGACGACGAGGAGGACAAGCGAGCCGTCGATGCCGTCATCCAACGGCTGGGCGCCGGGCGCACGCTGATCGTGATCCCGTCACGCCTGACGACGCTGCGCGCGATGGAGCGGATCTTTCTGATCCATCAGGGCCGGTTGCACGCCGAGGGAACACACGCCGAACTGCTGCACGCCAATGCTCTGTACCGGCATCTGAACTATATCCTGTTCACGCCGTTCCGCGACGTTGTGCCGTGCCCGTGGGACGCCGCACCATGAACGGCCTCACGCGGCCCTGATCGCGCATGGTCGCGCGGACGCCTGCTGTCGGCTGGCGTCGCAATGGGCCTGACCGACGCGCCGAACGCTTTGCGCGGCGGGCCGCCTTCGGCCGATGTATACCGAGCGCGGGTAAGAATGGCTTCGCGAATATCGGGTTCAGTATGGCAAAGACAAACTGAAGTCCGCCGTGGCAAGTGCCATTTCGAGCCGCGCGAAGTATAAGGCTGCAAGCTCCACGATTATTCCAAGGTTGTGAATCCCCGTCACGCTGAGAGGTACTCGCTCGCCGTTCGGGAAGACAGCTGGCCGGAATCACCCCCATGATTGGAGTAGCGATCCTTCGCCACATCCGAAGAATCTATATGGCAAGATCGACATCAACTCGTGGTAGATCTGGCTGAGTTGCTTCGCTTTAGAGTCTTAGTTCGTATCATGCGCGCACGGTGCGCGCATCTTGTACATTGGTCTGTGCATTACACTTGTGGGTTACGGACACTGGCCCGTATTAGGTGCAATTGGCATTGGATGACTGGTGCGCGGCACAGAGGACAGGAAGCGTGTTGGCCGAAGGCCATCACCAACGTAGCCTGGGGCAACGCCCCAGGAGCCAGAGGCGACAGCAACCGTGTTGGCCGAAGGCCAACATCAACGTGTCACTGCGGCCCGGATGAATATGGCCTTCGTCCAAAAGAGGCACGCGCGGCGCTGGCCCTGGGGCGTTGCCCCAGGCTACGGTGATCGGAGGCCTTCGGCCAAACAGAGTCTTGGTTTGGGGGCGCTAGCCCGCTTTAGATTGATCTGTTCCAATACTAAGACTATGTTTGGGGGGATTGGCGCCCGAGTCTTTCCCTTTCTCATATTCAATCGTGACGCGGAGATAATCGATTATTGCCGTTTGGCCGGAAAATGCTGTGAACCCCGTGTGCGTCGCCGGTGGAGGAAAAGGGTCGGCTTCCTCCAATCCGCTCGGGTCCGTAAAAACAGTCGGGGCATTGTGGGTGTAGCGGTACAGATTGAAGTCTCTGCCCCAAAATCCAATCGGATCCTGGATCAGCCAGCGGCCGACAGCCGGGTTGTACCAGCGGTGCAGATTCCATTGTAGCCCGGTGGCGGGGTCGTAAAAGCGGCCGGTGTAGCGTAGGGACAGGACATCGCGCGTGGCGTTGGTTTCGCTCTCAAGTTCGCCAAAGCTCGAGTAGGTCAAGTGATTCGCCAGCATGGTCACGTCTTGACCCGCCTCGTACGCGACGAGGTCGCGGACCGTATTCTGGTGATCGGTCAAGAGCCAATACGAGTCGTCGGCGCTGTTCTCGTTCGCCATGATCTGATCGACTGCCGGACCCCATAGGACCCGCTGGGCGACCGTGCCGTCGGAGGCCAGTTCGAGCGTCATCTGAGCGCCGTCGTAGACGAAGTAGCCGAGCGTCGGCGTGGTCTGGCCGAGCTGAACCGCGCGCGATACGAGCCGGTTCAGTGGATCATAGGCGTACATCACCCGTCGAAGCTGGACGTCCTGGCTGTCAAAATCGGTCACGGCGACCAGCCGGTTGCGATGATCCCAGGCGTACTCGGTATAACTGCCGTCGCTGATCCGGATTCGCAGGATCGTATTGCCTTCGCCGTCGTACACGTAGTTGTACGTCCCGTCCGACGTCATCCGGTTGTTGGTGCCGGTCGCGTAGCCGATGTTCTCGCGATTCCCGTTGGCGTCGTAGGCATAGGCTTCGTCGTGGGCCGAAC
>JAVYAJ010000272.1:0-33653 GCA_032229885.1 Candidatus Anammoximicrobium sp. | reverse complement strand
CTCAGCCCATGAGTTCCAAAACTTGAACGCAGCGTCAGGATTGCGAAAACGCCGGGAAAACGCAGAGAATCTGTCGCGCAGAATGGGATCGCGCCCCTCACCTGATCAAGCCACACTCGGCCTGCTCCGACGACGGTGACTTGAAAGTCCGCGTCGTCGGCCGAGGCCGTGGGCCGGAGCTCCAGGGCCAGCTCCTGCCAATCCGTCCCCGGCGCCGCGAGGGTCTGCTCGGCCAGGACGCGCTCGTCCGCCACCAGCCGCACGGCTAGCCCATCCACGGCTTGGCCGCGGACCCACAGCGAACCGCGGTACACCTCACCCCCGCGAACGCTCATCGGCCGTTGCGCCAGCCCGCCGCCGGCGCCGGTAGACTCGATCTGCCGGCAGCGCTGGCCGTTGAGCGGCCGATCGGTCGACATGCCGAGCTGTACCTCGCCCAACGGCCGCCAGGTCGGGGCGATGCCTGCCTCGGGCTGGGGCGGCGCGGGCAGCCCCTCGTACAACAGCCGTCCATCCAGCGAGGCGACCCGGAAATGGCGGAACTGCGCTTGCGTCGCCCAGGTGCCCACGCCGGCCCGCCCCCGCGTCGGGCCGCGACCGTCGTCGACATAATCGATGACCAGTTCGTCGTCCAACCAGAATTGCACTCGCGGCCCTTCGCAGCGGCCACGGATGCGATACCAGCGGTCCGCTTCAATCCGGCCATCGCGGCGGGGCGTGACCGCGCCCCACCGCTGCTGACCCCGGATGCCGCGTTCCAACGCGTGGCCGATGTTGCCCCAGCCGCCCAGGTTGGCCCAGTAGAATTCCCGGCCGCTCAGAGCCCGCACGAGCACCAGGAAACCTTCCTCGCCGCCGGTCTTGCGGGCCTCAACCGTGAACTCGTAATCCCCCCACTGCGGATCGCCGAACAACAGCCGCACGTCCACCGCGCTGCCTTCCTGCACCAGCAGATCATTCTGCCGTCGCCACGCTGCGCCGGCGGCGCCGCCCTCGAAGCTGCGGTCCCAGATCAACTCGCCCCACAAGCCGCCGTTGCAGGAATGATAGATGTGCTCGAGAAAATGTCCGTAGATCTTCTCGTCGATCCGATTCATCTCGCGATCGGGATGCAAAGTCAGGACGACGTCCGCCGCGGGCAGCGAGGCCACGGCCAGGCCGCCGATCACAAAAGAGAACAGCAAACTGCGCTGGATCATCGGCGGGGTTCCTTTCGGTGGACGGGTGCGGGTCAAGCCGAAGGGCAGCAGCAAACGTCGATCTGCCGCCAACCTGATCTCAGAATACCGCTTGGAACCCACCCCTGCCACTTCAACACGACGCAAAACAACAACATTGAAATCGCGCAGGAGAAATCGAGTCGCGCCTTGATCCATTTGCGTGCAGTGACAGTCAGCGCAAGCGCGCCCTGTGGCCAGGCAGGGGGGCAGTTGGGGCCACTGATGCCATTCGTTACAAGTCGCCTCATCGGGAAACGTCTGCGGGCGATCCCAAAACGCCTCCGTCCGCCCTGTTGAACGGTCGCACGACGCGCCACATCGACACACAGAAGGCCCGATCCCCATCTCTGAACCCCGACCCGTTTCCCGACCTTTTCGCTGGTCTATCGGTCCGGCGGACTGACGTTTCTCGCGGCTCCGCTGTTCGCGTCTCGTGGCGATCAGTACATTGAAACGTCTTGATCGGGCAGCCTCGTCTTCATCAGCCACAAGGGGCTGACCCCGGTTATCGTCTTGCAACGAAGGAACAGGATCATGCTGAAACCGCGAGTTCTCTTCGCTTTCCTGCTGCTGGTCCCCAGCGGCGCCGAGATAGCGTCCGGACATGACCCGCTGTTCCTGGTCCGCGACGGAGTGCCCGCCTGCGCGATCGTGCGCGGCCAGGTCGATGATTTTGCGGCCGAGCGGTTGGCGCGGTGGTTCGCCGAGCAAGGGCAGGCGCAGGTCGCCGTGGTCGAAGCTGAGACAGAGGCCCTGCCCGAGCGAGAAATCATCATCTTGGTCGGCAGTGCCGAATCGAATCCCGTCTTGCGCCGGGTTGCCGCCCGCGCGCAGCTCGATGTCAGCCCTGGGCCGCTGACCGATCAGGGATACGTTGCCAGAACCTTGAAGCAGGACGGCCGCGACTGGTTGATCCTGGCCGGGGGCGGCCGCGAAGGGGCGATCCATGCCGTGACCGACTTGATCAACTGGCGTCTGCGGCGTCAGGGCAACAGCATCCCGTTGCCGCCGCTCGATACGCGACAGATCCCGCGTTACAAGTACCGCTGGTTCTGGAACTGGGATCATCGCATGGACTGGGGCGGACCGGGGCGCGTCGGCGACCTGATGGGTGGCGGCGGCACGTTCAGCAAGCAACCCGAGGCCTTTTTGATCGACTTCAAGAACTGCATCGACTATATGGCTGACCACAAGTTCAACGGCCTGATCCTGTGGGGCTTTCTGCGCGATACGCACGGAGGCATCGAAGCGTCGCAGGAGCTGTGCCGCTATGCCCAGCACCGGGGCGTGCGGATTCTGCCGGGCGTGGGCACCAGCGGCTACGCCGGTTACTACTTCGAGGGAGATCACCCGTACAACGCCGACGCCTGGATCGCCGCCCACCCGGAGCTTCGGGCCGTGACGAGCAGCGGCAAACCGCACAATGCCCCTTGTCCCTCTAAGAAAGCCAACCAGGACTGGCTCGATCAAGGCGCCAGATGGCTCTTTCAGACGTTCCAGATCGGCGGCGTCAATCTGGAGATGGGCGACTTCTTCGTATGCTATTGCGACGACTGCCGGAAGGCCCGCGCGGCGATCCAATCGGACGAGCCCGACTACTATAAGGATATGGCGATCTCGCACCGGGTCACGCTCAACACGATGCGCGGCCTAGCGCCCGAGGCCTGGCTGAGTTACGCGACTTACACGGGCTACACGGGTGAGATGATGGCTCGCCCGCCCCAGTTCCTCGAACTGATCCCCGACGACGCCATCTGCCAATGGACGCTCACGGGCATGGCGCGGCGCTGGCCGGGCGACGTCCGCCCGATGGCCAAGCACAACGTCGGCTATCTTCACTGGTGCAATACCTCGACGCACACCGACGACGATTTCTATCTGGAACAGGTCCGCGACATCTGCCGCGATGCGGCCGCAGCCGGTTTCGAAGGGCTCGATACTTACGGAGAGCTGTCCGCCCAGCGGCCTAACGCGGAGCTGTTCTATCTGGCCTGGGAAGCGTTCCTCTGGAATCCGGAGATGACGCTTGACGAGTTCATCGATCAGCGGCTGGCTCCCCTGTACGGCGGCGCTGGGCCGGCTCGGAAACTGATCGAGATCCTCCCGCTGGTCCGCACAGCCAAGGAGCGTGAGAACATGGAAGGCATCATCCGGGCGCGCCGGTTGGCGGAATCCGCCTGCCAAGCCTCCGCGCCGGAAGGCCGCCTGCGCTGGGAGCGAATGCTCGCGTATCTCGAGCGACACGAACAGTCCCAGCAACAGAAACAGGAAGACCTCCTGCGCCGCGAGGCAGAGGCCCGCCGCGGCCAGAAGATCGAGATCGCCACAGTGACCGCCAGCGACGAAGACCCCGCCAGCGGCTGGTCGGCCGCCAAAGCCATCGACGGCAGCGTACGGGAACCCCAGGGTTATTGGCTGACTCGGAAAAATCGCCCACAGCAAGCCTGGCTCGAGTTGACACTGGCCAAGCCGACGAGAATCGATCGAGCCGCCCTCTTCCATCAGCTCAACCCCGGCCATTACCGCAGCCTGGATTACACGCTCGCCGTCCGGACCGACGGCCAATGGAAACAGATCGTCGCGGTGAAGGACAACCAACAGGCAGGGTGGGTGGTCCACGCCTTCGATCCGGTCGTCACGGATGCCGTGCGGCTGGAAATCACTCGCTCGGCCCACTACGACCGGATGGGCGTCGGCGAAATCGAACTGCGTGTGGTCGGTCAGAGCAAGTAGGGATCACGTCCCGTCAATCTCGATTCGCGGCCCTGCTTCCTCGGTCGGACAGCGCACAGACGTCCGCGCACGGCGACCAAAGCCGGACTCGAGTCAACACCGAACATCGAACTTCCGCGGCCCGCCGTTGTAAGGACGATCGTTTGCAACTGGAGGGTTGAGACAGTTGGGGCCATTGATGCCACTCATGGCAAGTCGCCCATCGAGAGCCGTCTTCGGGCGATTCCAAAACGCTCCGCGGTTTTCGTGGGTAAATAGTGAGATAACCGACGTTGGGAGCGCCAGATGAGTTTTCGCCGCAGTCTCTGGCTTCGCCTCGGTGGGCAGCGTGCCGACGCGAACGCAAAAGGCATAAGACGGCGCCTCGGCAGCCCTCTTGTAACCCGACGCATCAGCGAGGGACTTGGTCTCAGAAGCATGAGCGACGGACTCGTCGGCGACGCCGACGCCATCCTTGCCCTTCCCTCGCTAACGCGTCGGGTTACAAAGGGTCGGTTCGACTCAGAGTTCTTTGCTCGACTTGCTTAGGGAAACAAGGCCCGAAACACGTGGTTTCCCTGGGAATCAGCCCGTTTATCGCGCGTTTTGACGCGAATCGTTTGCAACGCGAGGGATGAGATCGGGCCCTATCGCTCCATTGTCCCCTGCGCTCTGGCGAGTGCGGCAACCCGAAACTTATGACTGGACAACGCGTTCCGCTTCACTGGGCGCAAGCGTTAAAAGATCCCCAATTGATCACGGGCATCCTCCGTCATTTTATCCGGGCCCCAAGGCGGGGTCATGACAACCTTGACCGAGACTTCATTCACGTCCGACAACCGCGACAATACGCTCTTACAGCCGTTGATCATCTGCGGCGCGGAAGGGCACGTCGGACTAGTCAATGTCATTTCGATTGCGATATCGGATTTGCCATCCTCGCGCGGTCGCACGTCGACCAGGTACACCAACCCCAAGTCGACAATGTTGACAAACAGGTCCGGATCGTACACTTTTTTCAGCTCTTCACGAACGATGTCTTCGTTCACGGCCATTTCGGCAGTCCTTCTGAGTCAGTCCTGGTTGATTTGCACGTAAACATCTTCGCCTTCGACTTTGACTTCGTGTGCGCGAGTCGGTGAGGTCGCCGGCAGCTTCAGCACTTCGCCCGTGCGAATGTCAAACTGTGCGCCGTGGCGCGGACAGGTAATAACATGGCCGCACAGTTGCCCTTCGCCCAACGGGCCTCCATCATGCGTGCAGACATCGTCGAGGCAGTAGAACTTGCCGTTCACGTGGAACAGGACAACCATCGTCTCGTCGACCTCGACCGTCGTTTTGGCTGGGTCAGCGAAATCCGCCGCTTTAGCGACTCGAACAAAGCCTGACATGCTCTCTCACCCCTATTGCTATGCTCTGCGAGGCTTGGACTGGGCCTTTTCCGAGCGGACTTCCGTCGCGTTTTCGCCGCCTAGAGCCTGCCACTCGTGCGGTCGTTCTCCGTCGCACACAGCATAGCGAGTTGTCCCGTTGTAATTCTTCGATAGCCGCACTTGCCAGGGCGCGGGATTTCCACGGCTTGACGATCACGGCTACCTCGACGTTCAGTCTTGACGACGCAATGGGCTCCGCGTTGGCTGGTCCGTCGTTTACGGCTTAGACGTGCCTCGCTCGCGACGAGATGGCGGCCACGGACAATCGATGTGAGGCCGGTGCGAGTTTTCCGACGCCGAGCGTTTTGCGTTCATACAGCGCCGCCGACTGTCTTGCGCCACTCGATCCATTCGCCCCATCACGTCCATGCTCTCCGATGTGTGCGCCTTGAGATCGACGCCGACTCGCGTCGCTGCCTGCGTGCGCCGCGGTCACGCTGGGCTCCCGCGCGCCGCATCGACCATGCCCAGTCCAAGCTCCGATGCGACTCATTCCGATCGATTCGAGTTGCACGCGGCAATTCGTCGTCGAGACGACACCCGGCCGTCCGCGGGGAAGGCCAATCGCGACTGTTACTGATACTCGCGCACCCGGGCCGCGATGGCGTGCCCAAGCGCCTCGCGCACACTTTCAATCGTAATCCGGTCGAAAATCTGCTGGAAAAAGCCGCTCACGATCATTCGCGCGGCCTCGCCTCGCGTGAATCCGCGAGCCATCGCATAGAAGATCAGCTCTTCGTCGATCTTGCCCGTCGTCGACCCGTGAGTGCAGCGTACATCGTCAGCCTCGATCTCCAAACCGGGGATCGAATCGACCCGCGCGCTGTCGCTCAACAGGAGATTGTCGTTCCGCTGGTATCCGTCGGTTTTCTGAGCGCCCGGGTCGACCTTGATCATGCCTCGCCATACGGTGCGCGACCGGTCTTGCAGAGCCGCTTTGTAGAGAAAATCGCTCCGGCACTGCGGCGCCTCGTGATGCTGCAAAGTATGATACGCCAGATGCTGTTTCCCTTCGGTGAACAACACGCCGTTGACCTGACAGTTCGCGCCGGGGCCAGCCAAGCTGACGTGTTGATTGACCTTCGACAGGCGGCTGCCCAGCGCGGCGATCGTCCACTGCAGGCTCGCGTCGGAGTTCAGGATGGCCCGCTTGTGGGCAAAATGCCAGACGCCGTGGCCCCAATCCTGGAGGTTGACAAAACGCAAGACGGCCCCACGACCGACGACGATCTCCGTGCCTCCGCAGTTCAATCCGTCGCCCGCGTGACTCTCGCTGGCCGTCTCGACCAGCACGGTGGCCTCGGCGCCGTCCTCCAACACGATCAACGTCCGCCCCAGGTCCACGCCGCCGTCGCTGAGCGTCGAAAAGATATGCAGGGGCTGGTCGATGCGAACGCCGCGCGGAACGTACAAGGCGTGTCCGCCGGTCCACAAGGCGGCATGCAACGCGGCGAACTTGTCGTATCCCGGATCGACGACGCGCCGCTGGAGGATGGACCGAAAGCGATCTTCATGCTCGGACACCAGCCGCTCGAGATTGCCGAACAATACGCCTTGATCGGTCCAACGCGGGTCCAATTCGTCGGTTACCGAGTGACCGTCTAGCGACACGGAAGATCCGGCCGGATCAATGCCCTCGCGCAGCACCGACGCCACGCCCGGCGCGCGGTCCTGAGACGTTGGCGGCCAAGCATATTTTTCCGGCTTGAACACCCGGATATCGGTTCGCGCCCACTCTTCGCCACGGCGTTCCGGCCAACGCAATCCAGAGAACGTCTCCCAGGCCTCGCGGCGCTGGTCCATCAACCAGGACGGATCGGTTCGAGATTCCAGGAACGCGGCAAAGCCTTCCGCCGAAAAGCCCGTGGCTGGCAATGATGTTGTGGTTTCCAAATTCCCCATGATGTCGTATGTCTACCCTTCCAGATTCCCGTCTCAGGCGCCACCCCACGGCATTCCTCGTTCGCCGCGCCAGCATAGAACGTGGGCCGCACCGATCGATCGACTCGCAACTAGCCGACCGAGCCTTCCATCTGGAGTTGGATCAGTCGATTCATCTCGACGGCGTACTCCATCGGCAATTCCTTCACCAACGGTTCGATGAATCCGTTGACGATCATCGCGCTGGCCTCCGGCTCGGATAGGCCGCGACTCATCAGATAGAACAACTGCTCTTCCCCGATCCGCGACACGCTGGCCTCGTGGCCCACGGACACATCTTGCTCGGCGACATCGATGTAGGGGTACGTGTCGCTGCGGCTTTGCGAATCCAGAATCAGGGCGTCGCAGACGACCTTGCACTTGGTGTTCTTGGCGCCGTGCTCGACCTTGACCAAGCCTCGATAACTGCTCCGTCCGCCGTTCTTGGAGATCGATTTGGAGATGATCTGCCCGGTCGTATGCGGGGCCCGGTGAATCAACTTGGCCCCTGCGTCCTGGTGCTGGCCGGCGCCGGCAAAAGCGATCGACAGCGTCTCGCCGCGCGCTCCCGGCTCCATCATGATCACGGCCGGATACTTCATCGTGAGATGGCTTCCCAGGTTTCCATCGATCCACTCCATCGTCGCATCGCCATAGGCGAGCGCGCGCTTGGTCACGAGGTTGAAGACATTGTTCGCCCAATTCTGGATCGTCGTATAGCGGCAGCGACCGCCGCGTTTGACGATGATCTCGACCACGGCCGAATGCAGGCTCTGCGAACTGTACGTCGGGGCCGTGCACCCTTCGACATAGTGCACCTCGGCGCCTTCGTCGACGATGATCAACGTCCGTTCGAACTGGCCCATGCTTTCGGCGTTGATGCGAAAATACGCCTGCAACGGGAATTCGACCTTGACGCCCGGCGGGACGTAGATGAACGAGCCCCCGGACCAGACGGCCGAGTTCAAGGCCGCAAACTTGTTGTCCTCCGGCGGGATGATCTTCGAGAAGTACTCGCGAACCAAGTCCGGATGCTCGCGCACCGCGCTGTCCGTATCCGTAAAGATCACTCCCTTGGCGGCCAGATCGCCCTTCAGCGAACCATAGACAACCTCGCTCTCGAACTGGGCTTTGACCCCCGCCAGGAACTTTTTTTCGGCCTCCGGGATGCCCAGCTTCTCGAACGTGTCCTTGATCGCTCCGGGAACTTCGTCCCACGTGCGCCCCTGGCTGTCCGTCGGTTTGAGGTAATAGTAGATGTCCTGGAACTTGATATCGATCAGCCCGCCCCAGGTCGGCGTAGGTTTCGAGTCGAAGATGCCCAGCGACCGCAGGCGAAAGTCGCGCATCCACTCAGGCTCGCCCTTCATCTCGGAAATCTGCTGGACGATCGCGGCGTCCAAGCCTTTGCGAGCCTTGAAGACCGCCGGGGATTCGGTACGGAAGTCGTACTTGTTGAAATCGCCGATCTGGTCTGTCGGACTCAGCGTCGCGGTGTCGCTTGTCATGCTTCTGTCACCTCGCTGTTGCACCGTCTCTCGGTAGGATCTTCGTTTGTCGTAAAAAAGACGCTCAATCCGGCGGCTTACACGCTCAGCGCGACCTCGCGATCAGCCATCGCGCGATTGCTGGCCTCGGCGTCGGGATAGGCGTTGCGGATCCGATCATAACCCTGCCGATGCAGCTCGTGAGCCAGCTCGACGCCTCCCGTCTCGACGATCCGGCCACCGAGCATCACGTGCGTGTAATCCGGCCGGTTATGTTCGAGCAGCTTGTCGTGATGCGTGATGATCAACATCCCCATCTTCTCACGCCCAAACTCGGCGATGCTCTCGCTGGCTAATCGCACGGCGTCCGCATCCAAGCCGCTGTCGGTCTCGTCCAGGATCGCAAACTTGGGCTGCAACATCGCCAATTGGAGGATCTCGGCGCGCTTCATCTCCCCACCAGAAAACCCATCGTTGACGTACCGACGCGCGAACTCCATGTCCATCCGCAGGTGCTCCATCTTGCCCTTCAGCTCGCGACGAAACTCGCGCATGGGCAGCAACTCCTCGCCCTCCTTTCGTTCGGGCTTCCGCATATTCGTCGTCGCATGGCGCAAGAAATCGGCCAGCTTGACGCCGGGGATGGCGACGGGACGCTGAAATGCCATGAACAGCCCCGCGCGGGCGCGCTCGTCCGCCGTCAACGCCACCAAGTCGCGACCGTCCAACTCGATGGCGCCCTCGGTGATCTCGTACAGCGGATGCCCCATCACGGCCAAGCCAAGCGTGCTCTTGCCCGAACCGTTGGGGCCCATCAAGGCGTGCGTCTCGCCGTGCCGCATCACTAGGTTGACGCCTCGCAAGATGGGTTTGCCGGCTACGGAAACATGGAGGTTCGAGATGGTCAAAATATGCGTCATGATCAGTCCTACAGTAGGCCGGGGTAGAAAGTTGATGACGATCGGTCGATGGCGATCGGTTCGACGGTGTGGACCTCAGTCCACGATTTTCTGGTGGTGCCGCAGTGGTTCGTTGTCGGCCGGCGCGGTGACGTACCCGGAATGGTGAGGCACGGGCAGCGCGTCCTCCACTTTCGGACCTCGCCGCAAGTCCCATGCGGCCTCAGCGGCGCCTTTGACCTTGGCCAGCTTCTGACCGCGAATCTTGTCCTGAATCCGCAGCAACCCTTCCAATAGCGCTTCTGGACGCGGTGGGCAGCCGGGCACGTAGACATCGACCGGGACGATCAAGTCCACACCCTTCACCACATGGTAGCCCCAGTTGAAATAGGGCCCTCCGCCGATCGTGCAGGCGCCCATGGCGATCACGAACTTTGGCTCGGGCATCATGTCGTACAACCGTCGGACACGGCTGGCCATTTTGTAGGTCACCGTGCCCGCGACGATCATCAGATCCGCCTGCCGAGGCGTTGCGCGAAACGCGCCCGCGCCGAATCGGTCCATGTCAAAGCGGCTCGCGCCGGCGGCCATCATCTCGATGGCGCAACAGGCCAAGCCGAATGTCATCGGCCAGATACTGGATTCCCGTGCCCAATTGATGGCCTGTTCGAGGCTGGCGATCACGAACCCGTCCTCGATGCGACCTTCGATCCAAGGGCGTGTTTCCACCGCCACGCGTCCGGAACTGCCGTCCGGCGAGCGCCGCCCAGCGTCGGCGCCGCCGGCGCCCGAAAGTACGTTGAGATTCATCCGCTCGTTACCCTGCATCCTGACACGCCACCCGTATCGGCCGCATCGCAGCGACCCATCTTCGGCCCGCCAGCTCGATCCCCGAGGCGTCTTGTGACTGCAGCCATCAAATCCGTGCGTTCGAACATTCGCCTCTCGCTGCTCTTCCGCCCAGCTCGACGCCCGACTAGGGCCAAGTCTAAGCCTGATCCGACTCGCACCCCAACTCGAACGTGCATTGAGGTCGCCCCTTCAGCCGATATTCCGATAATCGGGTACTGACGCCCAAGGCTTCGGCAAACATCAGTCGCTCCATCGCGCACACCGAACGATCTTGCTCGGCCAGTTCGGGATACGGACATACGGGGGCTTTTAATACGGGCAGGCCACTGGATTTGTCCAGCTCCAACGGTACGCGACGCTCGTCGAACAACGCCGCCAACCCGGCCACGCGCTGTTCTAGCGACTGGCCGTCCACCGCACCAGCATACATGCTCGCCATCCGTTTGGCGACCCGTAACAACATGCCACGGCGAACCTGCGGATCGTCGATCAGCCGCATCTCTTGCCACAATGCCTGGGCGAGATCCACGAAATTCGAGCCGGATTTGCGCAATCCCTTCGAGGTGATTCGATAACAATGCTTCGGACGACCGCGTCCCTGCCGCATCGCCGTGCGTTCGATCAAGGATTGCGCCATCAGGCGAGTCAACCGTTGACGGACGGCCGTCGCCGTTACGCCGAGCTCGCGAGCAAACTGGGCGACGGTCATCGCCTGCTGATGGCGGAGCAGGTCGAGGATGGCTAAATCAGAGACAGTCACCGAGTTCGCTGTAGCCATGGTGTTTCACGCCTTGCCGCGTCCAATGCGCCCGCAACTTTATACTGACGTTGTTGATTTTGGCAAGGATAAGTGTGAAAAATAATCTTTCCTGGGCTGCGGCCGCCGGTCGAGGTACACAGCTTGCGAGCTTTTGTCGATGGCGATAGATTAGCGAAGATCCCAAAACGAAAACGTTCGGCTACGCGTCGTCAGACGAACCAGAGACCCAGCTCTGGGCGATTAGCTCAGTTGGTTAGAGCGCTGCCCTTACAAGGCAGAAGTCACAGGTTCGAGTCCTGTATCGCCCACTGGCCGAAAGCTCGTAAAGTCCCCCGTTCGCCGAGCGAAACGGCGCTTCTTTTCGTTCGCAGGGTTTCGTCTCCAGCCTTGGGCGTGATTGACCGAGGTTGGCTAGCGCAACCAGCCGGACGACGCCATTTTCCCCCAGGGAACGCGTAACCCACGCCTGCGGCGCGTGTTAGGTGCATGTCCGCCGTGTGTCCCTTTCGGGTTCTGGAAAAATCGCGACCCAGCAGAAGAATGACGCGGCACGACTAGAATCAGCGCGGTTTCCAGGCTGGCCGGTTCCGTCACGGCGCGGCCGGATCCGCGCTGCGCTGGCGTTCGAGCCGTTCGCGGAGATAGCGGGCTCGCAGTAGGTTGCCGTGGCGCTGCGGCGAATCGTCCAGCAGCAGTGTCTTTCGCGCGCTTTCCAACTCGCCCAGGGCTTCGTACGTTCGCGACAGGTTATAGCGCGCGCCCGGCTTCCATTGGTTTTCGCCGGCGACGTCCAGCGTCCGTTGTTTCAGCCAGTCGATCGCCGTCTCGAAGCGACCCGTGTCGTAGTGCGTCAGACCGAGCCAGTACGTGGCCGTCCGCTTGATGCCGGTGACAAACACTTTGCTCATCTGCAGACGGTACTGCCATTCGACGTCGTTTTCGCGAGTCCGAATGATGCCCAATCCGGCTTGGATTTCGGGCGAGGACTCGATTTGGTTGATGATCGCATCCGGAACGCGCGCTTCGACAAAGTAGCCCTTGGCGCCTTCGCGGTCCGGTGTCTTTTCAAAGTTTCCTCGAAAATACTGGATGCGGCCTTGCACCAGCGGGTGCATGGTGTCGAAGATCATCTCGTCGAACATCAGTTGCCGCATCACGTCCGGTTCCTGGCGACTGCGCCGCTGCAGCGCGTCGCGATACGCCCAGGTCTGAAACGGCGCCTGCCACAGCGCGGTGGCCGACACCCCGCTCTGTCGAGCGATGCGCTGCGCCAAATCCGTGGCCGAGATCGTCACGAACAACGGTTCGCCGGACGCGGGTTGACGCTGGAACATCCGCAACCGGTACGACAGCGCTTCGGGCGGCACATCCAGCAGGGCGACCACGCGGGCCAGATCCGCCTGGGCCGCCCCATACGGCTCGTCCGTGCCGACATCCAGCGCGCGCAGCAAGCTCGAATCCTCGCGCACGTTCGCCAGAGTGGCAATGCCTTGGCCCTGAGGACCGCGAATCGCCAGCCCCAGTGCGGGGTCGAACAGGTACAGTTGATCGTCGATCAGCACGGCAGGCAGCCAGGGACGCGGGCGAGGCTTTGCGCGAGGATCGTCGAACGCCAGCATGACCGCGTCGATCTGTTGCTGACGACACAGCAGGATGAAGATCCTCGCCCGCAGCCAGGCGTCGCCGTGACCGTACAGCAACGTCTGCCAGGGAAAGGCGGTGTAACCGGGTCCGGGCGTCGTCTGCCAGGGCGGCGACTGGGCCGCGTCGCCATGGGACGGCGTCTTGTCCGTCGGACCGACGGCGCGCTCGGGAAACGGCAGAAGCGGATCCAGTTGAACGTTTCGCACCGTCCAATCGAACAACTTGGCTGCCAACGACAATTCGTAGGCGTGTGGTTCTCCGCGCCGTGCTTGCAGTTGTTTGAGCCACGGCCTCAAATCCGCGTCGTCGGGTCGCTCGGCCACCCATTTCGCGATGCTCCGAGCCCATGACGCCTCGCGCAGGTATCGGACGTCGTCGACGGTGAACTCGCGCTTGGCCAGCTCGGCCAGCGGTCGAGTCGCACGCAACTCGGCGGGCAGGGCAGCGACCAACGGGTCGCCTTGCCACGCGTCGTCGTGCGCGACATCCTCCATCCAGCGGTTCAGATAATAAGCGGTCTGCACCAAGCTCTGCTTGGGATCGAAATCATCCAGCCGCGCCAACTGGTCCAACGCAATGTGAAAGTAGTCCTGTTGCGGGGCGGCGGACGAAGCCGCCGCCGACGGAGTTCCCGCGGGAGCAGGAGCTCGGCGACAGGCGATCGTCGGACACAGGACGAGCGTGCACAGGCAGAGGCAGAGGATGTATTGTCTCATCGGCAGCTTGATCCGGAAGGCGATTCAGGCTCGACCACCGGCTCGCGTGCCAGCGATCCCTCTATTCGCGACTCGTCGAGCATCGGCAGGATGTCAACGGGATTGCCTCGCGATTGCGTTGCGATCGAGTCCTCGACTGCACGGCTGCATTGTCGGCGTCCCAGGTTATAGCAGAATTCTTAGCGGGCGGCATGATCGGTGTCAAATGCCTCGACCACCGCTCGCAGTTTCAATAGGCGGCGCAACACGTCGGGAAACTGGTCCAGCGGAACCATGTTGGGGCCGTCGCTGGGGGATCGGTCGGGCTCTGGATGCGTCTCGAAGAACAATCCGTCCACCCCGATCACCACGGCAGCGCGGGCCAGCGGCTCGACAAACTGGCGATTGCCGCCCGACCGGCCGCCCAATCCGCCCGGTTCCTGGACGCTATGGGTGGCGTCGAAGATGACGGGCGTCCCCAGGGCGCGCAGTTGAACCAGCGCCTTCATGTCGCTGACTAATCGTCCATAGCCGAAAAACGTGCCCCGCTCGCCGAGCAAGACGTTCTCGCAGCCGGCCGACTCCAGTTTTTCCACCACGTACTGCATGTCCCCGGGCGCCATGAACTGCCCTTTCTTGACGTGCACCGCACGGCCGGTGCGGGCCGCCGCCAGCAACAGGTCCGTCTGTCGCGCCAGAAAAGCGGGCACCTGGATCAGGTCACATACCTCGCCGACGCCAGCCGCCTGCGGCGACTCGTGAATGTCGGTGGTCACGGGCAGCCCGAGCTGCGAGTGGACGCGTTCGAGAATCCGCAAGCCGGCGTCCAACCCGGGGCCGCGATAAGAATCGGCGCTGGTCCGATTCGCTTTGTCGAACGAGGCTTTGAACACCAGTTGCAGCGGCAACCCCGCCGTGATCTGCTGCAAGCGTTCGGCGATCGTCAGCGTCAGCGTCTCGTTCTCGATCACGCAGGGACCGGCGATCAACAACAACGGTTGACCTTCGCCGCACCGATACGGGCCAATGGTCGCTGGATTCTTGAGCATAGCTGTCTCCGTGACATGGGATGCGTCGAAAGTGTGGATCGCGAGGCGGACCGGCAAATATCGTTGGCGATCACGGACCGGCGCTCGAGGCGCAATGCCGATCCGGATCGTTTCGCGTTCGTTAGATCCCGCCCGGCAAGCGAGGTCTCGTCGAGGCTCGAAGTGCGGTCTCCGTCGGTATCGATGTCTTGAGTGCAGACGAGAATGAGGACGCCCCGATCAAGACTTGTGACGCAAAGGCGCATCGAGGTCCGCCCCACCAGATTCCATCCCCCACCGCGGGCCAGTTCGAGATCCGAACCGCCACGGTTCGCCCCGCCTACTGGACACGTCCACAGACGCGATCGAGCGGTGGCCTCTTGGCGTGTCGTCAAGATTGAACCCGGGAAGGAATCGCGGTCGCCAGATCGCGGGGATCCGGCGCTCCGGCGAGTGCGGCGAGTGCGGCGACTGAAAAATCCGAGTGGGACACCCCCGTATCGTCATCGGTTATTGCCTGGCCAGCGCGGCGCGCGACGGGGCCCGTTTGGCTTCCAAACGCTCGGCCGCGCCCGGGCGGGCTCGGCCCTTGTCGGACACGACCGATGGTCCAGCCTGCGCCACTTTCTGCAGCAGCGTCGCGCGGGTGTAAAATCCCGATAGGACGATCGGATCGTGCGGGCGCCCGGCCGGAAAGATGGCGACGACGGGAACCTGCTTGCCGCCCAGAGATTCGAGCCGTCGGCTGATCACCGGGTCGCCGTTCGTCCAGTCGGCCTGCAGAGCAACCACCCCGTTGTCCCGCAGCGCGTCGCGCACTTCCTGCGTTTCCAGCACGGTGGCTTCCAGGGTCTTGCAGGTCAAACACCAATCCGCGGTAAAGTCGATCAACACGGTCCGTCCATCGGCGGACAGTCGCTGCAGGCGTTCTTCGCTGAACGGAAGCCAGCGGATCGCCGTCGTATGCTGGGTCAGCTCGGGCGAATCCAGCCCATCTCCGCCTTGGCCGTACAGGGCCGCTTGCTGCGCGACGTAGCGGTCGAGCCGATGTTCCATGATCCCCCGCAAGCCGTAGAAGGTCATGTCGCCGATCTTCGCCTGATCGGCGAACGCGAACATGCCGATCAGCGCAGCACACGCGGCCGCGCCCACCCAGTTGCGAAATTTGCTGAAGGCCGGGGCCGTGAACGGTATTCGACCAATCCACCAGCAGGCGGCGCCCAACCCCAACATCAAGGTGACGGCGGGCAGCACGTTGGCCCAGGCGGTGAAGCTGAGCAGGTAAATCACGGTCGCCAGCAAGACCAGCCCCATGATCTGCTCGAACCGCTCCATCCACATCCCGGGTTTCGGCAGCAACCGCAGCGAAGCAGGAAACGCGCCGATCATGAGGTAGGGGCTGGCCATCCCCAATCCGACCATGCCGAAAATCGTATACACGACGTTCGCCGGTTTCCCGGTACAGTAGCCCAACGCCACGGCGATCCCCGGCCCGCTGCACGGCGTCGCCAGAATCGTCGTCAAGACGCCCTTCATAAACGCGCCCGCGGGACCCTCGCGTTCGGCCAATTCGACGGCGGATCGGCTGCCGACAAAGCCGGGGATCGGCATTTGCCATACGCCGAGGAAACTGAGTCCCATCGCAAACACGATGGCGGCCAGCGTGATCGTGACCGTTTCGTTGCTGAACTGCTGGCCCCAGCCGACGTTCCAGCCGACGGCCAACGTCGCCAGCAGCATGAACACCGACATCAATCCCCACGAATACCAGAGGTTCAGCGTCAGGACTTTTCGGCGGCTGGCGCCCGCCTGTTCGACAAAGGCCAGAACCTTCAGGCCGATCACCGGCAGCACGCACGGCATGATATTCAAGATCAGCCCGCCCAAAAACGCATAGATCAAAACGAGTCGCAGCGGAGCAGTCTGTGCCGGAGCCGCGGATTCGGCCGCTGGCGGCGTCCGCCCAGTCGCCTCGGCAGCCTGAGGTGCGCTTGTCGCGTCGGCGGCCAGTGCCAGGGGCGTCGCAGGCTTGCTCGGCGTGCGAGCCGCCGCGAGCTCAGCCGCCTGGGCGTATCGCGCCGCGGTCAGCGACGCAGACGTGACGCCACCGCCCGCGGTTGCGCCGACCTGTACGGTCGCCGTGAAACGCGCGCCCAGCGGCCGGTCGCAGGAACTGTCCGTACAGGTTTGATAGCCCAACAGTCCGACCAACTCGTACTCGCCCGGCACAGCCGTCGAAGGGACGGCAATGCGAGCCGTCCACGTCACCGCGCCCTGATGATAGCGGGCTTCCGCCTCATTGCCCTGTGCCGGCACGACAATCGGCTCGGTCGAAGCTGTCACGCCCTCGACGGACCAATCGGATGGACGCTCGATGGTAATCAACGTGGGTTTCGCCACTTGCTGAGGATCCCGCCGGGCGTAGGCGTACAAGTGCCACTCGGGATCGGGCGCCGCCGCAATCACCAGGTCGAAGCCGCCGCCAGCCACAACCGTCGCCGGTTCGATGTGCGCACGAAACGAGACATGCGCGCCCGGAGCACGAAACTCGGTTCCCGCCGCCTCCGCTGGCCCGCCTGCAACACGCTGGTCGACGGATTCGCGGCCAGTCGGCATGGCGAACTGCGGCGCAGCCGCCTCGGTCGGCGCGGAGGTTGGCTCGGTCGGCGCGGGCGCTGGCTCGGTCCGCGCTGATGTATTATCGCTTGGGTGGCTGGCTTGCGCCTGGGGCTCGACATAACCGCCGAAGGGAATCGGGATCTTTTTGCCGAAGACGGGCTTGCAGCCGACGTCGTCGCTGCAAATCTGTCCGTCGAACACGACTTCGGCCCGCGCCTGTTCGGGTTCGACGCCCGGAGCCAGCTCGATCGGTGCGGACCATGTTGCCTTGCCATAGTGCTCGCGCAGCGGCACATCGAACACGTCGACGTTGCGAACCTGAGGCGGCGCGTCTGGTTCGAACGGCCCCTTCAACAGGAGCGCTCCGGTCGGCGACAAGGTCAGCTTGGACGCTCCTGGGCCACCTTCCTGATCGAGCGCATAGACGTGCCACGCCGGCGCCAAGGCGGCCTCGACCTCGATCACCCCGGTGCGCTGGCCGCGATTGATGCGCAGGCGGCCGGTCAGCGCCATCTCGTCCGCGCTGTTGAACGCACCGGGTCCCACCCCGCCAAAGCCTGCGATCGGGCTCGACGGATAGTTTTCTGCCGCCGGCAAGATCGGGACGGTAAGAAAGGCTGCCCAGAAGGCGGCCATGCAAGACAATCGCCAAATCTTCAACATGGTCACAAACGGTCTCCTTCGTTTCCTGCGCATTATAGGCAATACGCCCGGACTTGGCATCCTTCTTCGCAGCTCGGAGCTGAGCTGACAGGCATGCTGTGGACCTTGCGCCAAGAGTATGCCCAATTCTCGCCGCTGCGCGGAGAGCAAGTCGGGAAACGGGGGGGGGATGAGATTTTGGAGTTGGGCTTTCAGTTTTCAGTTTTCGGTTTTCAGATTCCAGTTTTTGAACGCTGACAGCCCATAGCTGACGCTTTGCATTTGTGGCCGGCAAGCGGCGACCGAAAATTCGGATTTGAGGTTTGAAATGGTACATCATGCGGTGGGCGGCGCGCTCGCGCTGCGTTTGCCGGCGTACAGAATGGCGCCGAACAGCAGTTCGGCCAACAGGCCCACCAGCCGGGACACGATTGCGCAGATCGCGGCGGCTCCGACCCCGAAGGGCGTCGCCAGCAATGTCATCACGACATATTCCCGCACCACCAGCCCGCCGGGCAACAGCGAGACAAAGCCGGCGACCATCGCCAGCGCTGCGCAGCACGTGACGCGCGGCAGTTGATTCAGCTCGACCGGAACAGCGGTCGTCGTGGACAGGGCCCGCAACGTCAGCCAGAGGCTCAACCCCATCAACATCCACCCGACCAGATTCAACGACCAACCGAACGCCATCAACCGGCTATCGATTCCCGCCAACGCTTGATCGATGTCAGGATTGACTTTGCGCACGCCGACCAGACGAACCAACCGCCGAAAGATGGGCGGCGCGGTCGGCCCGCCGATGCAGATCATCATACCGACGGACAACGCCAGCAACCAAGTCTGCTCGCGCAACAAGCCGCCGATGATCGCCGCGGCGACGAAGGCCCCCACAGCCATCATCGTCAGCGTCTCGACAAACACGGCGGCGACGGCGATCGACGTGTCGACGCGCGGGCCGCGGATCAAGCCGCTGCGAATCACGACCACCAACGCCTTGCCCGGAAAGTACTTTCCCAAGTGACCGATATAGTACGCGCGCAGCGACTCGCGCCAGGATGGATCCTGGCCCATTGCCCGCAGCGTCCGGTGCCAGAACAACCAACACGGGGCCGTCGCCGCCAGATAGACGACCGCAGACAAAACCAGCCATATCCACTGGACCTGACGCCAGGAAAATTGCTGCGCCCGCAGCTCGACCAGGGCTTTCTGGACCGTGTGCCAGATGCCAACCCCGACCAGGGTCAGGACAAGCAGGCGAAAGGCCAGCTTGACCAGGCGAATCAGGCGCGTTTTGTTCGAGGCCGGGTCGGAGCTCACGCGAGACCTTCTCCAGACGACGTGTGGCGGGCTCCGCCGGCGCGTCGGCCGTCCGCGACCGCGCCACTCAGCAGGCACTCGCCGATCGCTGGCCGCAGGCGGATTCGCGCAACGCGCCGGCGGCCCTCAGCGCGGCAGCCGCGAACGCGTTCCACGCGAGTGACAACCAGCGAGGCGACGGCGGCAGGCATGTTCACCATGATCCGGAGGCCTCAACCCTGGGGATTCTGCGCCGACGAAATAATGGATGCGGGCAGGTTGAAGTGCTGATAGATGGGCAAGTGACGATAGTAGACCTCCAGCAGGAAAATGCTCAGGCACGTCGTATACAGGCGCCCGCCGTGAAGCCCCCAGCGGTCGTTGCTGGGATCCCAACTGCCTCGCTCGCGGCCCGCTTGAACTTGATTCGCGGGCACCTCGCGTCGCATGATTTTGTTCCAGGCGTCCCAATCGCGACCGCCCATGTGGTGCATCACCTGCGTCGCGTAGTACCAGTAATACAGGTCCTGTTCGTTGTAATCCACCGGGTATTTCAGCACATAGTCTATGCCTGTCCGCAGTCGCGGATCGTCGTGCGGCCAGCCCAGGTACTGGCGGCACAACAAGGCTTCGGCGGTCATCGGCAACGTCGGTTCGCCACGGGCCTGGTAGCTGTAAAAGCTGCCGTCCGGCGTCGCGCTGTCCAGGTACTTGCCGATCGCGTCCAACGTCGGACTCTGCACGGTGAGCCCGGCCATCAGCCCACTCTGCATAGCCATGACAAACCAGCCGGTCACCGACGTGTCGCTGTCCTCTCGCGGCGTGTATCGCCAACCGCCTTGGGGCGACTGGATCTTCGAGGCGTAGTCTAACGCCTTCTGCGCGGGCTGACGGTAACGTGGATCCTTGGTCATTCCGTACAGCTCGCACAGCGCGATCGTCGCTTGGGCCTGCGAGTAGAGACGATGGTTGGCCACGCCCTCGTGGAACATGTTTCCATCCTGATCCTGCATCCGAACCAACGCCTCGGCCCCACGTTGGACAGACTGCGAGAACTTGCCGATCTTGTGCGTATTGCCGTTCCCCTGCAACGCCAGCAGAGCCATGGCCGTGGCCGACACTTCGTTTTCGTTGACGCTCGCGTCGGCATACGGTCCTTTGAGGCTCCACAGCCCGCTGCGGCGATCCTGCTGTTGGACCAGCCACTCGAGCCCCAGTTGTACGGCGCCTTCGGTCGTGGCGTTGCCCCCATAGGCGCCCAGCAGCGCCTCGCGAGCGCCTTTTTCACGCCCCGTCAGAGCCAGGCCGATCGACGGGGTCAATAGGTCGCTGACCGCTGTCATGCCGTCCAGGCTCAGATCCAACTGGGGCGGGGCGGCCAGCGGATCGAGCACCTGCACCACGTCTCGCGACAGCACCGGATCCGCGATCTCGGAAAGCTCCAGCTTGGCTGGATCCTGCAGAATGTCTTCGACTAGTTGTACGCCTTCGTCCTCGGCGTATATCGCCTTGAGCCGCACTTTGTTCTCGTGGTTGGTCGTAAAGTACAGGACGCCCATCAGGATCAGCACGGCCATGTGGACAATGGCGCTGATCAGCCACGGCGGCGCAGCGCGGACCGCGCGATCCGTGGCCTCGTTCGTCTCCGGCGGCTCGCCGCGATCCGGGTAAATCACGGGAAGCCCGCCACGATCGGCAATCGGAGCGACTGCGATGGGAATGGGCCGCACGGCGAGGGGCGCCGCGGGAGCAGATGCGGCTCGAACCGAACGTCGCTCGATAGATCCCGTAAAAGCGCCGCGTGAGGCCGTGGGAACCGCGCCGGGTTCGAGTGGGTCGGACTCGGCGATCGTCAATCCAGTTGAGCGCGCCTCGAATTGTGGATGCTGTTCGTATCCGCCCATGCCGCAGCGTCCCCAACCGACGTTCTTCGCCTTCCAAGCAGCACGCGCGACCAAGGCTGAGTCCCGGTCGAGGTTCGGCGATCACCGGCGACTCGGCCACGTCGAGCCGATAAGTCCCTCACATATCATACCACGCGAAAACCCCAAACGCCTGCCCCATGGCTCGCGGGGTGGACGAACAGACGCCGACCTGCGCGCAGCTTAGCAGCCGACTAGATTCGCGTCAACAAAAGAAGTCGTGGGTTCATGCCGTGGGGACCACGCTCCCGATTCTTGGACAGCCTGCTAGTCGATCGATGGCGCCCGCGCCAGGTCTTTCAACGCGTCGAGCGCGGCGAGGACATCGTCCAGCGAGATGTCGCGCCACTCGGCTGTCTTGTGACGCAGAATGGCCAACTTCAATGCCTCGAAAGCCTCGGCCATATCGTCCGGCAACGGCGCCAAATTCGCGAATGGACGCACGGCGGACACGGGTTCGTCGGCCTCGTCCTCCGGCTCGTCGGAACGGGCGTAGGCGGTCGCGTCGTCGGCGTCGCCGAAATCCGGGCCTTCGAGGATCGGCCCGTCATGAACCTCCGACGAACGATCGGCGACGGCGCGCGAATCCCGTTCTTCATCTGCCACCGCCGCGACGTCTTCGTCAAGCTCGGCGATCACGATCTGCTCGTCCAGCGGACGTTCGGACGCCAGCGCGCCAGTCGCTGTCCAGCGTCGATGACGCATCTGCGAGACGGTCCATTTCGAGAGGACGGCGCCCTCGAGCCACATCTCCGCGTCGTCCCAATCCAAGGCGGAATGGAAATGGCTCCAAGACAAGCCCGGGTATTCGTCGTGGGTCGCTCCGAATCGTCCGTACACTCGTCGCAAACGGCCGACGTGACCGCCCGTGACCGCGCCTACGAGTCGCGCCCAAGTCTCGTCGGCATATTCGCGGGCCGGCTGATCGAGCTCGATCAGCGCCTGGCGCCACTCCGAAATGATCCGCCCCTTTTCCCAATTGGTCGTACTGACCAGATGGTTCCAGCGCCCGACGAACGGTCGAGACTGCTGGTCCGAATCCCCGTCGGCCATCGAGCTCAGTGGAGGCGTCGCCAATCGGTCTGCCACGAGTGTGTCCGCGTTCTCCATATCTCCGGATTCCTGTTCAATGCGGCGAGCAGTACGGGCATTGGCGGTTGCTTTCGGCTGACGCGCCAGGCCGATGCGCAGTCTCCTGTGACGGCCACAACCGCGACACGAGACGCCCGCCCTGAGACGGCGCGTCCCGCTTTGCGCAGCTCGCCTGGTGACGCATTGGTTCGTCGCCAATGCGCTGACGGCAAGTCCATGACCCGCATGTAACCTACCATCCGGCGGTGCTAGCAACAGGGGCGCTCGCGCAGAACGGCGTTTGGCTCGGCAAAAAGGCGTCGCGCGGCGTCATCGATCGCGACACGGCAGCGGGGAAAACCTGTTCACAGCGCTGGCTCTGCCGCACACGGCCAAGCCGTTCGGGCAGTGCCGGCGCGGTGATGCGCGCGGCCGGTTACTGCCGTACTACTAACCTCAAACATCGTGAACTTTTTGACAATGTTTTCAGGCAGCGAGAGCGTTAAGTTATTGAAGGGTTAGATGTTGTGCTTGCGGTAGCTCTGCGTCCTCTGCCGTTTGATCGATGTTCTTGCGCGGGCGAACTGGCCCGGCTACATGAAAATACGTTTGGGAAACGCAGAGACGCCGAGGACGCTGAGATTTCGGCGCCCCGGCGTAGCGGGGAGAGACATGACAGGCGAGTCAGGGCGGATGGACACGGATGCGCTTCCAGCAGCCGTAGCGGGGCAGCCATATTGACACCCGATACTTTTAACGCGGGCTAGCGCCCGCAACCCAGGAGTGTACTGCATAGACCGGTATACCAGATGCGCGCACGATAATGCCAAGATCGTCAAGCGGCCAACGATCCAACCCGCAGCCAGTTAGAGGTTTTCGTCAGGCCCGGGTGAGCCCGGCCCGTTACGGCTGCGACGCGCCGACGACCTCGAACAGTTCGACAACGTCCGGATCCACGCCCAGGTCGATCGGCCGCAGAATGCGCTGCTCGCCGACCAATTCGTCCCGCACAAGCGTCTTGGTGACGTAGTCCGAGAACCCGTAATTGCCCGGGCTGCGATAACGGTCGATCTCGCTCCAACTGACGAGAACATAGCGAATCCGCTGCGCACGCAGGATCGCGCGTCGCTGCTCGCCCGTCCGGCCCGCCAGCCACTGCTCGAAGATGCATGGGTCGAAACACGTGTTGTACACGGCAGGCATTTCCAGATCGAACGGTTCGGCGTCGCCGACCAGCAGGACACGATCGCCGACGACCGCATGGCGGTTCAGATACCGGTGCGCGACGGACACTCGCGACGGCTCGCCCGGTTCGCGCGGCTCGTCCAGCCGTAGCTGTTCCAATCCCACCAGATAGCGATGGTCATACACGCCGGCCGACAGCAGGAACAGCAAGTTCGTGGTCAGGCCGACCGCTCCGAGCGCGGTTACGGTCCAGCGCCAGCCACGCCCGGTCGGCCAGACGGCGCCCAGACCGGCCAGCCCCGCCATGACGGGCAACAGCGGCGTCCAGAACCGATCCACCCGATGCGTGACAAGCCACCAGGCGGCCAGAAAGTACAGGGCATAGCCGGCCAGCGTCAAGACCAGCCTCCGCCACGGGGCGCACAGCAGGGCCGCCGCCAACAGCGGAGCGAGCAAGGGGCTCTGCCACGTATTCCGCCAGCCGAAGTCGGCGACGGCGCTCACGGCCTGCGACAGCGAGTAACGCCGTCCGGCCGCGTCCGGCGGCACACGATGCGCGTGATTCCATCGCTCGATCAACTCGGGGGTCCGGCTCGTCCCGCCAAACACCAGCGGATAGACCGGATTGCCGGTCGCCGCCCAGTTCTTGCCGTACCACAGCCCGCAGCCGACCGACGCGGTCGCGAGGAACACGACCGCCGCCCGCCAGCGATGGCCGTTCGCCAGGCATGGCACAGCCACCGCCAGCGGGGCAACGACAAAGACGAGCGGCGGATACTTGCAGGCCGCGGCCGCGCCGGCCAGAAAGCCGGCCAGCCCCAGACGTCGGTCGTGCCAGCGCCGATTTGGCCCACAAACCCAGATGCCGAACGCGTACAGTGCGAAGAACAGATAACACGCGACCGCACCCTCGATCAGCCCGGCCTGCGGAAGAAAGACCATCCAAGGAACGGAAATGTACGTCAGCGCAGCGACCGTGCCCGCCGCGCGCGTCGCGAATCGACGACCGGCGGCCAGAAGGCCCAACGCGGTCAACGGCACATAACAGGCCATCACCAGCTTGCCGGCCAGCGCGCCCCACCACCACGCCTGTTCGCCGGGCATGAGCGCCATCGCCAGCACCGCGAGCAGCTCGGCGCCCAGCGGCATGTTCCCATAGACGTTGTGCGGCAAGAACGTGATCTGCCCGGCTTGATACCACTCTTTCGGGACCTGTAAATGGTATTCGCGAACATCGAAATCCCAAGGCGGCAACATCGCGCCGAACAAGATCAGCAGGAGGAACGGCAGGCCGAGCCAGAGCCCGAAACGTTCGAGCCACGGCCATCGGCCCGCACCCGACGTCGGACAATTCGCCAACCCGCGATTGCCCGGGTCGCCATCGGACGGCCAGCCATCGGCCGATCTGCCCTGGGGCGACGTGTCGCCGGCCGAGCCGTGCTCGGAGAAGCCATGCTCCGCCGACGCGTTGTCCGCCAAGGATTCGCAAGCTCTGCGACCCGTCCGCCGTGCGTGCCGATATCTCCACAGCATCCAGGCGGCGGTTGCGGCGGCGGCCGCCACGCGCAGCCAAGGCCCGTGAAGCCCGCCCGCCAGCCCGACGACCAAGGTCGCCAGCGACCACAGAGCCAGCCCCGCGGCAAGCGAAAATACACCGCCTTCGAAGCGGCACAACCCCTGATCGGCCCCGACGACGTTCAGCGACATCCGGCCCACGACATAGGCCAGCAGCAAGATCAAGCCCGCGACGGCGACCAACGGCCAGCGATCGGACAGTTGGAACGAGTTCCCCTGGCCCGCGACCCAAGACGAGACGATCTGATCCGGCAGCAAGAGCAACGAGAAGCGGTGGACGCGAGTCGGGTCGGCTGCAAAGAACGCGATCAGATAGACCGCGGCGCCCGCCACGAGACACGCCGTCTTGATGGTCGAGCCCGCCTCACGCTCGTGGGCCGAGTCGGCCGCGGTCGCCGCGCCCGCCCGGCCGTGCGCTCCGGCGTCGGCCGTGGCGGGACGCCGCGGTTCAGCGGCCGCTCGCCGGATCCTGTGCGTCACGTGGCGCCTCGTGTCCCAGTTCACGCAACAGCTCGAACGTGTAGATCCCCGAATTGTGGCCGTCGCTGAACTCGAGACAGTAGGCATAGCTGCCGACGGGCGTCATCGCGACCAGGCTCAGCGGCGCCGTTTCAGCCTTGGACAGCACCGGCAGATGGATCGCCCCTTCGGGGACGACCGCCTTGCTCGACTGGCGACAGAACGCGCACGGGCATCCGTCGCGCAGTTCGACCAGCGGATAAATACGTCGTTGGCCATCGCTCCAGTCGATCAGCAACGCGGGCGGATCGACGATCTGGAGCTCGACAGGATACAGGTTCATGATGTGTTGCCGGTCTGAGAGACGATGGAGTTTTGTTCTCGACAAATCCGTTCATCGATAAAAAAAGGACTCGCGTCGATTCGACGCAAGTCCTTGTCTGCGAGGTGCGGCCGAGAGGACTTGAACCTCCACCACCGGTAAGGGTGACTAGGTCCTGAGCCTAGCGCGTCTGCCAATTCCGCCACGGCCGCAGCACAGACGGCAATGCCAGCCTTGCCCTCTGGGCAGGCCAGCCACCACCCGACGCTCTATTTATACGCATAGGCGATTGCTGCGCACAAGGGGGCATCGGACAACAATTGTCGCCCTTCGGCGATCGGGGCGCGCGGCCCAGCATCGTTCCTTGCCAAGCGCCGCCTTCCGCGTCCGTTGTAATTGTAGGTGTTGCGCGGCTGGGAATGGCAGCCCATAGACGAGTCTACGATTTCGGAAGCTGCACCTTCCGAGCGACCGTCATCGGGCTTCCCGAGACCTTTGTCCCGAATAGCTCGTTCCCAGTCTAGCCCAAACGCCAGCGCAACTGCGGTCGCCGGGCTGCGGGAATCCCGGACTCGAGCAAACACGGGGCCCTAAAAACGCAGATTGGACAGGGCGTCAGCCATTGGACGAGTCATTTCCGCCGTCTTGCGGAACCTGGTCTACACGGCCCGGTGTTGGTGCGGCTCAAAAGCCGGAAATTGTGGGGTTTAGTTGGAATTGATATTACATGGCTGTTGCGCAGCCCAGACGACGACAACCGTGCTGGCCGAAGGCCATCTTCAACGTGTCACCGCCGCCCGCATGAATATGGCCTTCGGCCAAAAGAGGCACGCGCACGGCGCCAGTCCTGGGGCGTTGCCCCAGGCTACGGTGAGCGGAGGCCTTCGGCCAAACAGATTCAGCGCTCAAACGCGCAACAGGCAAGGCGCTCGTGGTTTAAGAAGTGGGCGCGCCAGGACCGCGCTCGATCGTGGCCGAAGCCAGGTGTCCGCGACGGAGCGCGTCCCTTCAGAACGGCGAGCGATCCACTTCTTTCAACGGGTGAACGGCGGGCCGCAGAACATCATTTTTTGATTGACTATCAAATATCTCGTTTACTCCAGTTGAATTGCTGACAAAAAGCTGTACTATGTCGGTTATGGGATTCCGGTGTCTCGTGTCGGTGTCTCAGACGTTCCTCGACGCTCGGCTTTGGTTGGAATTCGACGATCTCCAAACGAGCGCGCCGGCGTCGTCGGCGAGAGGTATACCGAGTAGACGCTTCGTGTTGACGGATCAAGACGGACCGAGGGCAAGCCGGACGTGCGCCTCGAGCTGCGCTGCGCATGGGCTACGGCTCGAGCGAACCATCGTGTCCAGTACAGTGTCTGCGTCCACCGTGTGCGCAGTCAGACTGCCGCCGGCGAGAGGGGAGCGCCCGAGTGTCGAGGCGTGCGACGAGTCCGTCTTTTCCGGTTCGTCTTTTCCACGGCGGCCGCCTCAGCCCGTCGTCGCATTCCGTACGGGTGGACGAATCTTTGGACAGGCCGATCACGATAGTCATAATGACCGATTGAGGAGGTACACGTGAGCGAGCGCAAATGGGTAACGATCGATGGTAACGAAGCGGCGTCGTACATCGCGCACAAGACCAACGAGGTGATCGCGATCTACCCGATCACGCCCTCGTCGAATATGGGCGAGTTTTGCGACGAATGGTCCTCTCAGGGCCGCAAGAATGTGTACGGAGTGGTGCCGGATGTCGTCGAGATGCAAAGCGAAGGCGGCGCGGCCGGCGCGTGTCACGGGGCGCTGCAGGCCGGCGCCTTGACGACGACGTTCACGGCGTCGCAGGGTCTGCTGCTGATGATCCCCAACATGTACAAGATCGCCGGCGAGCTGTCGCCGACCGTGTTCCACATTGCGGCGCGGACGCTGGCGACCCACGCGTTGTCCATCTTTGGCGATCACAGCGACGTCATGTCGGTCCGGGGAACGGGCTGGGCCATGTTGGCTTCGGGCTCGGTGGGCGAGGCCCACGACATGGCGCTGATCGCCCAGGCCGCGACGCTCAAGTCGCGGATCCCTTTCCTGCACTTTTTCGACGGATTTCGCACCTCGCACGAGGTCAACAAGATCCAGCTTCTGAGCGATGACGACATCCGCGCGATGATCGACGATCAGCTGATCCAAGCGCACCGCGATCGGGCCATGAACCCGGATCGACCCGTGCTGCGCGGCACGGCTCAGAATCCCGACGTGTTCTTCCAGGCTCGCGAGGCGTGCAATCCGTTCTATCTCGAGGCGCCGTCGATCGTCCAGGAGACGATGGACCGCTTTGCCGCGTTGGTGGGCCGCCAGTATCGCCTGTTCGATTACGTCGGCGCGCCGGACGCGGATCGGATCGTCGTGTTGATGGGCTCGGGGATCGGCGCGGCCGAGGAGACGGTGAACAAGCTGAACCAGATGGGGCAGCGGGTCGGCGTGCTCAAAGTGCGTCTGTTCCGGCCGTTCGACATCGCGGCCTGTCTGGCGGCGATCCCCAGCACGGTCCAAGGCATCGCCGTGCTCGATCGCACCAAAGAGCCGGGGTCGGTGGGCGAACCGCTGTACCAGGACATCCTGACGGCGGTGAGCGAGGGTTGGCGCGCCCGGGCTGGCGCCGACGCCGCGCCTCCGCGGATCATCGGCGGCCGGTACGGCTTGTCGTCCAAAGAGTTCACCCCGGCCATGGTCAAGGCCGTGCTGGACGAATTGAACGAGGCCCAGCCGAAAAACCATTTCACGGTGGGGATCGTCGACGACGTGACCCACACCAGCCTGAAATACGACCCCGAATTCCACACCGACGAGCCGGACGTGCGCTGCTCGATGTTCTATGGGCTGGGCGCCGACGGCACGGTCGGCGCCAACAAGAACTCGGTCAAGATCATCGGCGAGAACACGGATCTGTACGCCCAAGGCTACTTTGTCTACGACTCGAAGAAGGCCGGGGCGATCACCGTCTCGCACCTGCGCTTCAGCCCGCGACCGATCAATTCCACCTATCTGATCGAACGGGCGAACTTCGTGGCCTGCCATCAGTTCGTGTTCCTCGAGCGGATCGACGTGTTGGAAAAGGCCGAGGTCGGCGCCACGTTCCTGTTGAACAGCCCGTTCGGGCCGGAGGAGGTCTGGGACCGCCTGCCACAGGAGGTCCAGGAGACGATCATCCGTAAGAAGCTGAAGTTCTACGTGATCGACGGCTCGGGCGTGGCCAAAGCCGCCGGCATGGGCAATCGCGTGAACACCGTCATGCAGACGTGCTTCTTTGCCCTGGCCAACGTGTTGCCCCGCGAGGAAGCGATCGAGCAGATCAAGCAGGCGATCAAGAAGACCTATGGCAAACGCGGCGAGGCGGTCGTCCAAAGGAACTTTGCCGCCGTCGACGCGTCGATCGAGAACCTGCACGAGGTCAAATATCCGGACCACGTCACCAGCACGTTCAGGCGACTGCCGCCGGTGTGGGGCGACGTGCCCGACTTTGTCGAGCGGGTGACGGGGATGATCATCGGCGGCAAGGGCGACCTGCTGCCGGTCAGCGCGTTGCCCGTCGACGGAACGTTTCCCACGGCGACGGCCAAGTACGAGAAACGCAGCATCGCGCTCGAGATTCCGATCTGGGATCCGAAGATCTGCACGCAATGCGGGTTGTGCGTGCTGGTCTGCCCCCATGCGGCGATCCGCGCCAAGGCCTATCCCAAGGACTCGCTGAACAGCCAGCCGAACGACTTCCAGACCGTCGATTACAAGGGAAAGGAGTTGGAAGACTTCTTCTACACGATCCAGGTCGCGCCCGACGATTGCACGGGCTGCGCCGTCTGTGTGGATGTCTGTCCGGCCAAGAGCAAGGAGGAGGTCAAGCACAAGGCGATCAACATGGAGCCCAAGCTGGACCACCTGGAGGTCGAACAGAAGAACTACGAGTATTTCCTCAATATCCCGGATCTGGATCGCAGCCAGACCAAGACCAATACGGTCAAGGGCACGCAGCTCTTGCTGCCGTTGTTCGAATACTCCGGAGCGTGCGCGGGCTGTGGCGAGACTCCGTACATCAAGCTGATGACCCAGTTGTTTGGCGATCGGCTGATCATCGGCAACGCCACGGGCTGTTCGTCGATCTACGGCGCGAATCTGCCGGCGACGCCGTACACCACGAACGCCGAGGGCCGCGGCCCGACTTGGTCGAACTCGCTGTTCGAGGACAACGCCGAGTTCGGACTCGGCTTCCGGCTGGCGTTCGACGAAAAGCAGAACTTGGCCATCGGCCTATGCCGCGAGTTGGCGTCCCAGATCGGCGACGATTTGGCCCGCGACCTGATTGCCAACGCGCCCGCGCAGCACACCGAAGCAGAGATCGAGGCCCAGCGCGACCGCGTCCGCGCGTTGCACGCGCGGCTGGCGGACATCGATTCGCTGTCCGCTCGGATCCTGGCGGGGGTGGCCGAGGCGTTGGTCCGCAAGAGCGTCTGGATCCTGGGCGGCGACGGCTGGGCCTACGACATCGGTTTCGGCGGCCTGGATCACGTCCTGGCGTCGGGCCGCGACGTGAACGTGCTGGTGCTGGACACGGGCGTCTACTCGAACACCGGCGGCCAGGCGTCCAAGGCGACGCCCCGCTCGGCGGTGGCCAAGTTCGCCGCCGGGGGCAAGCCCACCCGCAAGAAAGACCTGGGCATGATCGCCGCCTCGTACGGCAACGTGTACGTCGGCCAAGTGGCGATGGGCGCGAACCCGGCCCAGACCATCAAGGTGTTCCAGGAGGCCGAGTCCTATCGTGGCGCGTCGCTGATCCTGGCCTACAGCCACTGCATCGCCCACGGGATCGAGATGGCGACCTCGATGACGCACCAAAAAGATCTGGTGCGATCCGGATTCTGGCCGCTGTTCCGGTACGACCCCCGGTTGTCTCACAGCGGCGGGCGCCCGTTCCAGTTGGACAGCCGCAAGCCGAACATCCCGTTCAGAGAAATCGCGGCCAAGGAAGCCCGCTTTGCCATGCTCGCCCGAACCAATCCGGCGGAGGCCGAGCGGCTGTTCAGCCTGGCCCAGCGGGACATCGACGACCAATGGCACTATTACGAGCAACTGTCGGGCATCCAGCGTGAAGTCGCAGAACAGGCCGAAAAGCAAGAAGGAGTCCAAGCGTGAGCGTCGATCTGAGCACTACCTATCTGGGCTTGAAACTGAAAAACCCGCTGGTCGCCGCGGCCAGCCCGTTGACCGGCAGCCTCGACAGCTTGCTGCAACTCGAGGAAGCCGGAGCCTCGGCGGCCGTCTGGCCATCGTTGTTCGAAGAACAGATCGAACACGAAGAGATGGAGATTGCGCGGCTGTACGACCAGGGCACGGAATCGTTCGCCGAATCCCTGAGTTATCTGCCGGCGATGGCCGACTATCGCGTCGGCCCGGGCGTATACCTCGAAGAGATGGAAGCGGCCAAGAAAAGACTGTCGATCCCCCTGATCGGCAGTTTGAACGGCGCGTCGAAGGGCGGTTGGGTGCGGTACGCCAAGATGATTCAGGACGCGGGCGCCGACGCGCTCGAACTGAATATTTACTTTATCCCGACCGCCCCCGAGATGAGCGCCAAGGACGTCGAAGACCGATACCTGGACTTGGTGTCGGCCGTCAAGGATTCGCTGTCCATCCCCTTGGCGGTGAAAATGGGACCGTACTTCAGCGGCCTGCCGCGATTCGCCCGCCGCCTCGCCGACGCGGGCGTCGCCGGCCTGGTTCTGTTCAACCGCTTTCTGGAACCCGACATGGACCTGGACGCGCTGCGGTTCCAACCGACCTTGCAGCTCAGCACGCCCAGCGAACTGCGTCTGCCGCTGCGGTGGATCGCCATCCTCCGTGACCATGTCGAGATCTCACTGGCCGCGACCAGCGGCGTCCACGCCACGGCGGATGTGATCAAGGCCATGCTGGTCGGCGCAGACGTGGTGGCGATGGCGTCCGTGCTGTTGCAGCGCGGTCCCGGCTATTTGAAGCAACTGCAACAAGAGCTGCTGGAGTGGCTGGAGGAGAAGGAATACGAGTCCGTCGAACAGTTGAAGGGCAGCATGAGCCGCATCCGCTGTTCAGACCCCAGCGAGTTGGAACGCGCCAACTATATGAAAGCGCTGATCTCGTACACCAGCAAAGCATAGCCTGCCGCGCCCCATCGCAGGGCGTCGCCAAGCGCGCGCCCTGCCTCGCACAGGGCCTGGAAAGACCCGACGCGTCAACTCGGCCCGGCGGGCCGCGCCGGGCCTGCCCGCCTGCCGATCGACAGGCGACCTCGTTTGACGCAGGGCCCGACGACGTATAGACTCGGCCTGCGCGGCTGGCGCGACCGCCGGGCCGAATTGGATCTGGCGTGGCGCCCACGGCCACAGCGAGGCTCTTGTGACGATTTCCAGAAACAGGACTCGTCCTGTGCGAATCGGGACGGTGGTCATCGGCGATCTACGGCCGATCGCCGTGCAGAGCATGACCGCGACCCGCACGCAAGATATCGATGCGACCGTCCAGCAGGTTCGGGCGTTGGAGGCCGCGGGCGCCGATGTGGTGCGGATCGCCGTCGACAGCCCAGCCGACGCCGAAGCGCTGCGCGAAATTCGCCGCCAGGTCTCGGCCAACCTGTCCGTAGACCTGCAGGAGAATTATCGCTTGGCCGAACGTGTCGCGCCGCACGTGGACAAGATCCGCTACAACCCGGGCCACCTGTATCATCACGAACGGCACAAGCCCTGGCAGGACAAGGTTCGCTATCTGGCGGCCGTCGCCCGCGAGCACGACTGTGCGATTCGCATCGGCGTGAACTGCGGCAGCGTCGACCCGGCGCACAAAGAACGTTACGACGCCAGCGACTCGATCTCGCCGATGCTCGACAGCGCGTGGGAGCACTGTGATCTGCTGGACACGATCGAAGGCGTTCGCTACTGCGTCTCGCTGAAGGATTCGGATCCGCTCAAGGTGATCGAAGCCAATCGCCGCTTTGCGGACCGCCGCCCGGACGTCCCGCTGCATCTGGGCGTCACCGAGGCCGGTCTGCCGCCCGACGGCGTCATCAAGACGCGGATTGCGTTCGAACAACTGATCGGTCGCGGGATCGGCGACACGATCCGCGTTTCCCTGACGGTGCCCAACGCGCGCAAAGCCGAGGAGATCTCGGTGGGACGTCAAATCCTGGCGGACATCGCGGCCGGCCGCGTGCGCACCGTTGTTCCAGGCCAGCGCAATTCGTTGAACTTGATTTCCTGTCCGAGCTGCTCGCGCGTCGAAAACGAACGGTTCGTCGAGCTGGCCGAACAGGTTCGCGAGCTGACGCAATACGCCCGCGGACACGCGCTGACGATCGCCGTGATGGGCTGCCGCGTGAACGGTCCCGGCGAGACCGACGACGCGGACCTGGGCCTGTGGTGCGGTCCGACGTACGTGAACCTGAAACGCGGGGGGCGCCTGGTCGGCGCGTTCAGCTACGACGAGATCCTGCCCCGGCTGCGCGCGGAACTCGACGATCTGATCGCCTCGCGCGCGGCGCCCTAAACCCGCCCGCGGGACCGCGGATCCCACGCGCGACCGCCGCCCCTCGACACGGCAAGCTCGCCGAGCACGCTCGCTGTTCGACACCGCCAGCAGGTCGTAAGGATCGTTCGACTATTTGTTGTCCGATCGTTTACTGGCAAGGCGTGGCGATTTGTAGTCGTTCATGGTTTGTCACGGCAACCTAATGGCGACAACCTGCGTTGCAAGTCATGCGAGCCTTGATGAACGGTCACCGAGAATTGAAGCGGGAGGAGCGCAAGAATCGAAGCGGAAGGGCGCAAGCCCTCCGGTGTGTCTGCTGGCGGTCGATCCAGTTCGTCCGCTACGAAGAACCCACCTGTCACCAAGGACCGGACGGCTT